>JAURFH010000009.1 GCA_030834415.1 Verrucomicrobiota bacterium | reverse complement strand
TGATGGTCTTCGATGGTGACCAAGCGGCCTTTCGCAGCCTTCACGGCGGCACCGATAGTCTCGATGTCCACGAGGTTCACGAACGGGTTATTGATGACCGTGGCGTTGATACCCTTAGCTTTGAGTTTCTTGCCGGCTTCGATGGCCTTGTTCAGCAGCGGACCACAGCCGATGAGCACCACATCCGAGCCTTCGGAGATGATCTGAGCCTTGCCCCACTCATACTTGGAGCCTTCCACCCAATAGAGCGGGTAGTTCTCGCGGCCCACGAAGAAGATGGCGGATTCACCGTCTTTACCAGCGGCGCGATCGTCAGCGATCTTCTTGATGGCGGAATACATCAGCGCCTCGGCTTCATCCGAGCAGGACGGCGCGATGACGACCGTGTGAGGGATGGCGGAGACAGCGGCGAAATACGTCGTGGCCTGATGCGAGGCACCGTCCGCGGCGTCTTGGAAACCGACGTGCGAGAACATCGCGATGACCGGAGACTGTGACAGCGCGGCCATGGTCAAAGGCAGGTTGCCCTTGGTCACACCGAACTGGCCGAACGTATCCACGATGGGGATGAAGCCCAGCTTGGAGAAGCCCGCACCCACGCTGACCATGTTCGCCTCGGCGATACCGACTTCCACGAAGCGTTCCGGGAACGTCTTCTGGAACGGGGCGATGCCAGTGGAGCCTTGCACGTCGCAAGAGACAGAATAGACCGGGTAACCGTCCACAGCGGCCTTGATGGCAGCCTTGGCCAGACCGGCCTGAATCTTGTCTTTCTTCACCGCCGGAGCAGCAGGAGCCGGATTGGCTGCGGCCGCTTCGGCCTTGGCCTTCTTGGCGGCTTCCTTCTGTTCCCACTCCGCGCGCAGGGTCTTGCCCCAGGCAACGAGTTCTTCGGGAGCAGTGGAGCCAGCGTAGAGTTCTGTGAGCCAGTCACCAACCTTCTCCCCGCTGGAGAGCGGGAAGCCGTGACCACCGGAGGAGTTATCCATCGTGGCTTTGATGCCGTAGCCCTTGATGGTCTTCAGCCAGAGGCAGACCGGCTGGTTCGGATTGGCCTTCGCATCGGCGACGGCTTTTTCCAAGGCGTTGAAGACGGTCTGGAGATCATTGCCCTGCTCCACCTTGATGACTTTCCAGCCGAGGTCGTCCATGGCCTCGAAGGTCGGTTGCATGGAGAAGGAATCTTTCGTGATACGACCCGAGAGCTTCGTGTCGTTATCCGAGATGACCATGACGAAGGGGTTCACCTTGCCCTTGGCCGCGAGACCAGGGATGGCGGCGAAGGCTTCCTTGGCTTCACCTTCCATCGAGGCACCGTCCGAGACAGTGATGATGGTGATGCGGTCGTTGCCGATGACCTTGTCAGCCAGCGCGAGGCCCTGGGCCTGCGGCAAGGCCGAGCTGAGCGGACCGTTGCTCATCAGCACGCCTTCCGGGTTGATATGGGATTCACCGTGACCCGTGAGCTTGCTGTGGATACCACGGAAGCCTTTCAGGCTCTCGAAGTTCGTGCCGTCGAAACCGTAGTTCGCACGGAGGGCGTAGAGGCCGTTCTCGGCATGGCCGGCGTCGTTGATGAAATTGTAGGCCTCATACCACTGACGGTCCTTGACGGAGAACATCAGGGCGTGGATGGCAGCATTGATCTCGGCGAAGGCTGCCGGACCGCCCCAGTGACAGGCGGCACCACCGACCACGGCATGCACGTCCATCAGCGCGACCAAGGCGCGGGTGGCCCGGGGATCGCCCGCCACAACTTCCTGCCCGGTAACGCTTTTCAGCGTCACGGAGTATTTCGGAGGGTTGGCGGGCGTGGACGCCAGCTTCACCTTCATGGTCTGCGGTTTCAGTGGCGGGGCCACTACGGCTTGTGCGACAGATGTATCTGCTCCCATATCTCAATTTCTATTTAACACTAAAATTCAAAGCGAACGACTCTAGGAGCCGTGGACCAAAAGGGAAGTCTGAAATGGGATGGGTTCAGGTATCCGTCCCAGCCTTATGCAGGGGTGAAATCCGAGCAAAACGCCGACTATGAGCCGGGCGAGGGATTTTCGGACAAAAGCTGCATGAAAACGATAAGCGCCAAGCGCGAGAAATGGTGACTCCTTCTCCCTCAGGGAGAAGGCCGGGATGAGGGGAAAGGAAACGCACGAAAACCAATCGTAATCTCTTGGCTTTAGGATTGTCCCTTCCCCCTCACCCTGCCCTCTCCCTTGGGGAGAGGGTTTGCAATACGGCCGCCCAGTAATGCTTCGTTATATCCTAAGCTTCGTCTTCTCCGGGTTCCCAGGCGGAGTTGTCGAGGAGCTCGATGCCGGGATTTTTGAACCGGATGCGGCGATGCTTGTAGAGAGTGCCGAGGGCTTGCTTGAAGGCTTTCTTGCTCACCCCAAAGGTCTGGCGGATGGATTCCGGCGAGCTGTCGTCGTCGAAAGCCAGATGGCCGTTGTGACGCTCCAAGGTCTGGATGATCTTGCCGGTCAGGGAGAAAACGCGTTGATAGCCGGAGGCATCGAGGCTGAGATCGATCTTACCGCCGTCGCGGATGGTGCGGACGTAGCCCCTGATACGTTGGCCGATCTTCAAGGGGTTGCTGAGGTTATCCTTGTAGAGCAGACCGCGATGCGCGTTCTCAATGATGGCGTTGTAGCCCAACTCCGTCTCGCTGGCGATGAGGAGGTCCACTTGCTGGCCATCGCGGTAACCGGGCGCTTCCTTGCTCAAGTGACGGCCAAGGCGGGCGCTGGCGATGATACGATCCGTTTTGTCATCCAACACCACACAGACAACAATCCTATGACCCACGCGTAGAGGGAGGTCATGCTCGCGGTAAGGCAGCAGCAGGTCTTTTGGCAAACCCCAGTCGAGGAAGGCGCCGACCTTGGGATTGACGCTGACGACTTGCAGCGAAGCGAACTCGCCCACTTCAGCCAGGGGCGTCTCCGTGGTGGCGACGAGCCGGTCCTCAGAATCGCGATAGAGGAAAACGCTGATTTTCTCTTTCGGCGCGATGTCGCGCGGGATGTAACGGCGCGGCAACAGGATCTCGCCGAGGTCTCCCCCGTCAAGGTAGAGACCCGGGGCAGATTCCCGGATGATTGAGAGCAGATTGCGTTTACCGATGTCAGCCATTACGAGGGCAGGTTATGCGGAGCGAGGGAAGAGCGGGAGGAAAATCGAAGGGAGGTGAACCGCGGAATGCGCGGAATACACAGAATGGAAACTGGGTGACGCATATTTCGCGAAATATTTTAAGGTGATTTTCAGACCTTAAGGCCAATTTCAGCAAAACAAATTAACCATCAACGGGTTAGGGTTTGAAAATTATTTTTAGAAAAAAGGGACCATGGACAGCGGATGTCCTACCCCCCTCCCTATGATGGTGCGCGAATGAAGGCCATGGAGGTCAGAGAAACGAGGGAGGCCGGTGGGGGGGGACTCCCGGGCGGATGGCAGAAAAAGCCGTCGCGCCCGGGAGACACCCGAATCTCATAGGTGCGAGATCGAAGCTCACTCATCGCGTCTGCACGTGGGTACCCGGAACTAAACGATCTGGCTCCGCAGGCTTACCAGCTGCGGCCGGGCGGGAGACTTCTCTGCCCGCCGGATTGATTGCCGAAGCGGCGCTGGCCGCCACCGCCACCCCCCTGCCCTTGCCCATGGCGACGCTTGCCGCGTTTGCCAGGCTTGGCCTGGCTCGGGAGCGGGCCACCGTAAATCTTGCCCATATTCGCCGCCGGATTGCGCTGGGCGAGCCACTTGTGGATGGGCGGACGTTCATTGGCGCCTTCGCGGTTGCCGTTGGGTTCCGAAGGGCCCGGGCGCGGGCCACGATTTTGCTGGGGCGGCCGGTTGCCTTGCGGCGGGCGATTACCCTGATGCGGACGCGGGCCGCGGTTCGGCTGTCCCTGCCCCTGCCCTTGCGGCGGGCGGTTGCGCTGTGGCTGTGGTGGCTGCGGGGGACGATTTTGCTGCTGACGGCGTTGCTGTTGCTGACGCGGCTTCGGCTTCACCACTTCGCCGGGGCGAATCTCATCAAAGGCGGCGCTAGGGGCATACGGAAAGTCCGTGAGCTGTTCACGGGCGATCTTCTGACCGATGAACTTCTCGATGTCACGGACTTGGCCACGCTCCTCGGCGATCATGATGGTGAAGGCATCGCCCGTAGCCTGGGCACGACCAGTGCGGCCGATGCGATGCACGTAATCCTCCGCGTGGAGTGGCACGTCAAAATTGATGACATGGCTGACCTCCGGCACGTCGATACCACGCGCAGCGATGTCCGTGGCGACGAGCACGTCGTAACGGCCATCACGAAAGCCTTTCAAGGCATCTTCACGCTGACGCTGGGTGCGGTCCGAGTGGAGCGTAGCGACCGCATGGCGGTGGCTGGAAAGGAACTTCGCGATGCGGTCCGCGCGATGGCGGGTACGGCAGAAGATGATGACGGAATCGTAGTTGATCTGGTCAAGAAGAGCCTGGAGCAGATCGGTCTTCTGATTATCCGCGACGGGGAAAATGGCGTGCTTGACGGTGGTGGCCGGAGTGCGGCGCGCACCAATCTCGACGACCTCGGGCTTCTGCATGGCCCACTTGATGAGGGCGTCGATATCCGGCGGGATCGTCGCGGAGAACAGGCAGGTCTGACGCTGCTTGGGGCAACGCTCAACGATGCGGCGGACATCCGGCAGGAAGCCCATGTCCAGCATGCGGTCCGCTTCGTCGAGAACGAGGTGTTGCACCTGATCAAGGCGGATGGTGCCGCGGTTCAAGTAATCGATAAGCCGGCCGGGCGTGGCAACCAAGATATCCACGCCGCGCTTCAACTGATCCATCTGCTTGCCATAACCGACACCGCCGAAGATGACGACGGTACGCAGATCGGTGAACCGGGAGAAATCACGGAAGGAAGTCTCCACCTGGGCGGCCAGTTCGCGGGTGGGTTCCAGCACCAGCACGCGTGGTGCCGGGGCGGTTTTGTCCAGTTTGGAAAGGATGGGCAAGGCAAAGGCAGCCGTCTTGCCAGTGCCCGTCTGGGCACTGCCAATCACGTCTTTACCGGCCAAAATCAAGGGAATGGCGCACAACTGAATGGGGGTCGGTTCGACATAACCCATGGCCTTGACGCCTTCCATCACCGCGCTGGACAGACCCAGCTCTGTAAAACTCATTCCGCACCTTGGGCAAAATATAGGACAAAGGGAAGCGGATTCAGCAGCCACAAGCGACTGCATGGCGCAAAAAAAGTGATTTGGCGGGCACTTTCAGCCATCAGTATCAGCAGAGCAGAAAGATTGGATACAAGGGTTTACGGAGATTCTGGGTTCACAGGAAACCCTTCGCTTGCCTTCGTGGGTCTCGCTCCTACACTGCCGCGCGCGATGTTCGATATTGGTTCACTCAACCCCCAGCAACGGGAAGCGGTCCGCACCATCCATGGTCCGGTGCTGATCTTGGCTGGGGCGGGTACCGGCAAGACACGGGTCATCACGGTGCGGATCGCCAGCATGATCGATCGCGGAGTGAATCCCGGCAACATCCTGGCGGTGACTTTCACAAACAAGGCAGCGCGGGAGATGCAAGAACGCGTTAATCAATTGGTCCCGACCCAACGCGCCCGCAAAGGCGAGGAAAAGACGCCGCGCCCGACCATCTGCACGTTCCACTCCCTCTGCGTACGCATCTTGCGTCAGCACATCGAGAAGCTCGGCTACAAGAAGACCTTCGTGATCTGCAGCGAGAGCGAGCAGATCGGCGTGATCAAGAAGATCATGAGCCGGCTCTCCTCCAAGGGCGAGAAGTCCGATCCGCGGGCGATCCTCTCGATGCTCAGTCGGTTCAAGAACGGAGGCGTAGATTCCACACTGTTCGCAGATGAAAGCGTCCGTGCCCTCGCCCTGCATGTACGGCGGCAATACGACACGGCCTTGAAGGCTTGCAACGCGGTGGATTTCGACGACCTCATCCTGTTAGTGCTGCAACTATTCGAGGAGCATCCGGATGCGCTGGAGGCCTGTCGTGCGAAATACAAATATGTGATGGTGGACGAGTATCAGGACACGAACGCCGTGCAATTCCAGCTCGTACATCACCTGACGAAAGAGCACCGGAACTTCTGCGTGGTGGGTGATGATGACCAGAGCATCTACGGCTGGCGCGGGGCGGAAGTCGCGAACCTCCTGAACTTGGAGCAGCATTTCCCCGAGGTGAAAGTGATCAAGCTGGAGCAGAATTACCGCTCCACGAATACGATTCTCGATGCCGCGAATGCGGTCATCAAGAACAACGTGCAACGGCGCGGCAAGCAGCTCTGGTCCGAGAAAGGACAGGGTGAAAAGATCACCATCGCCAAGTATCCCAACGATGAGGATGAGGCGCGGGAGATAGTGAATCAGATCGAGTTCAACCGCATGACACGGCAAATCCCGTGGGTGCATCACGCGATCCTGTTTCGCACGAATCTGCAATCCCGCCCCATCGAGACGGCCTTGCGCAAGGCGGGTGTGCGGTATCATCTCATCGGCGGGCAGAGCTTCTTTGACCGGCGCGAGATCAAGGATTTCATGGCGTACATCAAGACGTTCATCAATCCGCACGATGACATCAGTCTGTTGCGCATCGCGAACACGCCGGCGCGCGGCTTGAGCGACACAACGATGCAGCGCCTGCTGGAGATGAGTCATGAGCGGAACTGCTCGGTGTACGCGGCGATGCGGCACACGGATGTGCAGGATTCGTTTCTCACACGCATCAAAGATAGCATCCTTGAATTTCTGAAATTCATCGACACGATCCGGGCGCCATTGGAATCCGAAGACACACTGTCGTTGAGCAATTGGGCGAACGGTTTCCTGACGGAGACAGGTTATCTGGATGACTTGCGCAAGTCGGAGAAGGATCCGGAGACGGCGGAGAATCGGGTGAAGAACATCGCGGATCTCGTCGCCACCTTGGATACGACACCGGCGGGCACACCGAAGCCGCAGGACCGGCTCGTGGAGTTCATGGCGGAGATGACGCTGGACACCGAGCGCGCCGAGGACAAGGAAGTGAAAGGCGACGCGGTAACACTCATCACGATGCATAGCTGCAAGGGATTGGAGTATCCGCATGTATTCATCGTGGGCATGGAGGAAGGCCTGCTGCCGCACTCACGCAGCAAGGTGGAAGGCACATTGGATGAAGAGCGGCGCCTCTTTTACGTAGCCATCACGCGCGCGCAAGAAACCCTCTCGATGAGTCATTGCGACACCCGCAAGCGTTACGGTCAACCGATGCCGTGTCATCCGTCATCCTTCCTGAAAGAGATGCCCGAAAATCTGGTGGAACACCTGAGCGAGAAATCGAAGAAGCCGGTAACGGTGGAAACCGGGAAATCGATCTTTGCGGGAATACGGGCGAGTTTGGGGTAGGTATCACAGAGCGGCACTCAGCACTTCCGCCAGCGTCTCCTTGCCCAACTCAATCGGATTCGCCTTCATGCTGCTGGCCTTGGCCGCTTTCTCGACGACCACTTCCACGTCCTTTGCCTTACAGCCATACTTGGAGATCTTCGGCACCTGCAACTCAGCTACTAACTCAGTCACCCACTGCACACCATCTTCAGCCGTCGCCTGCGACTTGCCGGTGAGCAAGCGCCCGATCACTTCGTAGCGCTCCAAGGCGATGCTGCTTGCCGCGCGTTCCCGTAGCGCTCTGATATTCGCCGCCATCACATGCGGCAACAAAGCCGCACACACCGCGCCATGCGGTGCAGGAAACATTCCCCCAAAAGGCGCAGCGAAACCATGCACGGCGCCAAGGCCAGCGTTCGCCAAAGCAAGCCCTCCAAAGAGACTCGCAACCGCCATATCCTCACGAGCCGCCGTGTCGTTCCCCTGCTCCACTGCCTTGCGCAATGACCTCGCCACACGCCGGATCCCCTCCACACACCAGCCATCTGTCATCGGGTTCGCCCTCGTACAGACGTAGGGCTCGATCACCTGCGTGAGCGCATCCAATCCGGTGTAAGCCGTCACATCCGCTGGCAAGTCATAGGTGAGCTCCGGATCCACGATGGCCAGACGCGGGAGCATCAGCGGACTCCGCAAACTCACCTTCACTCGATGCTCCTTGGACCCCAAAACCGCATTCCGGGTCACCTCGGCGCCGGTGCCCGCTGTGGTCGGAATGGCGATGTAAGGCGCGGCCGGGTGCTTCAGCGGCTGGGCCTTGCCGATCACCTCCAAGTAATCGAATAAGTCCCCGTCATTCGTCAGGAGACCGCTCACCGCCTTGGCGGCATCGATAACGCTCCCGCCACCGAGGCCGACAACGACCTCGCACTTCTCAGCCCGCGCTTGGGCAGTTAATGCCTGAACGGAATCCGTCGTCGGCTCACCGATCGCTTGGGCGATAACCACTTCCAATCCCACTGCGCGCAAATGCCCGACCAGCCTTTCCGCCCGCTCCAACCGACTGCCGGTCACCAAGAACACACGCCGCCCCATCCCTTGGGTAGCCTTGACCGCTTCGGATAAAGCTCCCGCCCCGAAAACGATCCGGGTAGCTGTGGCAAACTCAAAGCGCGTCATAACGTTACCTCACCACCCGGCATCGTCCGGGCAGACATTGCTGTATTTCACACTCGAGCGAGCTTCAGCCATCATATCGGCCACCGTATCCCGCCATTTGGCGTAGTGGGCGGTTTCCTTATGCTTGGCGGGCGCATCGGCATCCCGATACACCTCCACGAGGACGAATTTGGCCGGGTTATCCTGTTGCTGCACAACATCAAAGCGCGCGATTCCCGGCTCCTTCACACTATTGTTGGCATTCTCGATCGTGGCCTGTTTAAAGTCCTCAACACACTCCGGTTTCACATGAACGTGGACATGGACAATCAGCATGGGAATCCTTTCTTCCCGCCAGAGAACGACACCCTGCCGCCGCAGGTCAATCCGTTTCCTAAAAGTATGCGAATTGCTGCTTTACAAGTTTGTGTTAGGTTGAATAAGTTCACTTAGAAATCACGTTGAAACCTATGCGCAAACCATTGGCCCTGTTGTTTTCGGCGGCTGTAGCAGTCACTTTGACCACCGGCTGCGCCGGCCCTTCTAGCAAACTCGGTCGTGGCATCAATAATGCCACGGAATTTACCCGCTTGGGTGATATGCGGCGTTCTATGGAGCAGACCGCCATGTGGTATGGTCCGGATCAGGCCTACACCACTGGCTTCATCAAGGGCATCAACCGCAGCGTGACCCGCACAGTGCTTGGTGCTGTTGAGATCGCCACCTTTCCTATCCCTACTCCTACATACGACGCCTTCTATATGAAGCACAGCAAAGGCCAAGAGGACATCTACGTCGGTGGCCCCTACCAGAAGAAGCAGGTATGGTCCATCGACTTCATGACCGAGAACCCGGTCTATCCGACGAATTTCAAGCCCGGTCTGATCTCGGACAGCATGTTCGCTACCGATACCCAGATCGGTTTCAGCTCGGGTGATGTGGTCCCGTTTGTTCCGGGCAGCCGTTTCCACATCTTTGATTACTAAAAAAGCTTTTCAAATGACCGGCGCCAACATTTGCTTGTTGGCGCCGTTTTTATTTTTTACTGGATGACACCGCCCTATCAATCGCACTGCAAGATCAACCTGATCCTGAACATTCTGGGTAAGCGCCAGGACGGGTTTCATGAACTCGAGACCGTGATGCTCCCCATTCCGCTCCATGATACCCTCACGTTTGAACGGATCGGGCGCGGAGTAATCCTAACTTGCAGTGATGATCGCCTCCCTGTGGACGCGAACAATCTCGTCCATCGCGCGGCCTCGGCATTTTTGACGAATGCGAAGATGTTCGATGGCGTGAAGATTCATCTGGAGAAACGCATCCCCATGGCTGCCGGTCTCGGCGGTGGCAGCGGGAATGCCGCCATCACGCTCTTGGGTATGAATGAACTCTTCGGCGGACGCCTGCCGGAGAACCGCCTCTACGAAGTCGCCGCCGCCTTGGGCTCTGATGTCCCGTTCTTTCTGCAAAAAGGCCCAGCATTAGCCGTCGGACGCGGCGAGAAGGTCCAGGCCCTGCCTCCCTTCCCTACGCTCAAGGGGCGCGGACTATTCCTCATCCATCCCGGCTTCGGCGTCTCCACGCCTTGGGCCTATCAAAACCTCGCCCGCTTCCCTGAAGACCTGAACGGCCGCGCCGGTCGTGCTCAAGAACTGGTGGATGCCTTGAACGGTACGGATACGAAAGCTGCGGTCACCCAGTTCTACAACTCCCTCGAAGCCCCCGTGCTAGAGAAACATCCCATCCTGAAACTGTATCAGGAATTTCTCCAAGCCAACGGAGCCATGCGCGCAATGATGTCCGGCAGCGGCTCGACAACCTTTGCCGTGTTCGAGAACAAAGCGGCTGCGGATGCCGTCATCGAAAAATTCAAGAGCAAGTTCGGCGACACTGCATGGATGACCTCGCTGGAGCTGTAGGCCGGTGGAGCGCGGCATTTATGCCGCTTCAATTTCAGATTCCAAGGCAGCTTGGAAAACTAAAGATTGCCTTTAGTTACGTGAGTTGAAGCGGGCTAAAGCCCGCGCTCCATTTTCTTTCTCTCCCACCATACAAATTTCCCTCCGCCGGTGTCTATCCATTGAAATCAGCGAAAGAAAACAGATGGGAGCCACTCGCTTATACTCCCTCCTGATGCTGGCTGCCGGGCTTGTGACCGGCTTGTCATGGATGGGTTGCCGCAAATCGGAACCGCTGCTGCACCCGCCCATCAACGAGTCGCAAATAAAAGCATTTTTCGACGCCAAGGAGGCGCAAGCCCGGCAGTTAGTCAGTCAGGTGAATTAACCCGCCATCGCGGCTTGATACACTTCGAGATACTCAGCGGCGGTGCGGTCCCAGGAGAAGTTCGCCTGCATGCCGTTTTGGCGGAAGTGCTGCAATGCCTCTGGGTTCTTATAAAGGATGAGCGCTTTGCGGATGGCTTTGGCCAAAGCGCGCACGGAGTATTCGTGGAGTTTGATGCCGTTCGCCTCCTCGTTGGATTCCGTAGCGTCGATGACGGAATCATCCAAACCACCGACCGCGCGAACTACCGGGATGGTGCCGTAGCGGAGGCTGTACATCTGGTTCAGGCCGCAGGGCTCGAACTTGGAAGGCATCAGGAAGAAATCACAAGCAGCCTCGATGCGATGGGCGAGAACATGGTCGTAACCGATTTTGATGCCGACTTTGCCGGCGTGACGACGGGCGAGATCGCGGAAGGCGTTTTCCATCGCGGGACTGCCGCTGCCGAGCAGGACGAATTGCATATCCGCCGCCAGCATCTCTTCGAGAGCCCCGAGTTGGATATCCATGCCCTTCTGATCCGCCAGTCGGGAGACGGTGCCGAACATGGGCACGTCCGCGCGCACAGGTAATCCCAGCTGCTCTTGCAACGCGAGTTTGTTCGCCGTCTTGGCCGCGAGGTCTTCAGCAGAAAAAGCGGAAACGAGACTCGGATTGTGCGTGGTGTTCCACTCGTCGTAGTCCACGCCGTTCAGGATTCCGGCAAGCTTGTCCTTGCGGGAACGCAGGAGCCCATCGAGCCCGCAGCCGAATTCTTCCGTCGTGATCTCGCGGGCGTAACGCGGACTGACTGTGGTGATGTAATCCGAGAAGGCGATGGCCGCTTTCAAGCAATTCAGCGAACCCCAGAATTCAGCGCCGCCCGGATTGAAATAGGCAAAGGGCGCATTGGTCAGCCAGAAGGAGTCCGCCGGGAAGACACCTTGGTAGGCGAGATTATGGATGGTCAGGCACGTGGCTGGCGGCTTGCCGGTGGCAGCCTTGGCGGCTTCTGCCTGCAAAAGCATGGGCACCAACCCTACTTGCCAGTCATGGATATGTACCAGCTCCGGTTTCCATGGCAGATAGAGAGCGAGGTTGACGACTGCTTTGCTAAAAAAGATGAAGCGCTGGTCATTGTCCGCGAAGTCATGCGCGCCCTCCTGATACAACGAAGCCCGCTGGAAGAAAGCGGGCTGGTCGATGAAATAGATGGTGAGGTTCGGCTCCGGTTGCAGGATTTGCACGCTGCCGGAAACCACGTGATCGCCGAGTGGCAGGTCGAGTTTCCAGTCAAAGGGCCGCAGCCCCTTGTGCTTCTCAGCGATGCCACGATACAGCGGGGTCACCAGACCGACCTGATGACCGAGGCGCGCCATGGTCTTGGCCAAGGCGCCGACCATGTCGGCCAGCCCACCGGTCTTGGAGAACGGATGGACTTCGCTGCTCGCGAGCAAGATTTTCATCCCGGAATTTTGTCCGCTTTAAGATAGGGCTGCAGCGGCGCAGGGATACGGATGGAACCATCCGCCTGCTGGTGGGTCTCCACCAGCGCCACGAAGAGGCGTGCCAACGCGGTGCCGCTGCCATTGAGGATGTGCGGGAAACGATTCTCGCCCTTTTCATCCTTGTAACGGAGATTCATGCGACGGGCCTGGAAGTCCTCGCAGTTCGAGCAGCTCGAGACTTCGAGGTATTGCCCCTGCCCCGGTGCCCAGACTTCGATGTCATACGTCTTGGCACTGCCGAAGCCCATATCACCGGTGCAGAGCATGATGGTGTGATAGTGCAACTCAAGGAGCTGCAATACCTTCTCGGCATTAGCCACCATCTTCTCGTGTTCGGCATAACCGTCCTCAGGACGAACGATCTTGATGAGTTCGACCTTATCAAACTGATGCACTCGGATCATGCCGCGTGTACCGACTCCGGCGGCACCAGCTTCCGCCCGGAAGCATGGGCTGTATGCGCAGTAGAAAATCGGCAATTGCTCAGCCTTAAGAATCTCTTCACGATGGATATTCGCAACAGGTGCTTCGGCGGTAGGCAGAAGGTATTGCGCGGGCGATTCCGTGTCCGTTCCCTTCATCACGGCATAAGCCTGATCCACGAACTTCGGGAACTGCCCCACCCCGACCATGCATTCCTTGTTGATGATGTAAGGTGGTGCGACCTCAGTATAGCCATGCTCCGTAGTGTGGAGGTCGAGGAGGAAATTGATCAATGCACGCTCCAGCCGGGCTCCCCAGTTCGTGTAGAGCAGGAAGCCGCTGCCAGAAAGTTTGGCACCGCGATTGAAATCGATGAGCTTGCTCGCCTCCGCCAACTCGATATGCGTCTTGGGTTGGAAGGCGAACTCAGGCTTCTCACCATGGACGCGGACGATGGGGTTATCCGCCGCCGTCTTGCCCACGACGACAGATTCGTGCGGGACATTGGGAATGGTGAGCTGGAGGTAATCGCGTTTCTGCTCCACTTCAGCGACCTGCTTGTCGAGCGCGGCGATCTGGTCACCCATGGCACGCGTTTCGGCCTTCTTGGCCTCGGCTTCCTCGAGCTTCTTCTGGCCCATGAGGGCACCGATCTCTTTGGAAACGCGATTGCGTTGAGACTTGAGCACCTCAGTCTCGTTCACCAGCTTGCGCCGCTGCTCATCAAGTTGCAGCAACTCCGAAATCTTATTCTCGTCCCCCGACCCCCGAGTGGACAGCCGTTCGCGAACATAGTCCGACTTCTCGCGAACCAGTTTGATATCCAACATATGGGCGGATTATAGGAATGGCCCACTTGAGGGCAAGCATCGAACAGAATGACGAATTACCAAGCCCGAATGACCAAGGAATGAATCAATTCCAAAGTGGACTGTGCCATGTTAGAACGCTCACGTCAGGAAGGCAAAAAATGCAAAGTGAACGCATGGACATGGAAGAAAAGATACTGGGCCGGGTGGCATCACTGCATCTGCATAGTGAGCAGTCTGGGGAAAGCATGCAGGATGTTTTCACGATGGAGTTGATCACGGGCAAAGGTATTGCGGGCAATCCGCGTTATTCCAAACGGCCCACCCGCAGACAAGTGACACTGATCGAGCGGGAGATATTGGAGGAACACGCGGCAATACTGGGACTGGACGAGTTCTTACCGGGAAGGGCCCGCTCGAATATCGAGACCACCGGCGTGTGGTTTCGGGAATTAATCGGAAAGCGGGTCCGCATCGGCAGTTCGGCAGTGCTGTATCTGTATGAGGCCAGAATCCCTTGTCACAAGATGGATGCCCTGGCGAAAGGGCTGCGGCGATTGATGGAGGGAGGAAAGCAAGGTGTGTTGGCACAAGTGGTGACCTCCGGGGTCATTCAGACCGGAGACACAATCACACTAGCCAATCTGAATGCAGTCCAGTAGTGTCGCGTCTCAAGAGCTGTGAAAATACTCATCCTCGTAAACATCCTGCCGCCGCACCATGCGGGGACGTATGATTTTCGCTGTGAACAGGTGGCGACAGAATTACGTAAGCGCGGCCACGGCGTGCTGGTATTGACTTCAAATCATGGCCTAAAGACAGAGCAACGTGACAAGGAGACTTCCCGGCGACTGCTGTTGAATGGGGTCTATGGACATCCCGTGCAAAAAGAGTTTCTGGAGATGAAGAAACTCGAGACGCACAACCACGAAGTCCTGCGCGAGACACTCACAGATTACCGGCCGGATGTGGTGTATGTGTGGAGCCTGCATGGCCTTTCAAAATCACTGATTTTCACCCTCCATCAGAGCGGGTTGCCACTAGCCTATGACGTGGCCGACTTTTGGATAACGAATGAGTTGAAAAAAGACCCCTGGCTGGACTGGTGGAACCGGCCCAAGCTCCCGATGGCGCAATCCGCCATGCGCTCCACCCTGGAGATGAGCAAGCAGCGGGACAAGATGGATGAAGTGACGCCCACGCGTGACAGCATCAACACCAAGCGGCTCTCCCACATCTATGATGCGGACAGCGAGCGGACAGCCAACCAGCCGGGCAGCATCTCGACCTTCCGTTTCGAGAACATCTCGTTCACCTGTCAGATGCTCTGTGATTCTGCCATCCAGACTGGATTCGGTATCATGGCTCCGACCATCATCCGACCGGGCATCCAGTTTGACCGCTTCAAGGCCGATATCAGACCACCAGAAGTCCCCGCCAAGAAAATCCTGGTGGCCAGCAAGCTGCATAAAGGCAGTGGTGTGCTGACTGTGCTGGAGGCGTTCAAAGAACTCTACGCTGCCGATCCAGAAACCAAACTGACCATTTGCGGCAATGGTGAATCCGAATATGTGGCGCACCTAAAGTCCTTCACTACACGGAACAACTTGCCGGTAGTTTTTGATGCGTCTGTGGATCAAGCGGTGGAGTTGCCGCGGCTGTATCGGTCCCATGATTTTTACATCCACTGCGCGGAGTGGGCAGAACCTTTCAGCACCACCCCGCTGGAAGCAATGGCTGCCGGCATGATGGTGCTCTCGACAGGTTACGGCGGTGTGGGCGAGCTTTTGCAGCACGGAGTAAACTCCCTGCTCTACTCCGCCGCCAATGTTCTGGACCTGGCACAGCGCATTCAATACCTGCAAAACGAACCGGCCATGCGCATCCAGATGACAAACACCGGCCAGCAGGAAGTGAAAGAGAATTACACGATCACCGCCATGGTGGACCGGATGGAGCAGTTTTTGCTGAAGGCGGCGAAGGGGTGATTCACATCAAGAGTGTCGAAAGGTGGATTGATCCAGACTGAGGGCAAGCCCACAGACCTGTTTCCGCAATCCTGAAAGCGACAATTCAGAATTGTCAGCAAGCGGCTTCATGCTTCAGCAGTAATTCTTAGGAGATTACCACCATCAAGCCGGAAAATTTCTTTCACTTTCTTCATACAGATTTCCCAGCAGTGGTGTCTATCTGATGAAAGCGTGAATCCTGAGACTGAACATAACGGGCGTTGGTGCGTTACTTGGTATGACCGGCTGGCGGCGAATCTGCTGCTCTACGGGCGCTCACTCGGGCTGACGCATAGTGAGGCGGAGGATGTGTTGCAGGACACGTTTGCCGCACTGTTGAAGCTGAAAGAGTCCCCTGCCCAGCCGCAGCATTACATCCTGCGGGCCTATCGGAATCGGTCACTGAACTACCGGCGAAACTGGTGGCGACGCTTGAAGGCGGAGTGGGAATCGGCGCAGTGGTTCGAGCCCAGCGCGGCCGAGAATCCGGCGGAGGCAGCGGCCATGCGCTGTCTGGCAGGCCTGCCCGTAGAACAGCGCGAGGTGATCGTGCTAAAGATATGGCAGAGAATGACTTTTGAAGAAATCGGTCAAATGCTGGAGCTTTCCCCAAACACGGCAGCAGGACGGTTCCGCTATGGAGTGGAGAAGCTGCGGCGGGCCATGAACGAACACGGAGAAGAGTATGAAAACATCACTATTGAAGCGGTTATCGGCTTGGAAGCCACGGCCGGTGAACCCGGCGATCCGCGAACAGCTCTTTGAGCAGGTCCAGCGCGCGGAAGGCCCATGGGTATCCACTGGACTGCTGCGAGCTTTGACGCCCTTGATGGCGAGTTTTGCCTTGGTTTTGGCCGTGATGCAGGAGGCTCCAGCCCTTACGAAACCGCATCTGCAGGAAATGGATGTGACCATGCTAGCCCACACAAACCCGGCCAGCATGCGGCTGCTTTCCCAGATACAACCCTGTACCTTGGAGTGGAACCGTCTGGCGATGGCCACTTTAGCATCGACAAATCCGGTCCGTTCCTTCTCAAGTAACGGCTCATTTTTGGCACTGTCCACAAACATTTTTGTCCGTTAACGAATGAGTCGTAACAAGTCTGCTGCAGCCAATGAGGCAAATAACGCCGGCGCAAACGCTGGTAAGCCCGTTGAGACTGATAAGAAAGCCGGAAAAACTCCACCGGCGAAGCAAATTATTCCCCCACCTCCCCCGCTCTTTCGAAAGATCGACTGGATCAGTTTCGGGCTGACGACGTTGATCGTGATGCTGGGATATTTCTGGACTTTGGCGCCGGATGTGACGCTGGAGGATTCTGGCGAACTGGCGGTGGGCTCCTTCTATGCGGGTGTGCCCCATCCGCCCGGTTACCCGGTGTGGACGCTCTACACATGGCTCTTCACGGTACTGGTGCCGATCTCGAATATCGCCTGGCGTGTAGCGCTGTCCTCTGCGGTAGCGAGTGCAATCTCCTGCGGTCTCATCGCCTTGCTGGTCTCACGCGGCAGCAGCATGATGATCGAGGGCATCGCTTCTTTGAAAACACTGGAGAAGAAGTGGGAGAATGCGCTGTGCATCGTCGCTGGTTTCGTCTCCGGCATGTTGATGGGCTTCAACGGATTCATGTGGAGCCAATCTGTCATCGTGGAGGTGTATACCCTCAGTGTGCTTTCCTTGATGGGTGTGCTGTGCTGCCTTCTCCGCTGGATCTATGCGCCGCACCAGCGGAAGTATCTTTACTGGACGATGTTCCTCTTTGGCATCTGTTTCACAAATCATCAGACCCTGCTGGTCGCCGCGATGGGCATCCAAGTGGGCATTATGGCCGCAAACCGCAAGCTGGGCCGCGACATGATGCTGGCGAACTGCCTCTTTTACTTCATCGGTCTGGTGATGAAGTCCAAGGGCATCATAACTACCTTTGACAGTGTAGGCGGGCAGATGAATGTGATGTTCATCATCTTCAACATGGTGGGTATCGCTTCCATGCTGGCACTGGCATGGGGTTACTTTACTACTGAATCCCTGCTGACCGAATGGAAGCCAGTCTTGATCAGCGGTGTCTGCTGGATAGCGGGAGCGGCTTTTTACCTCTATATGCCGCTGGCCTCGATGACGAACCCGCCGATGAACTGGGGTTATCCGCGGACAGTGGAAGGTTTCAAGCATGCCTTGACGCGTGGCCAATATGAGAAGGCCAACCCGTCTAACTTCATCAAGGACCCGGTGCGTTTTGCCAAGCAGATCTGGCGCTATGGCGCCGGTGCAGTGGAAGAGTTTAACTTGGTCTACCTGGCCATCGCCGTCATCCCGTTCTTCTTACTGATGCAGATGCAGCACCGGGAGCGGGCATGGATATTGGGTCTGGGCGCGATATACTTATGCCTGGCCATCATCCTGCTCATCTTGCTGAATCCGCAACCGGACAAGCAAAGTCTGAATCTGAACAAGGTCTTCTTCACGTCGTCACACGTGATGCTCGCGATGGGCATCGGCTACGGCATCGCCTTGGGCAGCGCCTGGCTCATGCTGAACTATGAAGAATACCGTCGCTGGGCCTTGCTGGCCGGTGGCGCCGCCCTCTCCATCGCACTGTGGGTGTTACTGGTGGTTTATGAGACGGACAGCGGTCCGGTGACCGGCGAGACGCCCTTCTACCGCTTCGGCATCGAGCCGAGCTTTGACCCGTTGGTGCGGTTCACCGCTCTCTTCAGCGTGGTATTGGCCGTCCTGTTCGTCGGCGTGATCGCGATTTCCAAGCAGAAGTTCCCGATCGTGCCGATGCTGGCGCTGTTCGCGGTGATGCCGGTGAAATCCATCCTCTCCCACTGGGAAGGCAATGAGCAACGCGGACATCTGTTCGGTTACTGGTTCGGGCATGACATGTTCACGCCCCCATTTGATATCTATCCCGAGATGGCTAAGGATGCAGTGTTGTTCGGCGGCACGGACCCGGGACGCTTCAACCCGACCTACATGATCTTCTGCGAAAGCTTCACCCCAGCCGAGAAGAAGCGGGATCCGGACTTTGACCGACGTGACGTTTATCTCATCACGCAGAACGCCCTAGCCGATGGCACTTACCTGAGCTACATCCGGGCACATTACTTCCGCAGCGCCCAGAATGATCCGCCATTCTTCCAAGAGCTGGCGATCGGTCCTTTCAAGACACTGGCAAAACCACTGGATAATTTCTTCACCAAGTGGGGTGCGGAGATCGAGGCGCGCCGCCGGGCTGAGGGAGTCTATCCGGTCAAAGAAATCTACACACCTTCCTTGCAGGATTCACAGGCGGCCTTTGATGAATACATCCAGGACGCAATCAAGCGCATGAACGCCGGCCAATTGCAGCCGGGCGAAGATGTGCGCCAGGAAGGTAATCGGGTGTCCGTCAGCGGACAGCTCTCCGTGATGGCCATCAACGGCCTGCTGACCAAGGTCATTTTCGACCGGAACCCGGATCATGAATTCTATGTGGAGGAAAGCTTCCCGTTGCCATGGATGTATCCGTATCAGACGCCGTTCGGCATCATCATGAAAATCAACCGGGAACCGGTGAAAGAGTTCACGGATGACATCATCAAGAAGGATCACGAGTTCTGGACCAAGTATTCCGAACGGCTCATCGGGAACTGGGTAACGTATGATACGCCCGTGCAGGAAATCTGTGATTTCGCCGAGAGGGTGTATCAGCGGAGCAACTTCGAAGGCTTCACCGGTGACCGCAAATTCGTCCGCGATGAGAACGGCCAGAAGGCGTTCTCCAAGTTGCGCAGTGCCATCGCCGGCCTGTACGTCTGGCGCATCAACAATTGCGCTGAGCAGATGAAAGCTATCCAAGCTATGCCGGCGGCGGAACAGCAGAAGATGCAAGGCGAGATCGCCCGGTTGATGGCGGAACAGCAGCGCGTAGTCAAGGAGGCCGATTTCGCCTACAAACAATCTTTCGCCTTCTGTCCTTACAGCCCGGAGGCGGTCTTCCGCTATTCCAGCTTACTCAGCAGTCTGGGACGTTATGCCGATGCTTTGGCTTTAGCCGAAACTGGCTTGAGCTTCGACCCCGAGAATCAGTCGTTCCAGCAGCTGCGGGATAACCTCCGCCAAGTAACCGGCCAATCGGTTCCAGCCGCACAAAGTGCCGCCCCAACGCCGATGGTCAAGCCTACACCCAATCCATCTACTACTCCGCAACAGCTACCCGCTAGCCCGGCGATCATCCAGCTTGAGCAACAAGCCGCTGCCAATCCAGATGACTTGAAAATGGCGTTCGACCTGATCACGGCTCATATCGGAGCGGGAAACACGAACCGGGCCTTCCAACTCCTGCAAGGAATGGTTGCTCGCAAGCCGAATGACTTCACCACGGTCGCTTCTGCTGCCCAGGCATATGCGCAGTTGAAGCGGCCGCAGGAAGCCGCCCGCTTGTTAAACACTCTTCTGCAGCAACCCACACTGGATGCCAATGCATTGACGACTATCGCTCATCTATTTTCTGAGATCGGTGATGTGGTACATCTGGAAATCACCCTGTCAAAATTGACCACTATCATCCCAGAGAGCCCAGAGGCATGGTATGACTTGGCTGCCATCCGTGCCGTGATGGGCACCAAAAATCAGGAAGCCTTGAAAGCCTTGAGCAAAGCTATCCAACTCAGCAATGCACGGCTGGCCAAAGATCCGAATGCGGGAAATCTGATCAAGACCGCAGAGGGAGACAACCGCTTTCAAGCCCTTAAAAAATTGCCAGGCTATGAGCTTGCAAAGGCTGGCAAGTTGTAAAATTAAGTGCGGGTCATCAGCTCGTGCTGGCAGATAGCTAACAGCGCCAGCATAGCCGTCTCACAACGCAACACGTGAGTCCCCAAGGTTACCGCTTTAGCCCCATGCACGGCTAATGCCGCATATTCAGCCGGGGAGTAATCCCCTTCCGGACCAACCCACAGACGGATAGTTTTAGGCCAAGAACCGTGTTCCTGAAGATAGTCTTCCAGACATTGTCGGGTAGAAACCGCTCCCGACTGAAGTGCGGCAACGATGTCCAGGACAGCCGTGTCCTTATCACCAAGGCATTCCACCAATGTCCGCGGGATCGAGACTTTAGGCAGCCACTCACGACCACATTGTTTTAATGCTTCCGTAGCGGTCACCTGCCATTTTACCGCCTTATCCTCCGCTCGATCAGCCTCATATTGAGCCACCGAGTGTTCGCACAAGATTGGGCTGATCATATTGGCCCCTAGCTCCACCGCTTTTTGGATGATCAGCTCCATGGCTTTACCTTTGGCCACCGCGGGAAACACTTCGACGCCTATGGTCGCTGATGGAACAAAATCCTCGCGCTCGACCTGCAACCAAACCTGCCGCCGATCTACTGACGCAACCACACAAGCATACTTGCGCCCGGCACCATCCAGAACCTGCACCGATTCCCCCACTCTTACCCGCAAAACTTGTGCCGCATGACGCGACTCTCCTTCGGGCAATGCAAAACCTTGGGACCGCACCTCTGTTGGTGGAACAAAGAAGCGGTGCATAAAGAATAGCGGGAGATCAGCGGAAGAAATTCTTCGCGCGTTCGAAGAAGCTCTTGCTCTTCGGGTTCACGTTTTCATCACAAAGCTGGCCAAACTCCTCCAACTTCGCGCGCTGAACGGAATTCAGATGCGTAGGCACCTCCACAGACACCCGCACCAACAGGTCGCCAGTGCCGTAACCTTGCAGGTTTTTCACCCCGCGCCCCTTGAGGCGGAACATTGTTCCGCTCTGCGTGCCCGACGGCACCCGGATGCTGGCCCTGCCGGTCATTGTGGGGACTTCCAGTTCAGCGCCCAAAGCCGCTTGCACAAAACTGATCGGCACTTCGCAGATCAAATCATCGCCATCGCGTTCGAAAACATCGTGAGAACGCACATGCAAAACCACATGCAGATCTCCAGAGGAACCGCCGCGCATACCGCCTTCACCCTCACCGGCACGACGCAAGCGCACACCTGTATCTACGCCGGGCGGAATGCGCAGTTTGATCTTGGATGATTTTTCCCGGCGGCCTGCGCCATCGCACTTACGGCAAGGCTTCTCCACCACACGGCCTGCTCCTTCACAGCGAGGGCAAGTTTGAGCGATGCTGAAGATGCCGCGCGAACTCACCACCTGACCACGACCACCGCAGGTCTGGCACTGACGCATCTTGGAACCTTCTTCGGCACCATTTCCATTACAACCCTCGCACGTCTCCAGCTTGGATACGGTGATCTCCTTTTCCGCGCCCAGTACGGCTTCTTCAAAGGTGATCTCCATGTCATAACGCAAGTCCGAACCGCGCTTGGGCCCGGTAGGATCGCTGCGGCCACCGCCGCCGCCAAAAATCTCTTCAAAGATGCTCCCGCCACCACCACCTCCGAAGGCTTCACGGAAGATATCAAACGGATCATGGAAACCGCCGCCGCCGCCGCGGGCACCACCACCGGCCCGAGATCTTGCATCAAAAGCTGCGTGACCATACTGGTCATAAGCCGCCCGCTTCTGCGGATCGCTCAGCGCCTCGTAAGCCTCGCCGACTTCCTTGAATTTCTCTTCGGCTTCCTTGTCACCAGGGTTTTTGTCTGGATGATACTTGACCGCCATTTTGCGATACGCCTTCTTGATCTCTTCGGCGCTCGCTCCCCGGTCAACGGCAAGTATCTCGTAGTAATCGCGTTTGGCCATAGGTCAGACTTCAAGCCTTCTTCGAAACCACCACCGTGGCCGGGCGCAACAACCGGTCCTTCAACTTGTAACCCTTGCGCAACTGCTGTAGCACCTGGCCTTCTTCCACCTCGTCACTGGCCTGCTGGGAAACGGCCTCATGGATATTCGGGTCGAAAGGCTTCCCGAGGGCATCGATCTCTTCCAACCCCGCATCACCCAACACGTTCTTGAATTGGCCCAAGATCATGTTCACGCCCGTCTTCACGGCGTCCACGGAGGCACCTTCCGCATTGGCTGTGGCCAGCATGGCCATCTCGAAATTATCCAGCACCGGTATCAGTTTCTCGAGCATGGCCTCATTGGCATAGCGGATGGCATCCTGTTTCTCACGCACCGAGCGTTTGCGCAGGTTATCCATGTCCGCCACGGTACGCAGCAATTGGTCCCGCAATTCATCGGCCTTGGCGGCCTTCTCCTGCAACTGCGTCAATTGCTCCGGCGTCAGCGACTGGGCGCTGGCCGTTTCTTCATTCACCACCGGGTCTTTTCCCGGCTGTTTCACATCAGACTCTTGCGTGCTCATCGTTCTTTATACTTCAAAGGGCTCAGCAACATACACAACGCCTATTCCGGCGGCAACCCCCGAACTGCCCGTCAAAAAGACATTCTTTTCCAGCAAAAGTTCAATTCTGCACCAGAAACCGGACAAAATGCTGCTTTCCGCTTTCCACCTTCCCGGAACGTGCTATCTAAAGCACAGATGACGAAGCAAGTCCGCATATCATATGGCTTTATGTTCATCCTGCTCATCTTGGCGGGCTGGCTGAGCATGGCCACATTATTGCTGACCACCTTGTTCAGTTACCTTTCCTTGCGAGTGCTTTCCTTGGGTCGCAGCAAGGCCTTGGGGTTGATCCTCTTCACTCTATTGGCATCCAGCACTGCCATCGGCCTGATTTTTTTCGCCAAACAGGCGTACGTGACCTTCCCCATCATCGCAGATAATACAGTTCCGGCCATAGTTGACTACGCCAACAAACAGGGGGTGGAGCTTCCTTTTTCAGACTATGAAAGTTTGAAAGCTGTCATGATTTCCGAAGGCAAAGAGCAATTCGCACGGATTGGCGGTTTTGCGCGCACCGCCACCATCCAAGTCGTATATCTCGTCATTGGCATCGTGGTGGCCATAAGCCTGTTTGTGAACTCAAGGCTGGATTTTGATTCCCAGCCTCATTCCAGCCGTAACAATCTCTGGGCCCAGGCGGCCACGGAGATCCGCCGTCGTTTTCGCACTTTCTTCGAGAGCTTTGCCCGGGTCATGGGCGCGCAGATGTTGATCTCTTCCATCAACACCCTGCTCACGGCCATCTTCCTGACCGCCGCTGGAGTCCCCCACGCCGCCCTGCTCACCATCACCACTTTTCTCTGCGGCCTGCTGCCCATCATCGGCAACCTCATCAGCAACACGCTCATCACCGGAGTCGCGTTCACGGTTAAGCCGGAGCTGGCCGTCATCGCCCTCTGCTTCCTCATCACCATCCACAAGTTTGAATACTTCCTGAACAGCAAGATCATCGGTGACCGCATCAAAAACCCCATGTGGCTCACCCTGCTGGCCTTGGTGCTCGGCGAGCGGCTCATGGGCATTCCCGGCATGATCCTCGCCCCTGTCATCCTGCACTACATCAAGGTCGAGACCTCCAAGCAGTCACTGGCTGATGCTGGCGATACCAAGGCCTCACCGGTCGATGACCCGGAAAACATCACTTCCATTTGAGCTTTTGCCGCCTTCTGGCACAATCAACGCCGTGACCACATCCGAAGCCGCCCAACTGCTCGACCGATTTCGCGCTGGCGAACTGGACGAAGCCGATGTCCTGCGCGCCTTTCAGAATGCACCGATTGCGGACTTGGGTTTTGCCCAAGTGGACACGCATCGCAGTCTGCGGAACGGCTTCCCTGAAGTCATCTTCGGCAGCGGCAAGACCCCCGATCAAACAGCTGCCATCGCCAAGACCATCTTGACCCGCAATCACCGCGTCCTGATTACGCGGGTAAATGAAGCCCAAGCCAAGCTGCTGAAACGTAAATTCAAGCAAGCTGTGCATCATGAGGTGGCCCGCTGTGTAGTTATCGAAAAAAAGCCCCTGCCAAAACGCCCCGGTACTATCGCTGTGATCACCGCTGGCACCAGCGACCTGCCCGTGGCGGAAGAAGCCGCCGTCACTGCCGAAGCCATGGGGAATACCGTGCAGCGCATCAGTGATGTGGGGGTGGCCGGCTTGCATCGGCTCTTGAGCCGGGTGGATGAAATCCGTAAAGCGAATGTGCTGATTGTCGCAGCTGGAATGGAAGGTGCCTTGCCCAGTGTCGTGGCTGGGCTCGTCTCCAAACCGGTGATCGCTGTGCCGACCAGCATCGGTTACGGGGCCAGCTTCAAAGGACTGGCCGCCCTGCTTGGCATGCTCACCAGTTGCGGCAGCGGAGTGACTGTGGTGAATATCGACAACGGTTTCGGAGCGGGATACGCTGCCAGTCAGATCAATTCCCTGGCGGCTGGTTGAGCGGCCTTTTGACGGCGACACATGAAAACACTTTATCTCGATATCTTCAGCGGCATCAGCGGGGACATGTTCTTGGGGGCCATGGTTGATCTTGGGGTAGATGTCACCACCCTCAAGCAGGAGATCGCCAAGCTGAGAGTCGAGGGCTATCACATCACCACCGCCCGCCGTCAAAAATCAAACATCGAAGGCATCAAATTTGACGTTCACCTAGTGGATGAAGGCGCCGATTCCTGCGACAATGCCGAGCACGACCACGATCATTCCCACTCGCATGGACATGACCATGGCCACAGCCATGGTCATGAGCATTCGCACGGAGCCGGTCAAAGTCACGACCATGACCTGAATCGCAACTACACCCAGATCAAGAAGCTCATCTTGGAGAGCCGCCTGTCTGATTGGGTGAAGCAAAAGTCCATCGCTGTCTTTCATCGCGTTGCCGTGGCAGAAGGCAAAGTCCACGGCATGAAGCCCGAGGAAGTGCACTTTCACGAAGTCGGTGCCGTGGACAGTATCGTAGATATCGTGGGTGCCTGCATCGCCTTGGAACAGCTGGGCAAGCCGCGCGTGTTCGCGGCGAACGTTGTGGAAGGCACTGGCTGGGTCAATTGCGCGCATGGTAGATTCCCTGTTCCGACAACCGCCACTCTGGAGATCCTAGGTGCTCGCGGAATCGCCGTGACGCAATGCGAGGAACCGCATGAATTGGTGACGCCCACGGGCGCCGCCCTGCTGGCTGAGTTCGTCGAGCAATTCGGCCTGATGCAAAATCTCGTCGCCACGCGCATCGGCTATGGGCTGGGCACTCGTGACAACCAGACCCGCCCCAATGTCTTGCGTGCCGTGCTTGGCACTGCAAATGAAGCCACCTCTGCACATGATTGGGAAACAGATACCATCGCCGTGCTGGAGACCAATCTCGATGACATCCCGGCCGAGGTGCTGGGAAATTTCGTGGAGAAAGCCTTGGCCAGTGGCGCACTGGATGTTTTCCACACCCCTATCCAGATGAAGAAGAACCGGCCCGGCGTCTTGCTCACAGTGCTATGCACGCGCGAGGAAGCCGACCGTTTCAGCCATCTGATGCTCACCGAGACCAGCGCCTTCGGCATACGCCGCAGTCTGGTCGAACGACGCAAGTTACGCCGCGAAACCATTACCGTGACCACCCCCTATGGTCCGGTGGAAATCAAAGTCGGTCGTCTTGATGGGAAACTCATCCAGCGGGCACCAGAATACGAAGCCTGCAAACGGCTGGCCTTCGCCGCCAATGTGCCGGTAAAAGAAATCATCGCTGCGGCCCAAGCCGCCGCTCTGAGTCAGATACTATGATCGACGCCAAACTATTGAATCTCCTCTGCTGCCCGGAATCGCACCAACCCCTGCAATTGGCAGATAATGCTTTGGTGCAATCCCTGAACCGCCAGATCACTGCGGGCAATTTGTTGAACCGCTCTGGCCAGCCATTGAAGCAAACGCTAGACGGGGGGCTTTTGCGCGAGGACAAGAAAGTGGTTTACCCTATCTTGAATAAGCTCCCCATCCTGCTCGTTGAGGAAGGCATTCTGCTCCCCTAGCCCGTCATTCCACCTCGTCCCTTATCAGGAGCATGACCTGACCAGATCGGACTTCGATGGGCAGTGCTTTAAGCGACGCTCCTTCACAAGGCCCGCGTGTGCACAGTCCGGTTTCCAACTCAAAGATGGCGCCGTGCGATTGACACAAGATTGCATCCTGCCCAAGCGTCAGGAAATATTTGCTACCTAGGTCCAGTTTGACCGGTAGATGACGGCACACATTCTCGTAACTGCGCAGCCCATCCTTGGTCCGCAACAAGATGCCTTCGCGGCGGATGCCGTCCTGCCGGTAGCTAAAAGTTACAACTTTACCGGCGAAGACTTCCGCTTCGTTGGCGATGATGATCGGTTCGGCCATTGGTCCGAGAGTTTATTTCCACGCCGTTGAACGCAAGCCGTAGTTTCTAGCTTTCACGGGACAACCATTGCCGGAACCATGGCAAAACCATAATCTTCCCGTGATGCAACCGTTCGAACTGGTTAAATATTGCCCCCGGTGTGGCCAATCTTCTGCGGCGGATAAACCTGTCATAACATTTCGGTGTCGCAGTTGCGGACTTGAACTCTATTTCAACCCCACTGTCTCCGTGTCAGCTTTTGTCTTCCAGGAAGATGGAAAAGTGTTGCTCATCCGTCGGGCGAAAGACCCCGGCAAGGGACTACTCGGCACCATAGGGGGGTTCGTCGATGCTGGCGAGACGGCAGAAGCAGCTTTGGTCCGAGAGATACGTGAAGAGATACATCTTGAGATTACGCTGATGGAATTCCTCACCTCCGCTCCGAACAACTACACCTACGCTAGCATAACTTACCCCGTACTGGACCTCTTCTTCGTCTGCCGGACGGAGTCTTCCCAAACCGCTCAAACCAGTTCTGAAGCGCTGGCTCTCGTACGCCAGAAACTCTCTGAGCTAAAGCCAGACGAGATGGCCTTTGATTCCATGCGGCAAGCCCTGCTAATTCTCAAAAGCAAATATACTGGTTAAAAAATCCGTACGTACACGCATTTATCGCCCAAAAAAAAGCCATTTTGCTTGCATTTCTTCAAGTCAGCCATTTTCCTCGCCGACCTTATTGTCATCGGATTGTCAAATTATTGAAACCTTTGGCATGAAGAGTCGTCTGAAGTAAGTAGTAAAAGTCGTATCATGAAACGTAGTTTGAATTTGATCCTACTCGGTGTCGCTGGAGTTTTAGCGGGTTGCAGTGGTGATTAGGAGGCTGAAACTTCCCTGCCGCAGCCTGACCAGAGTGCCGCTCCGGCTGTCGTGACCGTGGATGCCCCAGCGGCATCGGTGGGCATGCCCGCTGTCGCAGCCAATCCTGCCACACCTCCTCCAGGCGTGGCTGGCACTCCGGCGGCAATCACCCGTGATCCAGATGCCGTGATTGTCCCCGGCAGCCCGCAAGACCCCAACGTCATGCCTCCTGGTTTCATACCCAAAGCCCCCGCTTTGGAATATGTGAAGAATGGTGAGCCGAACTTGGATGCCCTGTCCGAAGCATTGCAGGTTTACTGCATGTGGAAAAAAGAAGTGCCGGGTGACCTGCAAGATCTGGTCACCAGCAAGTTTCTGCCCAGCTTGCCTCCGCTACCGGCGGGCAAGAAATACGGTATCGACCCCCAGAACTTGGCCGTTGTCCTCGTGAACTAATTTTCACACTCACCCACACCCTAGTACCTAGTAATATGTCCCTAAATTTACGTACCCGTCGTTCCGCCTTTACTCTAATCGAGTTGTTGGTGGTTATCGCTATCATCGCCATCCTCGCTGGTATGCTCCTGCCTGCTCTCGCCAAAGCGAAAGTGCGGGCTATGACCACCCGCTGCCTCAACAACCTGAAGCAGATTGGCGTGGGCACCACCATGTATACCGATGACAACGCCGATAAGGTCCCCTACGCCGGTATCCGCATGCCGAGCTGGAACCCTGATTTGTCTTGGGATGATTTGATCAACTCCTAAATCGGCGGCAGTTGGGACGATGCCGCGAAGCGTGGCACCCGCGGTGGAGGCAAAAACGGCGTCATCCCGGTGCTCATCTGCCCCTCGGATAAAATTGAAATCTCCAGCTACGCCACCTCCGGCCGACGTCGCAGCTACGCGATGACTCGCCATAACATGGGCAGCTTCCAGATCGGTGGTCGCAACCCCGGTAGCAACGACTGGCCGCCCAGCCCGGCCAACCGCACGGGCATCGGCCTCCAATGGAATAATCTCAGCAGCACGTCACCTAAGTGGGACACCCGAGACTCCATCAGTGCTGGCGTAACGAATCCCCGCTACCAAACGGCTGTCCGCGCTCGCATGATCCAAGACCCGACAGACACGATCGTGTTCACCGAACGCCCTGCTCCGGCCAACATCGCCGGCTGCAATGACACTTACGTCATCAATGCCCCGAACGAACACTTCGACCAGACCAGCGGCCTCGTCACCTTGCAAGATTTCCATAACGGCATGGTGAACTACCTGTTCTTGGACGGCCACGTTGAAACCTTGCCCCCGGCCAAGACCTTGGGCACGACCAACACGACCACCTCCCTGCAAACGGGAATGTGGACGATCCAGGCCAACGACTAAGTTCTCCTGAACTTCCTCTTCAAGGGCGCGTCCATTGCGGACGCGCCCTTTTTGTTTTTGAAGATCACTTCTTTGCCAACGCTTCGAGGTAATCCAACAGTGAGGCAAATTCCTTCACATTCAGATTCCCTGCCAAACCTTCCGGCATGATGGACCGCTCGAGTTTCTCGCGCTTGACGATGTCTTTCAGCGGGATGGTGATCTCTTGTGCCGTCACGATGCGGATGACCACACGGTCAGCCGCTTCAAGCGTCACGAAGCCATCATATTCCGTCTCGTCCTTGAGCAGGAAGTGATTGGCCACAAAACCTTGGGCCAAGGTTTTGCTCGGCAGCAAGATCGCTTCCGCCAGCTCTGGACGTTTGTAAGTGGTAGCGATATTACCCAGGAATGGACCACGGGGCGGCTCATCCGCACGTGTGGTGTGGCAATTCACGCAACCCTGCTGGGTAAACAATTGTTCACCAACTTTAACATCACCCTTGGTCTTGAGCACGGCCGCGATCACATCCGGCACCGGCATCTCAGCGATCAGCTTGCCACCCATGTTCGGCTTGTCCGTGGCCGGGTCAAGACGCAGTGTGTTCGCTGCCGCCTTAGCCGCTTTCGCCACTTCCTTGTTCGAGTCACCCAGAGCCATCAGCACCTTGTCCTTATAGGGGCGAAACTCCACGAGCTTCACCGCGCGCAGAATTTGCGCCCGCCGTTTAGCATCCTGCCAACCAGTGTCCAATGCACTATTGGCTCCAGCCTTGGCTTCGGGTGAAGCGTCTTTGCGATAGGTGATCTTCAACAACGCTGCATCGGCCATCACCGAAGTCTGGTCATTTAGCTCCGCCGCTTCAGCGGCGAGCACTGCATATTGATTATCCAGCTTCGTGGAATCCATGAATGCCTCGCGAGCCAATCGGCGTTCGCGTTCTGAACCATTGCTCACTTCCTTGTTCACCTGCGCCAGTCTCGGCAGGGCTTTCAACATCGCTTTCACGCCTTCCGCACTATCCATCTTGGCAAGCGCGATGACCGCATTCGCGCGGGCCACATCCGGAGTACTCTCATCCGTTGCGGCCTTAATCAAAACCGGCAACGCACTCACCGGGATCTTGTCCGTGCGCGAGAGCTGTCCGGCGGCTGAGGGGATGAGGCTGGGATCTTTCATCGCCAGCGTCACCACGCGGTTCAACGTATCGTCGAGCTGGATTTTATGACGGTTGAATTCCGCCACCAAATGGCTGGCTTCCTCCCCGGTCGCCTTCGCCATTGCCGCGCGCAACACCGCACTGATCTTGGCTGTCTCCGCCCATTCCACCGTATTGTAGTATGGCCCGGAAGTATCTGGCCGGGTGCCCCAAGAGTCTCCCGTCCACGGACCTTCGGTGAAATTGAGGCGGCACAAGGCCGTGATCAATCCCTTGCGCCGGGCCACATCCGTCTCTTTGGCAAGACGAGCGATCAAGCCATCCACCACCTGCGGAGTATGCAACTTGCGCAAAGCCATGAGGGCTCCGGCCCGTTGCTCGGCGCTAGCACCACTCGTATCAACGACCGCAAAACACGCATCAACCGCTTGCAAGCGTTGCAGCGCGCGATAAGCCGTGTGCGCGATCACTTCATCTTTATCGTCCAGCAACGGAGTCACCGCCCCGGCATTTTCCACCTTGCCCAGCCGGGCAACGGCCACGACGGCTTCCTTACGCGTGCGCGGATCGGAGGATTTCAACCCGGCGAGCAACGGTTGCGCCGTCACGTTAGCCAACTGGTCTTCGCGATCAGTCAAAGCGCGGATCGCCCACGCCGCAATGGCTGGCTCACCCGCCAGTTTCGCCAGCATATTGGCTGATTTCGCACCCAAAGCCTGCTTCAAGGCGAACACCGCCGCCACCCGGGCAACGAGGGGTTTAGCGTTATCCGCAGCCAAGGCATTCAAGGCCTTGGTCGTTGCGTCGTTCAGCCCGCGACGGATCAAAGTGCGCTGTGCTTCCAAACGGCGACGATAGCTGGGTGATTCCAGCAGCTTGATCAATTCCGCATCCGACGCTTGGGCAAAATTCGGCAACGGATCGGGCTTGAAACCTTTAGGTGTGACTTGCACCAGATAACCGACATCCGGCCCGGCGTATTTGAAGGTCGCGCCTTTCCAACTCGCCACGTAGATGCGAGTAGAAGCATCCACATCGAGGTCCGTCGTACGAGTGGCGCCTAAAAACTCCTTCGGTTTTTCCGTCTCGGCAAACGTCGCCCCATTCGGGGCCACCGTGTGGCGATAGACGAAGTTCCGTCCCCAATCCGCCGTATAGGGCAGATTATTCCAACCGGCTGGCATGCCCGGCTCATCGATCCATGCAGCGCCGCAGCCCGAACCGCCACCGTAATCCGCCAATGGCTTCACGTGTTCTTCGGGGAAATTCTTGAAGAAATGCGGATAGCCGTGTTCCTCGAATCCCGTGAAGTGATGCAGCCGCACATCCCAACCGCCACCGTCATTCGTGTTGTCACGCGTGAAGATATCCAGCAGCGGACTCACGGCACCTTCGAGAATATTACGGGTCCCGCGAGAGAACAGTTCCAACCCGGTTCCATCTGGACGGACTCGCACAATGCCGCCACCGCGTAATTGCAGTTTACGTCCATCCGCTCCTTCTGCCTCCATGAAACCAAAATCGCCGATGGCGCAATAGATCCAGCCATCAATGCCCAATTCGATACCGTTCGAAGTATGGTCGGCCGGACGATCCTTGAAAGTGAATGCGATGTTCTTCACCAGAATCTTTTGCTCATCAGAGACGCCGTCACCATCCTTGTCGATGAAGGCACTTATGTGAGGCGGATGCAAGACGTAGAGGCGATCATGATCCCATGCCAGTCCACGTGGTGAATCCACATTGGCCACGAACTTCCTGGACTCATCCGCCCGGCCATCGCCATCAAGATCACGGAGACGCACGATCGACCCTCGGTTGGCTTCACGATCTAGTGAGCCATTGGCATCGCTGGAGACATACACCGTGCCATCGGGGGCAGCAGCCACAAAGACGGGATAATTCACCAGCGGCGGTTGTGCGAATAGCGTGCGATTGAAACCATCGGCCACTTTCACATCTTTCAATACTTTCTCGTCCGCCTCGTTCTGCGCTTGCTTGGGATCAATCTTCTCCGTCTGCGTGCTGTAAACCTCAAACTCCCGGATGCTACCCCAGCCACCACCCGCCTTGCCGAGATAAGCCACCCTCAAATAACGGATGCCATCCGCGTCGAAGTCATGTTCATATGGACCACCCTTGTCCGTCTTGGATGCATCTACCAAAGTCTTCCACTCATTACCATCCGCCGAGCCTTCCACCTTGTGGAAATACTTCGCCCCATCGGATTCCCAAGCGATGCTCACCCCTGTCAATTTCGTCGGTGCACCAATATCTACTTGCAGCATTTCCTTGTCACTCGGTCCGTTCGCGCACCAGCGAGTGGAAGGATTTCCATCGAAAGCCTTCTCCGCCAGATTGCCCTTGTTCTTTTCTTCGCTGGAGGCTTTGGCGGGTTTGCCCTTGGCGATATTTGTCCGCTTCAAAGGCGCGAAATAGGCCTTGATGTAGCTCTTGTCATCCAGTTTACCACATGCCCATAGCAAGCCACGCGTGAGCATGTTCAGATAGCGATCATCACCCACCGTGGCATTATTGTGACCAATGGTCGTGCTGAAGACGCGGGTCTTCTCATACTCGTTCACCCATACCACCACACTCTCCATCGCCTTCATCGTGCCGTCCTTTTGCTTCACCATCTGAAGACCTTTGGCCAAAGGCGTGGCGCTCGGGAAAATCTTGATGTTGTTATAGAGCTCTTCCTTGATCGTCGTCCAATTCTCCAACCCTTTGGAGACGGGATGATCTTGGTTCACGAAATTGATCGCGATCGGTTCCTGCGGACCATGGCCCGTGGAATGGATACCCACGAACTTGAACCACTCATCCGTACCGATGCGGTAGCAATGCATCGCACAATGAAGGTTCATCGCCGGGATCGTCTTGTGGGCGTTCAGGATGTTGTGGAAGTAAGGCAACTCCTTCACATCGGCCGAACATTCATCGTGGATGACGATATCGTAACCCTTGGCCCAATCCGGATTGTCGTAAATATCGAACCGCGCTTTGGTGGATTTGTCAGCCGTGTAGATGACATCCACGGTCACATTAGCACGCGCTTCGAGACCCTTTTTTAGGATGTCTTTTTGAGCGGCGTAATCGTGGCAGCAACCGCCGGCAATAAGCAGGGCGCGTAAGGGTTTGGGAAGCGGCTTCTCGGCACTAAAACCCGAGACAGCCAATGAGAGAATGGCAATAAGGGCGATACGGATTTGCATAGCTTGAACCGTCATCTTGACGGTTCAGCCACGCCCAGAAAAGGAAAATTCAACGGGCATCATAGCCCTAAAACCGCGAAAATCAGCAACTCGTCGGCACTTCTTGCAGCACCTCGACGCAGTGTGGGATAGCGCCGACCACAAAGCTCAGGCACTCCACCGCCCCGCTGGGCTTGCCCGGAAGGCAGATGACCAGCGCATTATCCACCACTGCCGCCAGATTACGCGACAGGATGGCGTTCTTCGTGATCTTCATGGATTCCGCTCGCATCACCTCGCCAAAGCCCGGTAGTTCACGGATGGAAATCTCACGCACCGCTTCCGGCGTGACATCGCGCAAGGCCACGCCCGTGCCCCCGGTGGTCAGGATAAGCTGGCAGCCCTTGCCAATCTGTTCACGGATGGCCCGCTGGATGTCGCGTTTCTCATCCGGAACCAAGGCATCCGCCAACACCTTCCAGCCATAACCCTCGGCCGCCTTCATCAAGGCTGGCCCGCCCAGATCATCGTAGAGGCCTTTGGATGCGCGATCGGAGATAGTGATGATGCCAACTTGGATTTGCATGAGTCGTAAATGTGCTTCGTTAAAGTGGTTAAATATCTTTCTTCGTCTTCGATACCAGCTGAATGTCGGTGATGGTCATGGTCTTGTCCACGGCCTTGCACATGTCGTAGATCGTCAAGGCCGCGACACTCACCGCAGTGAGTGCTTCCATCTCGATGCCCGTCTGCGCCGCGATCTTCGCCGAAACGGTGATGACCACCCGATCTTCAGAGTGTGGTATCTCGAACTGCACTTCACAATGCGTGATGGGCAGTGGATGACAAAGCGGGATCAACTCTCCAGTGCGCTTGGCCGCCTGAATGCCCGCGATACGCGCCACAGAGAACACATCTCCCTTGGCCAAGGCATTCTCACGGATCAGCTTGAGTGTGGCGGGTAACACCAAAATCTCACCCCGCGCCACGGCCTCACGCAATTGCACCGGCTTCGCCGAGACATCCACCATGGAAGCGCGGCCCTGTTCATCGATGTGCGTCAGTTTATCCGACATGTTCCACCTCAGCTTTCCACTCTTCCACAGCGCTCCGTATGTCAGTGCCACATTGCCGTTTCTGTTTCACAAACCGTGGGGTGAACCACGGGAACATCCCCACCAAATCTGGCGTCACCAACACCTGCCCATCACAATCCATCCCAGAGCCGATACCGATGGTCATGAATGGGAATTGCTCCGTAAGTTCCTTCGCCACCAAAGGGGTGACCAGTTCCAGCACAACCGCAAACGCTCCCGCTTCTTGCAAAGCCGTGGCATCATCAAAAAGCTTCGCCCGCCCGGCATCGTCCTTGCCTTTGATGCTATATTTGCCCTCTTCCAAAATATGCTGCGGCAACATCCCCAAGTGCCCGACGAATTGGATGCCATCTGCAATGATCGCCTTCACTTGCGATTCGATCTCACGTCCGCCCTCAGCCTTCACCACATCAGCACCGGCAGCGATCAGACGACGGGCTGTGGCCACAGCCATTTCCGGCGTCTCATAACTCTGATACGGCATATCACCGATGATCAGCGCCTTCGGATTCGCCCGGGCCACCGCACTGATGTGATGCTCGATCTCAGCGACGGTGACATGGGTCGTATCTGGATAGCCTAAAACCACCATGCCCAAGGAATCGCCTACGAGCAGCAATGGAATACCGGCCTCATCCAGCAACTTGGCCATGGGATAATCATATGCCGTGAGAGTCGCGAGCCGTTGTCGGCCCTTCATGCCACGAATTACATCGACCGTGATTTTACCTTCACGCATGGGAAAAAGATTGCTCCGAAGCCCGTCGGCAACAAGTGCCTTTTTTACTTCACCTTCAGAACCACGGCGGTGAAGTCATCTGTCTGCTGCCCAACCCCGCTGAAGTCTTGCACGGCGGCATACAGAGCCTCCACGATCTCTCGCGCTGATTTGTTACGGTTCGCCCGGGCTACTTTGAGAATATTCTCTGTACCGAAAAATTCGTCATCGGCATTCATCGCCTCCTCAATGCCGTCCGTGAGCAACAGCACGATCTCACCGGGCGTGAGGATGAGCGGTGAGGCAGATTTAAACTCCGTGTCCGGCTTGATGCCCAACGGCTTGCCCGTGCGTTTCAATTCCGCGCGAACCTGTCCCTGTGAGTTAAGCACGTAGCCAGTCGAATGCCCAGCACTCGCATACACGATACTGCGCGTGGTCGGATCTATCTGCACCAGCAGCATCGTCACAAACCGGTCACTGCCCACGTCCTCGGCCAGCACGCGATTGGCCCGCGTCAAAATCTCCCCCACATCATCACGGTTTCGCGCCAAGATGCGCAGATAAGCCCGCGTCTCAGCCATCAGCAAGGCCGGACCGATGCCGTGTCCCGTGACATCCCCGATGGCGATCCCGACACGATGATGCAACATCTGGAGGTAGTCGAAATAATCGCCACCAGCCGCCTCTGCAGGATGTGATGAACCTGCGATATCGAAATCATCCAGCTTGGGCGACTCCTTCGGAAACAACCGCTCCTGGATCTCACGCGCCACGCGGAACTGCTCTTGGTTTTCGCGCAGTTCCTTCTCCGCTTTCTTGCGCTCCGTGATATCGCGGATGAACGCCACAAACCACCGCTTTCCCTGGAGCGCCATGTCGTTGAAGACGATTTCCAGCAAGGTATCCTCACCGTCCTTGCGCAAGCCCACGGTCTCCAGCATATGTCGCCGGGAATTCACCACACCCGAATGCAAAGACTTCACCAGCTCGGCATCCGTTTTATTCAAAGGTTTGTCCGGCAAAAGCAGTGTTAGGTTCTGCCCCACCAACTCCTCCGGTTTGTAACCAAAGATCACTTCCACCGCCGGATTCGCAAAATGGATGACGCTATCCGTGTCCATCAGCAAAACCGCGTCTGTAGCCGTCTCCCCAAGAGACGGTAACGCACCTCGCTTTCGCGCACGGAGTCTTCGGCTTTGCGACGCGCTGCCCGTGTCGCCGCCTCGCGCAGTTCTCGCTCCACAGCGGCGACCAACCGCGCAAGCTGGCCTTTCATGAAATAATCATGCGCACCTGCTTTCATGGCGGCCACAGCGATGTCTTCACCGATACCGCCAGAAATGATGATGAAAGGCAGGTCGATACCGCTCTCCTGCAAGAGCTTGAGGGCTTCCGGTGCGCTGAAGTCAGGGAGATTGTAATCTGCCAGAACGACCTCCCACTCCTTCTCCTGCAGCGCCTTGGTCATCTGCTCGGCGGTCTCAACCCGCTGCCATTTGGGCTCGTAACCACCCTGCCGCAAGACGTTCACCAAGATGCGTGCGTCAAATTCAGAATCCTCAACGACCAGCACGCGCAATGGGGTGCGCGTCGTGGACGGCCTCTCGACACTTGGTTGAGCCTCGCTCATGTGTTATCGGGAGAGTAATCGTTTAGCGACATCGCTTAAAGCTAAAATCTGCCCAGAGAACACCTTAGGGACATTTGGCACTTTATTTCGTCCCCAGCAATTCCGCCACTTTCGCCCCGATATCTTGCTCTCGCATGAGCGATTCACCCACCAGGATCGCACTCGCACCGCAGGCTTCCAGCCGGGCCACATCTTCGCGCTTATGGATGCCGCTCTCGGCCACCAACACCCGCTCCGAGCCCAGTCCCGGGATTTGCGCGGCCAATCGCTCCGTCGTGCCCAAGTCCACTTGAAACACTTTCAGGTCGCGGTTGTTCACCCCGATGAACGTCGCCCCCGTATCCAGTGCGCGCTTCAATTCCGCCTCATCATGCACCTCCACCAGTGCAGCCAACCCCGCACCCTCCGCCAGTTCTCGAAAATGCCTCAACTGCCGGTCATCCAGGATAGCGACAATCAGCAGGATGCAATCCGCCCCCCACTCCGCCGCTTGCAGGATTTGACGCTCATCGATGATGAAGTCCTTGCGCAAGAGCGGCAACCGCACCGCCCGCCGGATCGCCCGCAGATAATCCAGTGAACCTTGAAAGAACTTCTCATCCGTCAACACCGAGAGACAGGACGCCCCCGCTTCTTCATATTCCACCGCGATCTTCACCGGATTAAAGTCCGGCCGAATAACGCCTGCTGAAGGTGACGCCTTCTTCACCTCTGCGATCAAGCCCACCGACCCTTGCGCGGGCCGCAACAAAGCTTGCACGAAACCGCGCCGATCACCCCGCTGCTGCATCACCGCCCGGATATCTGCCACTGTCGGGATGCGTGCAGGCAGCTTCGCCACTTCCAGGCGCTTCTGCTCTACGATGGTATCCAGAATGTTTGGTTTGCTCATGGCCTGCCTATTCGTCATCTGCCGAGACGCCCTGCACGCGCTTCATCGGGCAACCCGCCCGCAACCACGCGTTCACATAAGCATCCAAGTCGCCATCCATCACTCCTTGGACATCGCTCGATTCACATCCCGTCCGCAAATCCTTCACCATCCGGTAAGGCTGGAACACATAGCTGCGGATCTGGTTGCCCCAAGACACACTGCCCTTGTCCCCGTAGAAACGCTCCATCTCCGCCTTCTGCTCATCTTGACGCAGGGCGAACAACTTCGAGATCAGCAACGTCATCGCCGTATGCCGGTTCTGATGCTGTGAACGCTCCGTCTGGGACGCCGCCACCAGGCCGGTCGGGATATGCACGATGCGCACCGCCGTTTCCACCTTGTTCACGTTCTGACCACCCTTGCCGCCGGAACGGAACGTATCCACGCGCAATTCATCCGGAGGAATCGTGATGTTCGGATCCGTCTCATCGATCTCCGCCATCGCATCCACGCTGGCAAAACTCGTATGCCGGCGCTGGTTGGAATCGAACGGCGAGATACGCACCAGACGATGCACCCCGCGCTCCGCCTTGCAATACCCGTAGGCCATATCGCCACGCACCAGCATGGTGACACTCTTCACGCCCGCAGAATCACCCGGCAACAGGTCCGTCACCTCATACGTCCAGCCGCGGGATTCGAACCACCGCTGATACATCCGCATCAACATGCTCGCCCAGTCGCACGATTCCGTGCCCCCGGCGCCGGCGTTGATGCTGAAGATGCAATTGCGCGCATCGTAAGGACCATTGAGGAAAATCCGCAATTCGAGCGCGTCCAAGTCAGCCTGCACTTTCTCGATGTCACGCTGCACTTCCTTGGCCATCGTCGCCTGGACTTCCGGCGGCTCCGCCTCTCCCAGCTCGATCATCACTTCCAGATCCGCCAACTGCTTCTCGGCTGCGATGAACGGCTCCACCTTTTTCTTCAGCGCGTTGGATTCGTCGATGAATTTCTGGGCCTTCTCCCGGACATCCCAGAAATTATCCCGCGTCATCTCGGCATCTATCTCCGCGATTCGCTTATGAGCTCCCGGTACGTCAAAGAAACCTCCGTAACTGGGAAGCCTTATCCTGTGCCTCTGCCAACGTCTGTTTTGCCGTCTCGAACATAGAAAAGCACCATAAGTAACCAACTCTCCCTTTGCCCAGAACATTTTCACCCTGATCTGCTACGTAGCAGCCGAGATAACGAGTCCCAAACCAATCTGGTAAGGATGAGTTCCACCTCGTCCCAAACTAAACCCTGAAGTATCTGCCAACCAGCAGCAGGAACAAGAAACCACCAATGCACAACATTACCCACCGGTTTTCTTCATTCTCCCTTCTTAATTCTACATTTCCCGAAGTGTCCTTCCCGTTCGATGCGTTCATGAGTTGCTTCTGATGAACGCCTGTACTGCGGCACTCTATCGCCAGGCCAAACCTCCCGCATCCAACCCTCGCCAGCCACTTCATTGCCGCCGTTCGT
>JAURFH010000099.1 GCA_030834415.1 Verrucomicrobiota bacterium | reverse complement strand
CGGCGGCCCAGCGGCCGCGGACCGTATCAAACTCGAGAAGATGCGCGTGCATCGCCGGATCGCCGACCCCGTCGTTGATCCAAGCGATCTTGGCGCCGCGCTCGAGAAGCGGCTTGAGGGCAAGTTTTCCGATGCGGCTGAGGCCATTGAGGGCGTAGGTGGTCATGGGTCCGATTCTCAAGAGGCGTCGCTGCACGCCTACCGGAACGATGTAACACCAAGGTGACAAGGACATTTCGCGACGGCGCCGCCGGGGATCGCAACGATGATACCGGGCCCAAGATAGAGCCCCACCAAAAGGCCGATTTCGCTGAGGCTAAACCCTTGAATGCCGCCAAGAACGGGGGCAAGGGCACCGATGGATTCAAACTGAAATGCCATCCCGAAACGCGCCAGAAACAAAACGGCCAGAATGGCCCAACGGCTTCGCATCATGCGTCCTTTCGGGGGAATCATGACGACTAGATAGCATACGAAACATGCGGCCCTTGCCTATTTCCGCGAGTTCGTGCCAAATGAAAAAATTGTGGGGGCATTGTCGCCTGTCGGTGCCGCTGGTAAGGCGGTGCCCAACGGTAATGGTAGGACGATGCTTTTGGAAACCGAAGAGCAAGGCAACCGGCCCCTCGCCGCTGTGAAGCTTTGGGTGCGGGGCCAATTCAACCACGAAGTCGCCTCAAGCAAAGACCGTTTCATGTCGCGGATTTTTGCCGAAGTCATGGATGTGGGCTTTCTGCGCCATCTTTGGACTAATGAGGGCGAGATCGCACCGGGCGTGTGGCGGACCAACCACCCGGGCAGGCGCCGTATCAAGGGCTATGCGCGGCGCGGCTTCCGTACCGTTCTCAATCTGCGGAATGATACAGACAAAGCGCCCTGCCGCCTTGCGCAGAACGACTTTGAAGACAATGGCATGGCATATTTCAGCTATCCAATGGCGCCGCGCCATGCGCCCAAGGCCGAGGTTCTATTGGGGCTGATTGAGCTTTTCCCAAAGCTGGAAAAGCCGGTTCTGATCCATTGCAAGTCCGGCGCAGACCGCACGGGCCTTGCCTCGGCGCTCTGGCTACTGACACAGGAAGGCGACAGCCTTGCCGAAGCGCGGCGTCAGCTGTCTCTGGAATACCTGCATTTCCGCGAGTTCGAGACCGGCGTGCTCGATGCGGTGCTCGACCTGTATGAGGAAGAGGGCCGCGGCCGCAGTTTTGAAGAGTGGGTCCGTACGGGCTATGATCCTTTGGCGGCCAATTTCAGGGCACAATCGATTTCCTCGGGCCTCGGCCAGATGGAAAAGCTCGACATCCTCCGCGCTGGCCTTTGGAAATACGCGCAGTTCCGCGAGGCGCTCTGGCACAAGAGCTTTGAAGGCCCCTATACTACCGATCGCCAGCGCCGCCGCGCGCGGTTCTTCATGAACTGGGTCGATCACGGCATTCTGCGGACCTTCTGGCATAATCAGGCCGAGATCAGCCCCGGCGTGATCCGCGCCAACCACCCCGGTGAAAAGCGCCTGCGGCGGACCGCGACCGAAGGGCTCAAGACGGTGATCAATCTGCGCGGGGCGTCGATGCAGCCGCAATATCTTCTGGAAAAAGAACTTTGCGATGAGCTCGGGCTTGATCTGGTCGATATTCCGATGACCGCGACCGCGGCGCCCATGGCTGCGAGCATCCTGAAGCTCTTCGCTACACTCGACCGCTGCGAGAAGCCGGCGCTGATCCATTGCAAGTCGGGCTCCGATCGCACCAGCATCGCCGCGGCCCTTTGGCTTCTGGATCAGGGGGCGACGATGGCTGAGGCCCGGGCGCAGATGTCGATCCGCTTTATCCACCTCAAAAGCAGCGCCAAGGGCGTGCTGGATGCGGTTTTGGATGACTTCGAGGCGGCCAATGTCGGGGGGGCTGCCAGCGTCAGGGACTGGCTGAAATCCGGCTACAACCCCGAAGTCATCACCGAAAGGTTCCGCCGCCAGCGCGCCAAGATTTGAGCGGGGCGGAGCGATCCCCTATGACGGGTTCGTTGTGGGAGGGAACCTACCTTGAAACGCATCGCGGTGATTACCTAGGTTCGGAACGACACGATGTTTCTCGAACGCTGGATCGCGCATTGCTGCGCGGCGTTTGGGGCAGAGAACCTGCGTGTCATCATCGTCGGGATGGATCAGCCCGTTCCGGCCGCCGAGACGGGCGTGAATATAATCGGTTGCAAAATAGGTTTCTCAACCGGTTTTGGACGGCGACAAGGATGTCGCTTGCCATGCTGTGGCCTTGCCGAAAGAGCTTTTGCATTCGGTCGATCGTGTGATCGGCACGGATCTGAACGATTTACTTATGGTCGATTCAACACTTGGCTTGGATTCCATCGCCGTTTCTATTGCTGACCGTCCATGTGTCAGAAAAGTGTCTGCTGCTATAATTACCTGCTCGCATCCCTTTTCCAAGCAAGTGTGCAGATTAGGGCTATCTGGTCCTGTCTGTGAGTGGCTTCGAAGAGTGTTGGATTTGGGTGTTTAGGGGGCAAGTCAATTTAGAGACAGCTTTTGAAAGGTTATTCTTATTTGGTGTTAATTGAGCACGACCTTTGCTGCCTCAGGCAGTTCTTCAAAAAGCATTAATATGTCATAATGAAAGCCGCTTTCGTCAAAGCCGTTCAATCTGGTCCAATTGTACCGGCGTTTCAGCTCGCACGGCCACGTTAACGCGGCGACCAAGGATAGCTTCCAGATGTTTCGGGGCAGCACCAAAGCCCGGGCGGACAGATCTAACGGAGTCAGGCGTAATCACTTCGCCGGCCGCAAGATCCCGCACGAAATACAAGGAACGGCGGAAAACTGCATTGCCGCGTTCGCTCGACTTGCGGCCATAGTCCACCCGCCCCAGCGCTTCCCATGCCGTCCGGGTCCCTCTAACCAACGCACCCAGGTCGCATGGTTCAAGAGAGAAGCTGTCGTCTGGCCCCCCGCCATTTCGATCCAGCGTAATGTGCTTTTCGACAATCGACGCACCCAGTGAGACGGCAGCAATTGCAGTTGTGGTGTCTAATGTGTGATCCGAAAGGCCCGTGACGCAACCAAAGCGAGTAATCATGTCAGAAATTACTCTCAGGTTGTAATCCGCTGCGGGCGCGGGGTAGCCAGACACGCAATGCAGCAGGGCCAATTGCCTGCAGCCCCCGTCGCGGGCAGCCTGAACCGCCTCGGCGATCTCGACGTCATCAGCCATGCCGGTCGAAATAATCATGGGTTTTCCTGTGCTTGCGGCATAACGGATCAGCGGCAAGTCAACAGCCTCGAAACTGGCAATCTTGTAGGCGGGCGCGCCAAGATCCTCGAGAAGATCAATTGCGGTGGAGTCAAAAGGCGAGGAGAATATAGTTATCCCCCTGGACCGGGCATGTGCGAACAGTGAAGGGTGCCAGTCCCAAGGTGTATGTGCCTGCTCGTAGAGATCATATAGGCTTTGTCCAGCCCAGAGCCCGTCCGTGATCTGGAACTCGGGGCGGTTCGATTTCAAGGTGATCGTGTCGGCGCGGTAGGTCTGTATCTTCACCGCCGAGGCACCTTGTTTAGCGGCCACATCGATCAGTTCCAGCGCCGCGTCAAGGTTGCCGTTGTGATTAGCCGAGACCTCGGCGATCACATAGGGAGGATTGGCAGAGCCAATGGCGCGACCGTCGATATTGATTTGAGGCAGGGCGGTCATGTCGGTTTCCTTTCAATCCATAACTTGAAATTACCCGGCGTTAGCATTTTGGCAAGGGTTCGAAGCATGGAAGATTTTCGCCGGACGACAATCTCGCTAGAGCCACAAACAAAGTTTCAAGAAGGGACCCTCTTGGCCTTGCTCCATGTAACCAGCAGTGTCAAATAGAGCGCGCGAAATGATATTGCCCTCGTGGACTTCAGCCACCAGCGCAGTTAAACCCAGACACCGCGCCTCAGCCTCAGCGGCAGCCATAAGGGCAGCGCCGATACCCTGGGTTCGCGCCTCAGTGTCCAGCAATATGCTGACTGACGCCACGCCGGGCGTGTCGGCATCATCCATCCGCAAATGTCCGACTGGTGTTGTGGTCTCAGCGACAGTCGTCTCAGCCATATAAAGGCGGCAACTTGCAAGAGTGAGCGCGCGGGAAAACCAATTCATATGTGCTCCTAGAGAGGGAATGCCTGAGATCCGAAATGCCGTAGTTCCGGCCAAACTTTCGCGCCAAGTCCAAATTAAACCCGCATCCTGCAAAGTCGCCATTCTCAGACGCAGCGGTGGAACACACAGTGCGCGCAACACCCGTGATACCCCTCGCCCGTCACAGAGCCCCGCCGCGCGCGCCGACATGATTTCCAGAGCACTGCCATCTGACAATCCCGCAATTTCCAGACGCAACCGTGCAGGTATGTCGATATCGCCGGCTCTTCCGATAAGCCGCGCGGCTCCAGCAGATGCGAGAGAAGCGGCGGCGGGTTCCTGGTTATCTGCCATCACCACCATTAGGCTGGGCAAGCCCAGCACGCAACGTTCCCACGCGCTGACGCCCACACCACCTATGGCAAGATCGACGCTGGCCATCACCTGCGCCATGTCAGGCGTATCAATCAACAGCCGCGCACCGCGAGCCTGTGCAAGCGACCTGACCCGGTCCAAAGCAGGTGTGGCCGAACCCAGAACAACTGTCACTTGCAATGTCTTGGGAAGCGCCTGCAATATGACACTCGTCACATCCGGCGCATCAACGCCCCCCATCGCGATCAGCACATGGCGTAAGGGGCCGCCTCGTGCCAGCAGCGCGCCTTCTCGCATCTTGGAGAATTCAGGGCGCAAAAGAGCGTATGTTGGTCCAATCATGCGGCGGGTCGCGGCGGGAAGATGCGTGTCATATTCGCGTATGTGGCGACCAAGATTTTGGTCAAGCAGCAGATCACAATCATGCGCGCGATCGGCCAAATCGTCGATTACCATCAATCGCGCGGCATCAAGGCGAACTTTTTTTTCCCATTCAAGATCAAAAGCATAGTGATCAACGACCAGCCAATCCCAAGTTGAGCCTGCCAAGATTTGCGCGGTCTCAGCGGCGTCTTGCGCACCCGAAACCCCAGCCCAAGTCGCATGAGCCAGTTTTGCCGTTGGAGTAAAGTTTACCGCAGGTGCAGGAAGCGTTCGCACTTCAAAACCTAAATCCGCCACCCGCGCCAACATATTGCCGGGCAGGTCGCGCATCACAAAGACCGCATGGCCCCCGGCATTGCACACCGCCGTCGCCAAAGACAGACAGCGCCCTACATGGCCTGTCCCTATTGCGACTGATGCATCGCACCGGAAAGCGACGCGCAGGCTCATGACGCTGAGATTACGGGAAACAGCGCCTCGGCGCGGGCCCAATCTTCGGGCGTGTCGATATCAACCACGCGCCACGATGGCAAAGCCACCCCCCGAGCACCGAACTCGAAAACCGGGGTTCCAGCAGCCCAAGTGGCGGCTCTGGCCCAATAGAATTGACCGGCATCATGCCAGGCTTCTTCTAGATCCTGACTTCGGGTCTGAATTAGCTCAGGCTGCATCATCGACACGCCGCCATCCGCTCCGCGCCTCAAAGCGCGCTGTATCGGATAGGCAAAACGCGTAACAGCCATCGCATAGGTTGCACCTGCGTGCAGCAGTGCCACTCCCTTAGCCAGATCGCCAGCCCGCACGAAAGGCGCGGTTGCATAAAGACAGCAGACCGAGGTTTCCATACTTGCGTCAATGGCTTTCACCGCATGGGCGATTACATCCGTCGTGGGCGTGAAATCGCCAGAAAGGTCTGCGGGGCGAAGGAAAGGTACTTCCGCTCCCTCAACTCGCGCCACTTCTGCAATCCCCGCATCATCGGTAGACACAATGATGCGATCAAATAGCCCTGAGGCCCGAGCTACATCAATTGACCAAGCGATCATCGGACGGCCATGGAAGGGAGCGATGTTCTTTCGGGGTATACGTTTGGATCCGCCCCGCGCTGGGATGATGCACAAGCTCACGCCAACGCACCCTTCAACACTTCAACCACACGATCCTGATCGGCTTCGGTCAGTCCGTAATAAAGTGGGATCGAAATGGCCTCGGCATAATACGACTCTGACACCGGGAACTGTCCCGGGACAAACCCCATGGCCCGATAGAACGGCTGCATGTGGACGGGGATGTAATGCAGGTTAACCGCTACGCCGCCGTCCCGCATAGCGTTGAAAACATGCAAGTGTTTTTCAGGTGCAACCCGAATAACATAAAGGTGCCAGCTGGATACAGCATCGGGCGATTGAAATGGGCGAACGACTCTCAGGTCAGCAAGCAGAGCGTCATACCGCGCAGCGAGCGCACGTCGCCGCGCCACGAATGCCCCCAATCGGGACATTTGGCTCAGGCCAAGTGCTGCCTGTAGCTCGGTCATGCGGTAATTGTAGCCAAGGCTGACTTGCTGGTAAAACCAGCCCTCATCTGGGGCGTGGGTCATCTCAGCCGGATCGCGGGTGATTCCATGGCTGCGCGCCAACTCCATCTTGCGAGCCAAGACCGGGTCTTGGGTTGTGGCCATCCCGCCCTCGGCAGTGGTGATGATCTTGACGGGGTGAAAACTGAACACCGCGATGTCGGAGTATTTGCATTCGCCGACGGGGCGACCCTGATAAGTCGCACCGATTGCGTGGCTCGCATCTTCGATCACCTTGATGTCATATGCCCGTGCCAGCGCATTGATGGCCTCCATATCCGCTGACTGCCCGCACAGATGAACTGGGACGAGTACCTTCGGCAAGCGACCTGCTGCAGACGCGACCTTCAACTTATCCGACAAAGCACTGACACTCATCGTGTAAGTGGTCGGATCAATATCAACGAAGTCAACAGACGCCCCGCAGTACAAGGCACAGTTGGCGGAGGCGACAAACGTGTTTGGCACAGTCCACAAGAGATCACCCGGTCCAAGGCACAGCGCCATACAAGCGACATGCAGCGCAGAGGTTGCCGAGTTCACAGCGACCGCATGCGTCGCCCCGCACCATTGGGCGACCGCAGCCTCGAAGTTCTGAACTAATGGCCCTTGGGTCAGGAAATCAGACCGCAAAACCGCAACCACCGCCGAGATATCGTCTTCAGAGATATTTTGACGTCCATATGGGATCATTTTTGAAGCCCTGTAATTATGCCTTTTAACGCGTAGAAGAGCGAGTGTCGTTCTAACTTCAAAAAGCTAGGGTCTGAGTATTCTTTTGGGAACGCCTTCATTCCGCTAGGGTTTGGCGTTCCATACACGCCGTAGCTGCCAATTTTATCAACAAGCCATTCAATCACTAATTCGGCGGACAGAGGTTCACAGCCAACTAGATCCAGCCAACTCTCCAGCATTACAAAATCAATGGTATTAGGTAGGCCCTTATACCATGGCGATCCAAAAACGATTGAGGATTTGCCCAGCAAGGCGGCCTCAATTGCAACCGTGCCTGTGATAGTCGCTATTGCAGTGGCGTTTGCAATCAATTCGAGTGAGTTGGTTTCGATTGGCACTATAGTGACGCCAGAAAGCGATCCAAGAACAGAGTAATGACGTGGATGCCGACCAAGGTGGCCAAAGTTTTTTATTGAGAACATAGAAGGATGTTCCTTAACTACGATACTCACATGCTTGGGGATGATCGCCCTCAGGGTCAGTATTGTTTTGATCTGATCATAAAAAAAACCGCCGTCAGGGGTCGTTGTCCTTTCAGGTTCATAGTGAAGTGGGAAGTACACGTACTCACCTGTTGGAATGGCAGCCTCAATATTTGAAAGTGCCATCTTTAGCCGATTTCGCGTTGCAAAACCTGCCCGCCGCTTGCCTGTTAGGCCCTTGATAGTGTAAACTGAGCTGCGCAGCAAAGGCATGTTCGTCAGTTGCGTCACGTAGTCAGGCGCATAGTTAAGGGAATTCAAAACCCTGTTCTTGTAGCCGTATAGTTCTGATTGAATATATTTCCGAAATGAGACAGCAATATCGGGATATTTTTTAATCTTTATGATTGGTCCAGAAAGACCCTCGCAGAAATACATTGCTGGCATAAGAGGGATCAGAACGCCGGAGACGGCCCTGATTCCTAAAGCGTTCGCCATGGCGAAAAGCACGTATGTAGCAGGACTATGTGGTGATTCTGATGTAAAGACCAAGTCTGGTTTCAACCGGTCTAATGTTGATTTAGCCCAAGACGCTAATTGATAGAAAAACCCATCGCGCTCCAATAGCAAAAAATCTCCTTTGAAATCAGAGCGATCCATCAATTTTAATGCGTGATCTCGGATAAGGGTCCACTCAGGGCCAAGTACCAACTCCAAGGAAAATGGGGCAGACTTATGCCTCGGTATGGTCCTCGGCGAGTTATTCAATGAACTAGTTGTAAGCACTTCAGCCTTAGGAAACCGTTGTTTGGCGCGTTTATACAATGCATCGTCACCTATCCATAAAACAGGTGTTGCAACTCCCGCCTGCTCCAATTGGTCAGCGATGTCGAACCAGATATCCCGCCCAGTTGGAAGCCAAAAGATACGTTTCATATCTGGCCTATCTTGACCTTATTCTCATCAACCCAAGCCGCCAACTCGCCTTCTGTCATCCATTCTTTGTTATTATCGCTGGAATAGGTGAACCCCTCTGGCACGGGTTTTCCTTCCTTGATTCGCGCTAGACTGGCTGACCAATTGTAGATAGCGGGCAGGATTTTAAAATGTTCGGGGTATTCGAATGTATGTGGCGCATCTTCTGCGCCGATCATTTGCTCGTGTAGTTTCTCTCCAGGGCGAATGCCGATGATATCGTGCTTCGCTTCGGGTGCGACTACGCGAGCAATGTCACTGATATTCATCGATGGGATTTTCTTAACGTATACCTCGCCGCCCTCCATATCATGAAAAGCATGCCAGACCAGTTCGACACCCTGTTCAAGGCTGATCATGAACCGCGTCATCCGAGGGTCGGTGATGGGCAGAACGCCCTTGTCACGAATCGACATGAAGAATGGGATGACAGAACCACGCGACCCCATGACGTTACCATACCGCACGACAGAGAACCGAGTACCATGTTCCCCAGCATAGGAATTTGAAGCGACAAACAATTTGTCGGAAGCAAGTTTGGTCGCCCCATAAAGGTTGATCGGACTCGATGCCTTGTCAGTCGAAAGAGCCACGACCCGCTTGATGCCACAATCAATCGCTGCGTCGATGACATTCATCGCTCCATCGATGTTTGTCTTGATACATTCGAAAGGGTTATACTCTGCTGTCGGGACGATCTTGGTGGCGGCAGCATGCACCACAAAATCCACGCCGCGAAAGGCTCGATATAGCCGTTCACGATCACGCACATCACCAATGAAAAATCGCACACGGCTGTCATCTGGGTAAAGCTTGGACATCTCCCATTGCTTCATCTCATCCCGCGACAAGATGATGATTTTCTTGGGGTTATACTTGGCCAAGGTGAGCGCCGTGAAAGCATGACCGAAAGAGCCAGTGCCACCGGTGATGAGAATGGTAGAGCCAGAAAGCATTGCGTGCGCACCCGTCATTGTCAGCCGTCCAAGGCGTTTAAAGCGTTTCTAGGTACTTTTCCACCAAAGATGCAGCGATGTCGAGATTGCGCGAAAGATCACCGTAGATCTCAAAAAGCGGCTTGGCTTGCGAAAGCGGATCGGGGAGGTCGAGGTACGCTAAAATTTGGTCAAGGGTCTGTGCACGCGGCAAGCATTCCAAGCCCGGCCCCACGCCGTCATAGATTGCTACGGGTAAACCTTGATACAATGCATCAAGTATCACTGTCGAAGGATGGGTAATCACGCGGTCTACGACAGACAACACGTCATGGATTGTCGCCATTCGCATGAGCCCATCGTGACGTTGCGACAAAACTATATTTGGAAACTGGTTGGCAAGCGCAAATTGAAGTTCACTGATTTCGGGATGTGCCTTACCTCTGTGCGACCGAAGCAGGAAAAGTGTGTTCGGCCGCGCTGCTGCAACTTTGGCCCATCGTGAAAATGCAGCCTTTGCCATCGCTGCAGAGTATCTTCCTATCTCGAAGCCAAAATTGTGGCAGATTAGCACTTTTTGCTGCCAGTTCCTGCCCAAGGCGTCGCGCAATTCTTTTTCCAAAGGCCATGGCTCTAGCACATTAGCTTTTATTAAGCCGGTTACTCGGATGCGGTCCGCAATTCTGGGGGCGAGATATGGTGCGTTGGGGGCAGTTAGAGGAGCCCACAACAGCAATAAACTTGCATGAAAATCCCATAGCTTTTTAGTGCCAGCCTCGTGAAGTCCAGACTGAACCATCCCGTGCTGAACGAATATAACGGGTTTACGAGACTTTAGAATTGCCGTATCGCGCGGCCGGAACTTTCCATTTCCATATGCCAGCGGGTCCGAATGGGTCAGCACGGCGTCCGCACGCAGAATGTCCGTGACCGCTCCCACTTCAAGCCTCAGCAGCGATGCCCGCTTAAATGGTGTGCCTTTCTTTGCAAAGACCTGTTCTACGCGCGGGTCTGTTTTACGGATGCGCGGGCCGACAAGAATTACAGGATCCACGACGCTACGTTCGTGAAGGCGTTCGAGTAGCGGAAAGCAACTGTCAAAGGCGGGCATATGGGGGATGGCACAGAATAAACGTTTTTTGCCCTTCATATTCTGCTCTCGCGTTCTGCGAGCAGCTTTTCTATACCCACCCAAGTTCGAGATGCAGCGCCTGCAAAATGTGCTTGACATTTAAACGCGGCTTCGCCCATCAACGAAATTTTTACTGGATCTCTCAAGAGTTCTAAAATTCTTTCACATAAGGCTGCGGGGTTTGGCAAGACTTCCAATGCTCCTGCCGCCTGCGCAGGTTCAGCTGCAAATGCCACGCCATATATTGACGGTCCCATGACAACACCTTTGCGATGCGCCATCGGTTCAATCACATTGTGTCCGCCATGCGGTACCAAAGAAGCACCAACAAAGACCAGGTCCGCCATAGCATAGTAGGCGTTCATCTCGCCGATGCTATCACCCACGATTAATCGGCATCCCTTTGGTACATCTCCCTCCATCGCCGTGCCAAGCTTTGATCTGCGCAAAACTTGCCCTGCGATCGGTTTCAATGCCTCGATCACAGCACCAAAACGTTGAGCGCTACGTGGAACCCAGATAACGCCAAGACCTCCGTCCTTGCAAAGCAGATCTTCCACGATTGGCAATAATATGGCTTCCTCATCTCGTACAGATGATGCGATCAATAATACCCTTTCCACATCCCAACGACTTCTCAAAGACAGGCCCATCATAGGATGTTTAGGATCAATCCACAGGTCGGATTTCAACTCCCCTACACAAGAAATGCGATCCTTCAAAACGCCGACGCGTATATATCGGTCTCGGTAATCGGTATTACGGGTAAAGATATGAGTAAACTCCTGGTACATCTTCAAAAGATGCCGCCTTCCCAAGTTCACGTTAGCCAAAGATTCCTCAAGAAGATTTCCATTGGCCATTACCATCGGCACTCCTGCCCGCCGCGCCTCTAGCATCATTGCAGGATATATCTCGATCTCAAGCACTACGCCAATCGCGGGCTGCGCCCTGTTTAGAAACAGGCGAACAGCCCAAAACAAATCAAGTGGCATAAAGCGATGTGCGACACCCTCATCATCCGGAAAGAGTCGCCAACCCTCAGCGAGGCCAGCTGGAGAAAGATGCGTCATAAGTACTGGTCGTCCCGCCGCTCGGATTTGTCGGATTAGTGGCGCCGAGGCTCGAGTTTCGCCAAGAGAGGCCGCGTAAATCCAGACTGCCCCTTTCGTTTCGACACGTCCAAGACCGAAACGCTCCAAAAACCCTCGAAGATGTCCAGGCTCGCGAATAGAGCGGTATAGTAGCAAACACACCGCAAGCGGAATAGCTAGATGAAGCAGTACTTGGAGTGTTACATAAAGAACCCAAGTTCTCAGACCTTGCTGCGGAACTTCTCGGCCTAGCTCGATATTTTTTCCGACGATTCGCATGGCTCGCGGCTTCTAATGGCGTGTCACAGTGTGGTGCGCGTGATACATTGGTTGGGAAGGCATGTTAAGACTTGGCGGCAATTTGATCACTGAGGCCAATAATTACCGATCTTAGGGCTTGGTCTTGCTGTGACCCCCGACATTTATCCAGCTGATTCCGTAGTCCTAGGTTGAATTTGGCGCAGTTGCGCCGCGGGAGCAATGGGCGAGCGGCGGAACGTTTCCATTTCGTGTAGCCGGTCGCCCTTTGCGGTTAGTTGGGCTGCGAAAGCTGCGGGGGTCTGGTAGCTAAGGGCGGAGTGCGGTCGGTCTTCATTGTAGTCGGCCAACCAGTCCGCGACGACGGCTCTGGCATGGTCGAGCCCGCGAAACAGCGTCTCGTTCAGGAGCTCGTCCCACATCTTCGAATTGAAGGCTTCGCAGATCCCTTTCTGCATCGGCTTGCCGGGGGCTATGACGTGCTAGGACACGCCGACTTTCTTGGTCCAGGCCAGCACCGCGTTTGAGCTGAACTCGGTCCCGTGATCGCTGACGATAGGGCCCGGCTTTCCACGCCGCGCGATCACCGCGGTGAGCGAGGCGCGGGCCGCGGACGCAGACCGGATCAAGGAGGGTTAGGCCGCGCATCAGAAGCGGCGCGATGCGCTTTTTGACTAAATCTTGCAGGCCGAACCGATCCCTGCGGACGACCGCTTTGCCTCGGCCCTACGTGCCATGACCCTTTGGCGCTCGCCGCTGAAATGGAACAAGGCGGGGCGCTTGCGCTCCGGCTTGGTGGTTGAGCTTCCAGAAAGGTTCAAGGGGCTGGTCTAGCCCCTATTCCTTCCACTCGCGTCATTCACGGATGGTCTCCATGACCGAGTCCGAGAAGAGATAGTCTGTCTCGGTGGCGGCCTCGTGGCTCTGGTAGCAGAATTCGACCCGGCCGATCTCGTCGACCGAAACGGTGCCGCTCGATTCAAACGAGCCGTAATACCAATCGCCGTGTTCAGGATCATAGCCTGCAGGCATCTTGACCATCACGGTGATTTTGCGGATCGCCAGATCGTCCTCGCCCATGTGGATCGCCTTCACCACGGCAGCGCATTCGGGATAGGCCGAGGCGAGGTCCTGATAGGGCTGGGCGGCCAGCTCGTTGGCGTAGATGTCGATCCAGTTCTCGCCATGGGCGTAGGAGATCACCGGTTCTTCGGTGAGCTTGATCCACGACTGGTAGTCTTCGAAGGTCATCCACTCTTCATCGTGGCAGAAATCGAGGTCGGCGGCATGGGCCTGACCGGCAGAGCAAAGCAGAACCGAAACCATTACCGCTACAGTGCGAAACCAACCGACAGACAATCTATTCAACAACATCGAAAGCACCCCTATCTGAATGGCAGTCTGAAATAGCTGCGCGGCCCGCAAATTCGCCCGGGCCGCGCAGGGTCTTGTGGGCCGTGTCAGGCCATGTTTTCCATCGTCTTGATCCCGGCGATGCCGCCGACGACGATGAAGGCGAAGGTCAGGAACGAGCCGATTGCTAACGTCGAGACACCTGTCAGCGCTTGACCAACAGTGCAGCCGAGCGCCAGCACGCCGCCAATCCCCATGAGTGCTGCGCCAAACATATTGCGCACGGCGTCCGAGGGGCCGGCAAAGGTCGTCAGGTGCAGGCGCTTGCCGTAGAGGGCTCCGAGGAAGCCGCCGATCAGCGCACCCACGAGCGAGGCCACCCCGAAATCGGGCGCGCCAAGCGCGGTATAGCGCATCAAATAGTCGAGCGAATCACCAGCGGGGCGGACATAGGTTAGCGAGATGACCGCGGCATTGGCCTCGAACTCGTCAAAGGCAAGGCCCGTGACAGCCCAGCCTGCGACCACGCAAAGGCCTATGCCCACGCCGCCGATGATATCGGCCTTGGACCCGCGGAACGAGGCGTCCTTGAAGCAATAGATCAGGACTGCGAGCACGATCACTGCCATTGCGGCTGTCGTGGCGGTCTCGACTGACATCCCGAAAAGATCGGCCAGCAGAACTCCGAGGCTCTGGTCATCGCCGACGCTCGTTGTGAGCGGCGTGAAGATCGACACGCGCAGCGGGCCGAGAAGGCCGCCGATGGTCATATAGGCAAAAATGCCCATCACGATGAGCACGACCATCGACCGGAGATCCCCGCCGCCCGCGCGGACAAGGTTGCGGCTCGCGCAGCCCCCGGCAAAGACCATGCCGAAACCGAAGACCAGACCGCCGATGATATTGCCACCCCAGCCGAAATCGCCGGTGCGATACATCGACATCGAGGTGTCGACCATGCCGGCACCCTGAATGACCCAGACGCCAAGCATAGCCGTTGCCGCGGCCAGAAGCCAGGAGCGGAACCGATTGTAGCTGCCGAAGGAAAGGATGTCCGAAATGGATCCCATCGTGCAGAAGTTGGTCCGCGCGACCAGAAAACCGAAAACGATACCAATCACCAAGCCGCCCCATCCAATAAAGGATGCAGCGTTCTCAACAGCCGTCATCTTCCAAGTCTCGATCATTCTTCCCCCTTGCATCCTGTCTTTGCAGGCCAGTTAGAGAAATTATCAGATATATAGATGTTAATATCCGTTTTGCGGACCTGTTTACGATTTTGGTGGTGTCGCCTTGCGCCGCGGCCTTGCGCGGCGGCGATCCTTTAGAACCGTTCCGGCGAGAAGGCCCCGATCGGGAGGTTGGGGCTGCGGCCTTCTGCGAGGTCGGCGACGATCCGTCCCGTGATCCCGCCGAGCGTAAGCCCGAGGTGCTGGTGCCCGTAGGCGAGGATGATCCGGTCGGACGCGGGCGAGGGGCCGATGACCGGGAGCGAATCCGGAAAGGTCGGGCGGAAGCCCATCCATTCCTCGACCGGCCCATCAAGCGGCCCCCAAAGCTCGGCCCCGCGACGGGCGATATAGGCAAGGCGGCGGCGGTTCATCGGCGCACCGATGCGGTTGATTTCGACGGTACCGGCCATGCGCAGGCCGCCGTCGGTGGGGGTGGTGTAAAAGCCGCCCTCGTTCCAGCCTACGGGGCGGGAAATCTTGTGGCCGTGGTTCTTGTAGACGAGGTGATAGCCACGCTCGGTTTCAAGAGGCAGGTGCTCGGCGCCGCTGCCATTCACGCCTTTGGAATGGGCCCCGGCGGTGATCACCGCCCGCTCGGCGCTCACCTGTTCGGTCCCCAGATGGACCGTCACGCCATCGCCGCGCGGCTCGCTGACGCCTACCACAGCAAACACATGGGCATGATGGGCAACCTCCGCAACGCCGCCCTCAACGGGGCCGCCGCGTACCAGATTGACCGCGTGGTCGCCGAGCACTG
>JAURFH010000098.1 GCA_030834415.1 Verrucomicrobiota bacterium | reverse complement strand
TAGCTAATATGCGCTAAACCTCAAATTCTCCCATCCTGTTCTTTTAGAAGCACTTTCCCTCAATAAAGATTGAGATAAGGCTGAATATTCCTGATATTCTCGTCATCCAATGATGAGCATGTTCGGAAAGTTTAGGGCGAGCTTGAAGGCGATGGCACTCTTAGTCGTGGCATTGCCCGGGGCAGCGCCTTGTCTGGCAGCGAGTTCCCCAGCGGCGGCACCGGTTGAGGACAAGGAATTTGCTGAGCGACAAGCTAACGCCAAAAAGGTCTTCAAGAGTGACGTCAGCGATTTCATCAAAAATCATTGCGCCCGGTGCCATGGCATTAAACGACAGAAATCCGGTCTCAATCTGGAAGCCTCCCTCAAGAATCCCGGCGATGCCGCCTCCATCAGCAAATGGAAGATAGCGGTGGGCAGTGTGCGGGCGCATGACATGCCGCCGGATGACGAAGACAAGCTGCCGACTGAGGATGAACGGAAGCGTTTTATCGAAGGGATCGAGCAGATCCGCTACCTAAGCCCGAAAGATCCCGGCGTATTCGTGATCCGTCGCCTGACCAAGATGGAGTATGGTAACACGTTGCGCGATCTCTTCGGCGTCGATCCTTCCATCGCTGATGAATTGCCTGATGAGGTATTCGGCGAAGGTTACCTGAACTCCATCTCACCGCTACAGTCTGAGGCCTATCTCGGCATCGCCAATGAAGTGCTGGACCATGTCTTGGCACCGGAAGGCAAGCCACCGACAGAGATGCAGAAGCGTCTCTTTGGCGAGACCCCGGAACGTCGCTCAGCCGAGCGAGCCGAGGCGAGAAAGGTAGCGACCTTGCTGGCGCGTCGCGCTTATCGGCGCCCGGCCACGGAGGCTGAACTGGATACACTGATAGAAGTGTTCGATTTGGCCCGCGTTAATAAGCTCCCTTACCAGTCAGCATTGGGTCTGATGCTCAAGGGCATCCTTGTATCTCCCCAGTTCCTCTTCATCACCCCGGCGGAAGAAGTGGAACCGAAGGACAAGATTGTTCCCTTGGATGACTATCAGTTGGCCTCGCGCCTGTCCTATCTGCTCTGGGCCACGATGCCTGATGACGAACTGGCATCTCTGGCTGATCTCGGTCGACTCCATGAACCCGCAGTGCTTCGGGCCGAGGTCAAACGCATGTTGTCGGACCCACGTTCGCGTGCTTTGTTCGATGGCTTCGGCGCACATTGGCTGGGTCTTGGCCGACTTGAAGAGAAAACTTTTGATACGGCTAAGTTCCCGCAAATGACATCCGAGATGCGCACAGCCATGTATGAGGAGGCGCGCCTCTTCTTCGAGAGCATCGTGCGGGAGAACCGCAGCCTGCTAAGTTTTGTGGATAGTGATTACACGTATCTCAACGGAACCCTTGCCCAGCTTTACGGTTTGGAGAAGCAAGTGACTGGTCCCGAGATGCGCAAGGTGATGCTGACCGATGCCAATCGTGGTGGCATTCTTGGCATGCCCGGCGTGCTGGCCACGACTTCGTTCCCGAATCGCACCAGTCCGGTGTTACGCGGCGTCTGGGTGCTTGAGCAGGTATTGGGCGAGCATGTGCCACCCGCACCGGCCAATGTTCCTCCACTTGATAAACAGGATAAAAGCAAGGTGGAGAGTATGACTCTCCGCCAACGCACCGAGTTGCACCGGAAGAATGCGGCGTGCGCCAATTGCCATAAGATTCTCGATCCCATCGGCTTTGGTCTGGAGAACTTCGACGCTATCGGCCGCTGGCGCGATAAGGATGACTCGGGCGGTAAGATCGATGCCGCCGGTGAATTGCCGGGTAAGAAGCACTTCTCTACGCCCAAAGAACTCAAGGCAATCATTGCCGCTAGGAAAGATGACGTGGCTCATAACCTGACTTCGAAGCTGTTGTCATACGCCTTGTGCCGTCAGTTGGAAGGGTATGACGAGGTCGTCGTTGAGAAGTTGATGCAAGCCGTTGCCAAAGATGATTATCGGATGCAGACACTCATCGCCGAAATTGTCACAAGTTACCCTTTTACTCAGCGTCGAATCCAGTAAACTGCCCCTAGTACCGCCATGATTACGAATCACCTGATGAATCGCCGGACCTGCCTGAAAGGGTTAGGAGTCGCCTTGGCTTTGCCTCTGCTCGAAACGATGGGCTGGGCGGAATCGCTTAAGGCCGGGGCTTACAAGCCGCCGATTCGCATGGGCTTCATGTACATGCCGCACGGGGTCATCATGGATCAGTTCTGGCCCAAGAACCCGGCGGATTTCCTCAAGTCACCGCCGCCCGCTTTGGCCTCGCTGAAACCGGTGATGGATTACTGCCTGATGATGAAGGGCATCTCTGGCATCCCGATCGCTCCATTCAATGGTGCCCCGCACGCGCTTGAGCTTTCGACCTGGCTCACCGCCACACTGCCTGATGCGAACCTGCGCAATAAGATCAATATAGCCATCTCTGCTGACCAGATTGTGGCCAATTATGTCGGTGCGATGACGTCACTGCCATCCTTGGAACTGGCCACGATGCCTCAGACGCATAAGGAGAACCAAGAGGGCTTGAACGAAGGCTACTATTCCCATTGCAGTTTCCGTTCTCCGACCCAGGCGGTTCCGGCCGAGACCAATCCGCGTAATGTTTTGAACCGGCTTTTCAACAAGGTCGGTTCCGGGAGCAAGACCCGTAAGTCTGGCGCCATGGATAAGCTGGACCGCAGCATGCTGGACCTCGTCCTCGGTGGGGCCAAAGACTTGCGCCGGACCTTGCCCCAGATGGATCAGCACAAGCTCGACGAATACTTGGACAGCGTGCGTTGTGTGGAGCGTCGTATCGCCGCTATCGAGTATCGCCAGAAAGAGGCAGCTCTGGAGAAGGCGGGCGTCAGCACCAGCAAACGCAATGCTTCAGATTCACCGCCCATCGAGGTCAAGATTCCCGAAGGTGACAAGCGCAGTGAATACATGCAGGTGATGTGCGATTTGAACGTACTGGCTTTCCAGACGGATACGACGCGTGTCAGCACCTACATCGGTTCTACGCCGAACGGTGTTTCCTATCCTGAGCTCGGTTTTACGGACACGCATCACTCCACCACGCATCACAACAACGAGAAGGTGAAGTCGGACAAAGTAGCCGCAATCACGGCGTTCAACATTGCCCAGTTCGCCTACATGGTGAAGAAGATGCATAGCCTGCGCGAAGGCGATGGCACTCTGCTCGATAATTGCATCATGATGTGGGGTTCCGGTCTGGAGGATGGTAACAGGCATTCCCGCGAGAACTTGCCATTCATCATCGCCGGTAAGGGTGGTGGCTCTCTCAATACCGGCCGTTTCCTCACCGACATCAAAGGCAATCAAGGTGACCTGCTTACTACGTTGCTCGATTGCGCTGGTGTCCCGCTGGATCGTCCCATCGGTATCGCTACAAAGAAAATCACGCAGATGCAGGCATCTGCGTGATCATTCAGGCTTGAAGGGGAGCCGGCTTAAGGCTGGCCTTCCCACAGCTTGATATGATCGATCTGGCAGGTTCCGAAATCGACTGCCTTGAAGTCGATCTGATGCTGCCCGGCTCCATCAATGTTGGCGCTCTTGAAGATATGCTTCTTGCCATCGACCTTCAGTAAGATGGTGCCTTTCTTTAGCTCGATCACCACATCATGCCATTCGTTGAGCGCGAAGAGAGGTGCATCGACTGTTAGGGTTTCAACGTTTTTCTTGATGGTCAGTTTGGTCTCTTTCTCGCTGAAGCTGATGGTGTGGATGTGATGCCCCAGATCGAATAGAGGGAATCCCTTTTGGTAGTTCTTGGCATCGTAACGCACCCGCATCACGCACACGTAATTTTCCGGTACTTGTTTGAGCCACATCACCGGCTTCAAGCCGGCGTGGGAGGGATCGGCACTTGCCTTCTTCTTTTCTTGAAACTCCTTGGACGAAGGACTGCCGGATAGCACGCCGTCTTTGATTGCCCAAGTGGTGTTCTGACGCACTTCCCAGAAGTCCTTGTTGATCGTGGTGCCTTTGAAGTCATCCTCGTAGACCAGCTTCGTGCTTTTGAATAATTCTGATTTGTATTCCGGCTCAGCTGCGTGGAGCAGGGGAGTCAGGGCTAATGCGGCAAGCATAGCGGCCAATTGAAATGGTGTTCTCATTCTGTAATGCGTTGATTTGAAGTTATCTGATACCGTTTTGCAGTTGTTTTGGCAATTACGGCTATTTCCGCAAATCGTGACCTTGGTCTCACTTGCGAAACAGGCGATCTGATGCTTTCTTTCGGACATGGCGAATTCGTATCCCACAATCATTCCTGGCCTGCGCAGCCCCTTTGAGATGGTCAATGGCCTCGTTTATTTTGGTCGCATGCTGGATAAGATGCGACTTGCGGCTGCTGGGAAGCTGCCCGAAGACTGGCAGTATGCCCGCGGAGTGACGATGAAAGGCAGTTTCGATTGGCGGTGCTGCCAGTTTTTGAAGATCGACTACGCAGCGCTGGAAGCTGAAACCCTCAAGGCAGATAAGAGCGATGTTGAACTCCTCGAATGGGCCTTCCGGCATGGTCACCGGCCGGATGAATACGAGATCGAGATCTGGAATGGTTTCATGAGTAAACGCGGCTGGCGCGATGCCGGCACACAACGCCTGAATGAACGGCTGGCCGAGATCGGTTTACCGGCGGGCACCGTCCTGACTATGTTCGAGTTCATCGATCTGGATGAAGGGCGTATAAAGGTGTAGGGCAGAGGGAAGTGATGAAAACTTTTGGCGGATACCGTCTGATCAAACCGGAGGACCTTCATTGGCGACCCTCCAACTTGATGAAGATACCCAATGCGGATTTTCTCGAACGCACGGGGAGTGAAAACCTTGGTGCCCGGCTTTGGCGCATGCCGCCGATGAGCGCCAATACCTTACACAAACACATCCGGGCGGAGGAGTTTTACTTTGTGCTGGAAGGTGTAGGGCGTCTGCGCGTAGGCGAGGATACACTGACCGTTCCGAAATACGGCGCTGTGTTGGTTGGCCCTGACCAGTTACGGCAGGTCTTCAACGATACAGAGGAAGAAGTGCTTTGGCTCATTATGGGTGCGCCAGAGGAAACGGAGTTCCTGCCCGGAGCCACCACCAAACCCGACATGTCACTCATCTATCCCGCTGACCCGACCCAATTGCCCAAGGAGCTGGCAGGCAAGGAGTGGCCGCCGAAAAGTTGAACACTTTGGCGTAGTAACCGCACCCGTAGGCCTCATGAAAAATACTGTCTATCTCATTCTCTTCCGTGGTGTCGGCGGGAAAACTCAGCTCCCCGTTAAACAACTACGCGAAAAGCTCGCTGAAGCGGGTTTTGAAAACGTGGCCACCTATATCAATAGCGGCAACGCCATCGTTCGCAGCCGGTTTAGTCGGGAGAAAGTCATCGCCACCATCGCAAGGCTTTGCCGGCAGGAGTTCGACTTTGACAAGGCGATCTTCGCGCCAACCCTGGCTGAGTGGGATGACTTGATAGCTGCTAATCCTTTCTCTAAAGCAGCGGTAAAAGCGCCGACTACAGTTCATACAGCTCTGCTCGAGAGCTTACCTCGTGAAGTGGATGTCCAGCGTATCCGCGACTGCACGGTGGAAGGTGAGGAGATAAAGATCGTTGGTAGAGTGGCGTATCTGCACACACCGCATGGTTTCGGGAAATGCAAAATGGCCGAGAAGTTTGACAAGTGGATCGGAGTAACCAACACCGCCCGGAACTGGAATACAGTGCTTAAGCTGGCGGATCTAGGGCGTGTGGCCGCAAGCTGAGTTGGCGAATAGAGAAGATTTACCCGCTCAGCTGTGGGCTTGAATCAGGGCTGATCGGGGATTTCGGCTTCGACCAGTTTGGCTAGCAGTATCAGGGATTCTTGCCATCCCATATAGCAAGCCTCGGCCGGGATCACCGCCGGCACACCGGCTTGCGTGATGTTCAACTCCGTGCCGCAAGAGACCTGTTTCAATTCGATGGTTGCCACGATCTCTCCGGGCAGGTTCGGATCGTCAAACCTGTCGTTATAGCGGATGAGTTCGTGCGGTTTCAGTTCCAGGTAAGTGCCCCCGAAGGAGTGACTGCTACCAGTGGTGAAGTTGGTGAACGACATCTTGAAAGTGCCGCCTACTTTCGCGTCCATGTGGTGAACTTTGCAGGTGAAGCCATTAGGGGGAAGCCACTTGGCTGTCGCATCAGCATCTAGAAAAGCACGATAGACCCGTTCCGGAGTGGTGCGGAGCACTCGGTGAAGTCGGATAGTATTGGTGTTGTTAGTTGTCATAATCGTTTTCGTGTTTCGCTACTTCATACTTATAACGAACGGTTATGGCCATTTAGGACATTATCCAGAAATTTATTTTGCAGGTGAAGGGTATAGGTGCTTTGCGTTGGCTTGTGACGAGATGCTAACACCCTGTGACTCGATCAGAAAAGCTCCTTCACAGCATTCCAAACGTGGCGAATCGCCATTGAGTTCCAGGGTGCCATTGCATAGCCTTTTGCCATGCTCCGACCACGCAAAAAGTACACTGTTTACGATCTGCAACAGCTCAAGGGCAAACGCGTCCTGACGCATATCCACGTGAAGTCGCCGGAGGAAGCGGCTGCAGCGGAACAGGCAGGCGTGGACCTGATGAGCTGCAGTTTTGACTCGCCTGAGTCCCAAGCGCGTCTGCCCAAGCTGGTTGCCGCCGCACCGAACAGTTTCCTATCTTGCGCGACTCCGCATGGACTCGCATCGCCAGAGGAAGCGATTCGGGTTGGCTTCCGGGCCTTGGAAGCAGGAGCAAGTTCTGTCTATTGCTCGGCGAGTCCGTTCATTATCGATGCAATGGCTCGTGAAGGCATACCAGTCGTGGGGCATCTCGGTCTGGTGCCCCGCCATGTCACGTGGACAAACTATCGCGCCATCGGCAAGACAGTGGCGGAAGCAAAGGAGCTTTATCGCCGTATGAAGGAGCTAGAGAACGCGGGTGCCTATGCGGCGGAACTGGAGATAGTGCCGCACAATCTGGCCAGCTGGCTTTCCTCCCAGACGAAACTTCTGCTCATGTCGCTTGGTTCCGGCAGCGGTTGTGACACGCAATTCCTCTTCAGTGATGATATCTTGGGGGATTACGAGGAGCGTCCGCCACGTCATGCCAAGGCCTATCGCAATTTCGTGGCCGAGTATCGTCGTTTGCAGGAAGAGCGCCTCGCGGCTTTCCGCGAATACATCGCCGATGTGAATGAAGGTCGCTTCCCTGAGCGCAGCCATTTGGTGGAGATGGAGACTGAACTGCTTGATGAAGTGGTCCGGTCCGTTCAGTCCCCAGATGCCAAATAGAATCTCTGGCGTGGTATACTTGTGCAAGATAGGCTCCGCAGCATGATTCCCTTTAAGCGCAACCTGATGGGCGTATGGATGTCCGCTATGTGTGCGACTTTTTTCCTCCATTTACCCAACCCGATAAACGCGGCTGAGCAGAAACCAGTGAGCTGGGTGAACCCCAAGTTGCCCGCTGGCTCAGGCCTCTCGCATCATATCCTCGATAGCAAGGCAATGGGGCATGAGGTGGGTTATGTGGTCTGGACGCCGAAGGATTATGACGCCAGTGGTAAGACGCGTTATCCCGTGATCTATTTCCTCCACGGCATGGGTGGAAACGAGAGTGCCGATTCAGGCGGGTTTTCCAGTCAGGTCTCCAAAGGTATGCGCGAAGGTACCATGCCGCCTGTCATCTGCGTCTTTCCCAATGGCGGCCGCAGTGGTTACCGCGGCGAAGTGGAGAAGATGATCATCGAGGAGTTGATCCCGCTCATCGATAAGAACTACCCGACGAAACCCGAAGCCAAACATCGGGCCGTCGCCGGCTTCTCGATGGGGGGTGCAGGCTCGGTGCAATTATCCATCATCCATCCGGAACTGTTTTGTGTGGCGGGAAGCTGGGGCGGGGGCATGTGGCGTGGTGCGGATGAACTTCTCGCTGCTGCCGAAAAGAATGCAGATATGCTCAAGAAAAACAGCTATGGCGTGCTGCTGGTCAATGGCGATCAAGACCGGCCGGATGCTTATCAAGCACTCGTTGAGAAACTCACCACCTTGAAAGTTGAGCATCAAGTGATAGTGCTTCCCAATACACCGCATAAACTTGGTCTCTATTATGAAGGTGCTGGTGAGACGATGGTCAAATTTCTCGGGCAGCATCTGCAAGCGACGGGGAAGTAGTGATATCTAACCTCCACTTGCGCTTTCCTTGGCGCCTGCTATAGCTCACTCAACAAGTGACCCACTATATGAATCTACGTTTATTGATCGCTCCGCTTTTGCTCGTTACCTCTGCTGCTATCGCAGCTGACTTGCCACCCATTCCAGCGGCTTCTTTGGCGAAAAAGAAGGAACTGCTGTTCTCTGACGATATGGCCAGCAATCCACCCGCCAAGCCTTGGCACCGGGTGGTGGATACGTTCAAGTTCGAGAACGGCGTGCTGAAGGGCACGCAAACGCGGGTGAAGACCATTCCGGCTACGGATACCAAACCGGCGATTACAGCGCATGCAGCGGTGTATGGTTTGGAAATCCCCACTAAGGATAGTGTGGTCGAAGTTCGCATCAATCTCGCCGGAGCCACCTCCATGGATGTGGAATTTGATGACCGCAAGTATACGGAGGCGCATTACGGCCACCTGTGCCGCGCCATCGTCCGCACCAATGGTGTCACCATCATGGATGAGCGCGAGGGCAGTCAGAATCTCATCATCAAGAAGTTAAAAGAAGACCCTTCCAAGAAGGTGGAAGTGGCCCAACTCATGAAGGGCAAACAGGTGACCTATCCGGCCAAGATCGAGCAAAACAAGTGGTACACCATGACTGTCGAGACAGTGGGTGATGAGATGCGCGTGCTGATCGATGGCAAGCCTATGGCTTACCTGAAATCCCCCGGCATCGGCCACGTGACGAAATCCAAGATCGAGCTGGGAGTTGGCGGGCAGAGCGGCCTCTTTGATGACATCAAAGTGTGGAACGCGGAGCCAGCGAAGTAAGACCGAATCGAAATATTTAGACCAGTCAGCCCAAAGCATACCCATTCACGGGTGGCTTTGGGCTGTTTCTTTTAGGGTCTAGTTGATTGTTACGCCCCTCTTAAACCTTTTTCACAAAGCACGCTTTAAGGCCGACGGTGATGCCGTCTATCTTGCAGGAGATTTCGTGGTCGCCGTCCACGAGGCGGATACCTTTGGATTTGGAGCCGCCTTTGAGCACCTGATTGCCGCCGCCAAGCTTCAGATCCTTGATGAGAATGACCTGATCGCCATCCGCCAGGATGTTTCCATGGGCGTCCTTCACCACCCGCGGACCGGCAGCGGCATCTGGTGCAGCTTCACGCTCCCATTCATGACCACAGGTCACGCATTCGTATTTATCTGCGTGTTCCAAAACATCTTCCATCGTGCACATCGGGCAGGCAATTTTGATCATAAAGCATAAGCCTAGTCTGGTATGGTCTTTACCTACAATAGCGTAATTCTCAGTGATTGTTAGCCTCAACGCCACATGGTAACTTTGCTGGTCAGCATGCAAAGCAACCCTATGTTCTTAAGCAAAATCCTCTGTTTGCTTGGGCTAATCATCCCTTTACAGGCTTTTTGCCTTGATCATCGGGTGGTGGCTTATGTGCCTAACTGGGTTGATCTTGATAAGTTCTCCGAAACAATCGAATACAATAAACTAACGCACATCAATGTCGCTTTCGAGAACCCAGAGAATGCTGAGGGCGACCTTTCGTTCAGTAAGAAAAACGAAGTGCTGATTCGCAAAGCGAAAGCGAATGGCGTTAAGATACTGGTTTCTATTGGAGGCGGTGGGGCGTCAGAGAACAAGGTGTTGCAAGCGCGCTATTTTGAACTGATTTCAGAGGTCCAACGGGAAGCTTTTGCTGGCAAGATTGCCAAATATGTCGATGAGCACGGGTTTGACGGCTTGGATGTAGATATCGAAGGGCCCTCTATCAACGAAGATTACGGGGCGTTCATCGAAGCTTTGGCAAAGGTGTTGAAGCCGAAAGGCAAATTGCTGACGTGTGCGCTCTCCAAAGGGTATGGCGGGAACAAGGTGAAGGATGAGACGCTAAGGCATTTCGATTTTGTGAACATCATGGCCTACGATGGTGCGGGTGCTTGGAATCCGAATAAGCCCGGTCAGCATTCCTCGTTGGAGTTCGCGCGCAGCAATGTGAAGTTCTGGCTGGATAAAGGATTGCCGAAATCAAAGGCCGTCTTTGGGGTGCCATTTTATGGGTACGGTTTTGGAGACGATTTTAAGAAGTCAGGCTACGGTTATGATGAGATATTGCTCAAGTATCCCGGTGCAGAAAAAGCAGACCAGATCGGCAGCACCATTTGGTACAATGGCATCCCGACCATCAAAGCCAAGACGCAGTATGTCTTGGGTGAAGAGCTGGGCGGTATCATGATCTGGTCGCTGGATAATGATGTGAAGGGAGAGAATTCCTTGCTCACGGCCATCTATGAAACGCTGCGCTCCAAGGCTGCGTCTCAGTCAGCAGGACAATAGCTTCGAACTCTTAGGTGCTTTTCGCCTTCTTCTCCAAAGAGCAGATCAATTCTACTTCTTTCCAATGCTGCGGGTGATTTTGACTTCTGGGCGGTATTTGATTCGCACCAGCAAGTCACCACGACCACCGCGCGCCTTAGGCAAACCTTGTTCTTCGATCCGGATGATTTCATCGGGAGCGACGCCCTTGGGTATCAGGACGCGCACCATCGAGCCTGTCGCACCTTGAATCATTTCGTATCCGCCTAGGGCAGCGCGTTTCGAATTGATGCGCATATCACAGCGCAGATCTGAGCCGCGCACTTTGAATCGGAAGCCGGGCAGGGCACGGGCCCTTACCATCACAAAGCCGCCACCATCTCGTGGGACACGGAACTTGGCTCCAGGCGCGGTTTCAGGGGGAATGATAAGCTCATAGCGCTCTCGTCCCCCCTGATTGCTGGGGTCGTCCACTTGCACCGTCAACATGGTGCCGCGAAGGAATTCTTCAATTTTCAAGTGAACATCTTGCGCGATGTTTCGGTTGGTTTTGGCGGAACGTTTGGCTTGGGCTGGGGCTCTCTCCCGGGCGATCCGCGCTTCATCGTAGGCTTGGCGTTCTGCGGGATCACTGAGGATTTCGTAGGCGGCGTTCAGGGCTTGCGTGCGTTCCATGGCGTCACTGGAGCCTTGGTTCACATCCGGATGCAGGCGCTTGGCCAGAATCCGATAGGCGGCGCGGATCTGCTCCGTGGTGCATTCACGGTGCAGGCCGAGGGTTGCGTAGTGATCTGGTTCGGTATTTCGCAAGGCCGGAGACTAATACACCCATCTCAGGCCGACAATCTCTGCGTGACGAAACAGGGATTGGGCTGTATCAATTATCTCATACACATGAGTATCTATTTCACGAAGTTTTCCCGTCGGGCTGCCGCGTTTCTCCTTTTGACCAGCATGGCGTTGCCCCTGTTGGCAGCGGACAAACCCAAAGGGTTCACCCTCGAAAAGGGTGATGATGCTTATACGATCAAATATAAGGGTGAACTGTTCACGAAATACGTCATCAAGAGCGAGTCCAACAAGCCTTACCTCTGGCCAGTCATCGGGCCAACGGGCAAGCCGGTCACGCGCGCTTATCCGATGGAGACAATCGATGGAGAGCAGCATGACCACCCGCATCACCGCAGTATCTGGTTTGGACACGAGGATGTGAGCGGGGTCGAGACCTGGCATGAGCAACGCACTTTCGATGAATCCAAGAGCGCGTCTATGAAGGAACGTGCGAAACGTCTCGGCCAGACGAAGCATCGGGAGTTCAAGAAGGTAGAAGTGAAGAACGACCAAGTCCTGCTGGTCACGGCGGATGATTACTACGATGTTAACGGCAAGAAATTCATGGAGGATGAGCGTCGCTACGCTTTTCAGATCAATGGCGACCAGCGCGTCATCGACTGTGACATCACGTTCAAGGCTGTTGGCGAGCCGGTAATTTTCAATGACGCGAAAGATGCCGGTTTCAGTGTGCGCGTTCCGACCTTGATGGCCGTGGATAGCAAGATGGGTGGGCATATCCTGACCAGTGAGGGCAAGACGGACAAAGATGCCTGGGGGACGCGTGCCAAGTGGTGCTCCTACTACGGTCCGCTGGATGGCGAGATGGTCGGGATCACGATGTTCAATCACCCGAGCAGCTTCCGCTATCCCACGCCGTGGCATGTCCGCACCTATGGTTTGTTGACGGCCAATCCTTTTGGCACGAAGAACCTCGACAAGACCGCGGAGGATGGAACGACGACGTTGAAGCCGGGCGACAAACTGGTCTTGCGCCACCGCATCATCCTGCACAAAGGAGACCCCAAGGCGGCAGATATCGAAGCGGCCTACAAGGCATACGCCAATGAGAAGAAATAATGGAGCAAACGATTATGAAGAAATCCCCCCACATCCTGTTCAGTGCGTTTCTGGCCTTAGCCTTGGTTGTACCGGCGATGGCTCAAGAAAAAGCGAAAGAAACCAAAGCAAAAAAGACCGAGGCACCCAAAGCCAAGAAGGCGGTGCCAAATCCGTCCATGGCCCCGATTGAGGACAAGGCGGGGCTGCCTCGTGTCCTGATCATTGGTGACTCCATTTCCATCGGTTACACGCTGCCGGTACGGGCTTTGCTCGAAGGCAAGGCGAACGTGCATCGTATCCCGACAAATGGCGGCCCGACGAAGAATGGCACCGCCAAGATCGATTCGTGGCTGGGAAATGGAAATTGGGATGTGATCCATTTCAACTTCGGTCTCCATGATGCCAAGTACATGACTGAGACCACGCGCCAAGTAGAACCCGATGAGTATGAAAAGAACCTGCGCGAGCTGGTAAAGAAAATGAAAGCCACCGGGGCGAAACTTATCTGGGCCGCTACGACACCCGTGCCAAAAGGGGAATTGAATCCACCCCGCAAGTTCGAGGACATTCCTGTCTATAACAAGGTGGCGGCAAAGATCATGAAGGAAGAGGGCGTGGATACAGATGACCTCTACGCCTACATAATGCCGACATTGGCGACGCACCAGTTGCCACAAAACGTGCATTACACCAAGGAAGGCTACGAGCAACTGGCCAAACAGGTGGCCCGTTCCATCGAGGAGCATCTACCCAAGAAATAAGCGCCTGATTCTGCTTTGTTCAAAGTGGCTAACTGCCTTGATTCCAATGTGATATAGTGGTTTTTGACTGCTAGAAGTGTCGTCTTATCGTCTCTTTCAGACGCAGGCATCTCATCCAATTCCTGAAAAGAATTCATTGAATTGTGACGTGCAGCATCTTGTCGCCGTTCTTGTTTTTCCTTTTCATTAAGCCACATGAAACAGGAAATATTTGAGAAGATTTATGCCTGCATGACGGGTTATTCATTGGCTACTTTTGGAGCCAGACACGGTTATCGCCTAGAAGGTGATACCGTGGCACTGCACGCCATGTTCACCGTCTGGGATGCTGCTGCCCATAACCGGAACTGGGCCTTGCAACTCTGGGCCTGCCCGCAAGCTCCTTTCAATGCCGCCGATATCACCGGGCATTTGGTGGCCCAAGTCGCTTTGCCGTCAATCGGTGAGATCGCGGACGACGTCGAGCACTTTGAAGTGCGAGCGGATGCGAGCCTGCTGGCCGGTAAGGCCGATTACAGCATGGTGCTGCTGCTCGTGGCGGGCAGCTATGGCTGCTACGATGAGGTGCACGATTTCTACGTCTATCCCCTTCGTCAGGAGTTCTATCTGCCCCAGTTCCGTGGCAGCGCCGGTTACCGGATCGAGAACGACCGGGTTCATATCAATGTGGGTAGCATCTTCAACCCGCGCAGCGCGGACAACCTGAGCGGTACGTTGGCTATCGAGTTGTGGGCGCTTTCTGAGCCCTATGCTGGTGGGGCATTTGCCGGGGTGAAACTTGCTGGTGCGAACTTCGGCCAAGTCTTTGGCCAAACGGAATCGGCCATCCGCGAATTTGACCTGTCGTTTTCCGAACCGCCTGTCGGTGTCTGGAATTATGTGCTGATGCTGCGGGAGTGGACTGAAGCGGGTTTCATCACCCGTGATTTCGTGAATTTCAACCAATTGGTCTCCGTCATCGCGGCCTTTCAGCCAGTAGTTGAGTCCGCTGTGCTTGAATCTATCGCCCCCTTGGTTCTCCCGACAGAGCAGGCACCAGAAGTAGTCGCACCTGTCGTGGAAGCTAAGCCAGCTATCGCTGAGGTGGTTGAAGCTCCGGTAGTGGCGCAACCAAAGGCTACCGTTGCCGCCAAGAAACCTGCTAAGAAGAGCAAGCAAGACAGCAAGGTATCGGTGAACTCTGCCAGTGCCGAAGATCTGAAGGCTGTAAAGGGCATGCCGGCGAAAGTGGCCGAAGGCATCATCATGGCGCGTCCGTTCACGCAGTTGGAAGACTTGGTGAAGGTGAAGGGGATGGGAGCCAAGCTGCTGGCGAAACTGCGCAGCTACCTGAGTCTGTGAGCTGTAGCTGATTTAATGCGAAGGGCCGGTTGCAATTGTGCAACCGGCCCTTTTGTTTGCTTGAATCAGGCTACTGCTTCTCGAAGAAGTGTACGCGTCCGGCCGTGCTGTATTCCGCCACGAAGATGTTGCCCTTCTTGTCGAAGGTCACTCCATGCGGAGCAGTGACAATGCCGTTGATCCACATCGCAGGGGCCACGGAGTTTTTGCCGATCTGGTCGGCCTCTTTGTTCGAGCCGATCTTGGCGACGACCTTGCCATCCTTGTCGAGCACGCTGACGTCTCCTTTGAGTTCGCCTACGAGAGCGTAGTCACCTTGCACCGCCACGGCGGCAGGCAGCAGCAGGTCCGTAGCGATCACGCCAAGGAATTCACCATCCAAGGACATGTGAACCATGCGCATGTTGGCGCGGTCACAACCGATGATGCGGGCCGGAGTGAAGCGCGTATCGATGGCGATCTTATGCAGAGTGTTGAAGTTGTAGGGTTCTTTTTTTCTGCCGCCGAATGATTTTAGGTATTTGCCGGTTTTGTCGAAGCGATGGACGTAATCGCTGGAGTAGCCATCGGTCACGAAGAGATCGCCATTGGGGGCCACATCCATGCCGGTCAGACGGACGAAGGGTTTGCCGTCTTTGCCCTTATTCTTGAATTCATCAGGAATGACCGATGCAGGGATGTTCATGACTTCCTTGCCTTCCAAGGTGAGCTTGACGATGCATTGACCGCTCAAGCGGGGACCGTAGATGAACTCGCCATCTGCGTTCTTATGAATGACAAAGCCGTGGAAATCATTCGGAGCATCCGGCAGATTGCGCAGGAACTTGCCCTTGGCGT
>JAURFH010000097.1 GCA_030834415.1 Verrucomicrobiota bacterium | reverse complement strand
CCGGCCTCCCGGTTCTGGTCGTCTCCATGCACGATGAAGCCATCTATGCTGAACGCGTCTTGCGCGCTGGCGGACGAGGCTACGTGATGAAGGGCGAAGGCGGGCAGAAACTTATGACCGCCATCCAGCAGGTCATGGGCGGCGGCATCTACGTCAGCCAAAACATTTCCGCGCACATTCTCGAGATTTTCTCCGGTCGTCGCACCGGTAACTCGCCGGTGGAAAAATTGAGCGATCGTGAATTCGAGGTCTTCCAGCTTATCGGTCAGGGCCGCAGCACTCGCGAGATCGCCGCGGAACTCCACATCAGCATCAAGACCGTGGAAGTCCATCGCGTGAATATCAAAGAGAAGCTCGACCTCAAGACCGCTTCTGAGCTGATCCATTTCGCTGTCCGTTGGGTGGACGGCCAGGGTAATGCCGGGGCAGTTTGAGATCCGCTGATATCTGGACTGCTTTCGCAAGGTAGCTTCGCCCTTGCCCATTCTCCGGATAAGTGCTTTCTTGGAGTCAATGAACCGCCCTGTAAAAGCCTGCCTGCTGGCCGCCATCTGTGCGTGCGCAGGCTATGTGCTGATCAGTTCGGTTCAGGCTGGCGACCAGACAGATGCCAAGCCCGCCAATGATCCCCGCTGCAAAACGGCTGCGAAGAGCGGTGCCGACTGCCACAGCCCCGGCAGCCGCACGGAAGTGCTCAAGGCTTACCTGACTGAACAGGAAAAACTCGCAGCCTCCGCCTCTACGAACGGCGTGAAGTCTTGCGACAAGCCCCCCTCCAAGGCCGAGCTCATGCTCAAGGCCATGCCATCCAAGAAGTGAGCGGTAGCTGCGCTCAGAGCGCAAAAATTTTGTCCATCCGCTGGGCCAGATCGGACGCTGCTTCCACCGTGTTCGCCTGCGTACCCGGCTGCTCAGAGATGCCCCAGCCTTTATAGCCCACCTTGTCTAGGGCCTTCATGATGGCTGGCCAGTCGTTGTCTCCCTCCTGCAATTTGAAGCCAAAACCGGCCCCCGGCTTCTCCGGTGTCATCGCCTTGGTGTTGAACTCTTTGATATGCAGCTTGAGGATGTGCTTGCCCAAGAACGGGATCCACGTCTCTGCCGGGCTGTAACGCCCCACATTGCCGATGTCGAAATGCCAGCCCACCCACTTGCTGTCGATGGCGTCCAGATACTCTACCGCCTGCTGCGGTGTGGTGATGAAATTATTCCAGACATTCTCGATGGCGATTTTAACCCCCAAGTCCTTCGCCACCGGCACTGCTTTCTTGACCTCGGCCACAGAACGGACAAAGCAATCACCATAGCTCACCCCGTTCCGGGCGTCACCGGGCACCAATAAAACTGAGGTGGCACCATAGACCTTTGCATCTTTGAGCGACTGGATTAGACCATCGTAACCGATTTTGCGCGTGCCCGGGTTCGGATCACTGAGCGGCTTCGCCCAATGCGTATGGCAACACACGCTCGCAGCTTCCAAACCAGTCTCTTGCAAGGCCGCCAGCACTTCTTGCGAATCCAGCCCACCCATCGGCTCCACGCCTTCAAAACCCGCCGCTTTCATCGCCTTGAATTTCTCCAACACCGTCCCCTTCACTCCGATGGTGGAGTACATGATGGCTTTGCGCAGCTTGCGCTTGGCAGCCAAGGCCTCCGAGGGGATCAAAGCCGTAGCAGCCAAGGCGGTCGCGGTCGTTTGTAGGAATGTGCGGCGGTTCATGATAATGCGTATTCTGAAGGTTTAGACGTACTTCGTGCGGCCGGGCATAGCTATCGGTGGCACTTCTACTTTAGTGTTCCAATCCTTGATATCCGGCACTAGCACTTGCTTGGAGTTCAGTGCCATGTCCCAGGTGATCTCCAATCCAGTATAACCGGCGATGCGCCCCATGATGCCCATGAGCGTACTCGTCACCATGCGATCACCATTGTTGATCGGGTTGCCCGCGCGGATGGAGGCATACATCTCATCATGCTCCACTTGATACATATCCGGCGTGGGACCTTCATACCGCCACGGGTTATCACCCGTGATCTGCACCCGGCCGCGCGCGATGGTGGCGATGCCTTTGGAGCCGATGACATTGAGATTGTTCTCACCGTAACAGCCGGTGATCTGACGTTGCGCCAAGAAGCCACGCACCCCGCCTTCCCACTCGTAGTTCACTTCCACATGGTCATAGATGTTTCCACCTTCAGACGGGATCTGACGACCACCGACAGCAGTGCACTTGGCGGGCGGCTTGTCATTCATCGCCCAGCCCAACCAATCCACGGCATGGATGGCCTGCTCCACAAGTCCATCACCCGAGAGCCAGTTGAAGTTGTACCAGTTCCGCACCATCCACTCCATGTCGGTCATTCCCGCCGGACGTTCACTGGCGGGCGGCATGGGTTTCACCGGCCCGGTGAGATACGTGCCATACATCGCGCGGATATCGCCGATCTGGCCATCATGGATGCGCTTGAAGAGTTCGCGGCGCGGATAGTCATACCGCCAGCAAAAGCCCGCCACCATCGCGAGCTTCTTTTCCTTCGCGATTTTCACCGATTCCATCACCGACCGCACACCGGGAGCATCTGTGGCCATCGGCTTTTCCAGGAAGATATGTTTGCCAGCCTCAACCGCCGCGCGCAGATGTTGCGGACGAAAACCCGGAGGCGTCGTCAAGATCACCACATCCACCCCGCTGTCCAGCACGTGCTTATACGCATCTAAACCGGTGAATTGGCGTTCCTTGGGAACGTTGAACTTCTCGGGGTTGTCCGGCAGGTTTTTCTTGAGGCTGGTGAGGCTCTTGTCGATCTGCGTCTCGAACACATCGCCCATCGCGTGCAGTTCCACATTGCTATCTGCCCGCAACGCTTGCAGGGCCGCGCCGGAACCACGGCCACCGCAGCCGATGAAGCCGATCTTGAGCTTATCGCCCTTCTCGGCCTTGGCGATGGCCGGAAAAGCGATCTGCGAAGCGATCGCACCGCCAATGGCCACAGTTGAAGAGGTCTTCAGAAAATCACGACGGGAAGTCGGGGTCGGTTCCATAAACTTTTGGGTCAGGGTTAAAGGGAAACTAGGTTGATATCAGATATTACGTCAAGCGGGCATCCCGCACATCTAGACCAGACGTCCACAGGGTCTGCCGCCTTCAAAGCACTTCACAAATAGTCGCGCAAACAAAAAAGCCCCACACCATTCCGGGCGTGGGGCTTGAAGTCGTCTTCATCACGGCTCTTAGATCAGCGGCGTGATACCAGGCAGGGCCACCGGCACTTCCGGCAGCTTCGAATCCCACGTCAGATTTTTGGGGAAGGAATCTTCCTTGGAGTTGATCACCTGATCCCAGGTCACTTCCTTGCCCGAGTAGGCAGCCATACGGCCCATGATGGCCATGGCGGTCGCCTTGATGAAACGGTCCGAAGTATTGATCGGATTGCCCGCGCGGATGGAGGCATACATCTCATCATGCTCGGTCTGGTAGCCGTCGTTCTTGTTCTTGCCATCATCATCCGCCCGCCAGCGCCAGCGGTTCTCACCACGGATGGTGTGGATGCGGCCTGCGCTCTCGCCATCATAGACACCCTTGGTGCCGAACACGCGGTCTGCCACCGAGTTCCAGCAGCGGTCGATCTGGCGGCTGTAGTGGTAGCCCGGGGTGCCGTCTTCCCAGCGGTATTCCACCGCGAAATGGTCGAACACATTGCCGAACTTCGCATCCGTGCGGACCTGACGGCCACCATGGGCCATCGCCTTCACCGGGGCCACGTCCTTCATCGTCCAAAGCATCTTGTCGATACTGTGAATGGCCTGTTCCACGATGCCATCGCCAGAGATCCACCAATAGTAGTGCCAACGGCGCATTTGATACTCGACCTCGTTCGGCGTGTTCTCGCGCGTCACATTCGGATAACGGTCTGTGCCGGCTGAGTTGTAGGTGGAATAGACCGCGAGCACATCACCGATCTGGCCTTCATGGATGCGTTTGTAAGCCTCGCGATTCGCATACGTCCAGCGCCACACAAAACCATCCACCATCGCCAGCTTCTTCTGCTTGGCCAGTTCTGCGCTCGCCATGACGGAGCGGAGGCCAGTGCCGTCCACGGCCATCGGTTTTTCCGTGAAGATGTGTTTACCCGCCTTCACCGCCGCCTCGATATGCGCCGGACGGAATCCCGGAGGAGAAGTGAGGATCACCACATCCACTCCGCTATCGATGACCTTCTGGTAGGCGTCGATGCCCACGAACTGGCGCTCGGGCGGGACATTGAACTTCTCAGGCTTGCTCTTCATGTAGGTCATGACGCCCTTGAGGCTCTTGTCCATGTTTTCTTTGAAGGCATCGCCCGTAGCGAAAAGCTCCACGTTACTGTCCGCTTGCAACGCCTGCACCATCGCACCGGAGCCACGACCGCCGCAACCGATCCAGCCGATCTTTAACTTATCACCAGAGGACTGCCCCAACGTGACGCTGGGGAAAGATACGGCCGAGGCCAACGCACTGGCGGCCACCACCGCACCCGAGGAGGTTTTGATGAAAGCGCGACGATTAAGCGGAGAATTTGGAGGCTGATTCATATTCAATGGGTTCTCGTAAAAGGCTGTTTTAGACCGGTCGCCGGGTGCGTCAAGCTTCGCTTGTGCGCCCGGCATCCGTCGCAGCCATAGTTCTGACGTTAAAAAATCTCTATTTGTTCGATTATCCTGTGGAAAAGCTTACTTCCGCGCGGAAGTCAGCTCCCACTTTTCACCGAAGAAGGCGGCATCCACCACGCCGGTGCTGCCCAACCGCTTGGCGGGTGACACACTCATGTCGAGCACGGCCCAGTCCGGCAGTTTGGGCGTCTGCTGCGAATTGCTGCCCGCCCCGAATTGATGGAACGTGAAACCGCTGTTGATGACCACATACTTGGTCGGGTTCAACGGGTTAGGATAGATCATCACCGGGGCGTTCTTCGTGGCATCGTAGGTTTTGTCCCCCACTTTCACGCCTGCGGCCGTCCATTTGATCGGCAGCTTGTCCGCAAGCTTGGCGAGCACCTTGTTGCTGGACGGATCACCCCAGAGGATGAGGTTGTTGTTCTTGATGTCCTCATCCGTGATGGCGCTATCGCTCTTCACTTGGGCGGGCCCACGGAACTGACGACGCCACTGAAACAACGCTTCTTTCATCTCATTGCTCGCCCACTGGCCTACCTGCGGATTCAACGGTTTGCCCGTCGGCCGCACCATGATGAAGGATTCCATGAAAGCATCATCGATCGGCCCCTGCAGGTCATGCGCCTTGACCAATCCCTGGCTGCTGCTGCCGGCCTTCCATTTGCCATTCACCTTGGCAAAGCTGCCTGCGCCCAAAGCCCCAACGTTCTGCCCATCAATCGTCACACTGCCCTTCGCTTGCGGTGGCTTGATGGTGAAAGCCGCGATGTTCTTCGTCTTCACACTGACGCCACTGCCCGAGGCATCCGCCTCGATCCGCGCTTCCTCCCAATGCTTCTCCAGCGCATTGAGCGTCACCCAATGCATGGTATCCCACTTCAAAGTATGCGTCACAAAAGTCACCTTCTTCGGCACCGTCACGCCTTTGGCTGACGCCGCATCGACCAGCGCGGCCACCTTCTTCTTCGTTTCTGGCTCATACTTGTGCCCGGTCTTGGGTCCGATGAGATGCGTCATCTTGATGCCTTCTTTGGCCAAGGCCGCTTCCATCATATCGGCGGCGGCTTTCTGCGCATCGATCTCGCCGCTGTATGCCACCAGCGTGCTGCTCTCCAAGTTGATGGGGGCCGAAAGCGGATTGTAGAGATTCCACAGCTTCTGCTCATACCACGGAATGGTATCCAGCTTGTCCGCCAGCTTCTGGTAATTCAGTACATCGACGAAACCCGCCCCCGGATTGATGGCCGCCCACTGGTCCGCATGATGCACACCCAAGTGCCACGTGCCTGCGCCCCCCATCGAGAAGCCGCGCATCGAGACGCGCTTCGCATCGATGGGATAATGCTTCATCGCATGCGCCAGCCCCTCGAACACATCCACTTCGCCCGCGAACTTGAATGCGTTCATGAACCGCCCATACGGATGCAGCACAAACGCATCTTCCGGCGTGAATTCGCCGCCTGACTTCAATCGACCTTCTAAGAAAGCGATCTCGTTCAACGTATCGCCGCGGCCATGCAACCAGAAATCCAGCCGCATCGGCTTGTTACCCGGCTTGAATGAAGCCGGCACCACCAGACCATAAGGCTGCACCGAGCCATCCAGCTTGGAGACATACCCGCGCACCACCAAACCCGTGGCCGTAGTCCAGGAAGGTTTGCCCGCTTGCAATTCCAGCGCCCGGTCCATGCCCATCTTCAAGAACTGCTCTGCGCTCTTGAAATGGGTCGGAGAAAAGAATATGTCATCCTCCAGCGCATACTTCACTGCGTTGTGAAAGATCTCCACATCGGGCAACAATTCCAGCAGCTCTGGCTTGTCCTTGAGCGTTGCCTGCAAGCCCGCGATCTGTCGTCCCAGCGTTGCCACACCGGCATTCAGCGTCGCTTTCACATCATCCGGCACGGGCAATCCCGGTGGCGGCGAGAGCTTGTCGGGGTTCGGTGGGAGCTTAGGCTTGGGTGCCGCAGCAAAACTTGTGGAAACAGTCGCGATGACCAAAGCGCTCAGAATCGCGCAACGTTTAAGACGGACAGGAAGCATGCCCCCATTGAAAACAATCCGCGGCATCCGCGAAAGTAGATTCTGTTAGGAGGCCATGCTGCGGTTGAAGCCTTCCTTGTTTTTTGGACGGCTTCAGCTATCGTCCTCTCATGGCAGTCACTCTTCCATTAAGCAAAATGTCCCGCTCAGACAAACTAAGGGCCATGGAAGCCTTGTGGGCCGACCTTTCCCAAGATGAATCGTCCGTAGAATCTCCCGAATGGCACGCCACTGAACTGAAGAAGGCGGAGCGTCTGGTTAAAGCAGGGAAAGCCAAATTCTCGAATTGGGAAACAGCCAAGGATAGAATCCGTCGCAAAGCTGCCAAGCTCGCGTGAACCTGATCATCCTTGATCTTGCGGAGGCTGACCTGCTGGATGGATATTCCTTTTACGAAAAGCAATCCGTGGGTGTCGGGTCTTATTTTCTGGAATCACTTTATTCCGACATCGAATCGCTAAGATTGTATGCCGGAATTCATTGCCGGTACGAGACTTACTATCGTCTGCTATCCAATCGTTTCCCCTATGCGGTTTATTATCAGGTAATTGACGATACTATAGCCGTCTGGCGTGTACTGGATTGCCGACGAAATCCTCGGTGGATCAAAAAGCAGCTCAAATCAAAATAAGCTGCCCGCAATTGATTAAAGCTAACCACTCAATCCTTAGTCATTAGCTAAATCAGCCCCGCGCGCTCCATCCACAGCATCTCCGCCGTGTATCCCTGACGGAATGTCGGGTAGATAAACTGATACCCCAGCTCCATCTTCAATTTGCGGTTCGCCACCTTTTTGTTCGTCAGACCGCGCTTGCGCTCCACGTTTTCTGCCTCGGTAGCGTAGGGCGGCAGATCCTTGCCCAAGGCCTCGCCGAGCCAACGGTAAAAGTGCAACTGCGTGACCGGCTCGTCATCCACCGCATTGTAGATCTCCCCAGCATGGCCACCCTTCAAGGCCGCCATGATGACGCCTACCGCATCGTCCAAGTGGATCATATTTATGATCCGATCTCCTTTACCTTGGATGCGGGCCTCATCCTTCAAATACTGCTGGAAGAGATGACCCCGGCCCGGCCCGTAGATTCCCGCCACGCGCAAGATAACTGCTGGAAACTTGTTAGCCTGAAACGCTTGCAACAGAAGCCGCTCGGTCTGCACCAATACCTGGCTGGTCTCGTTGACGGGCTGCGTGGTTGCACTTTCCTTCACCGGCATGCCATCCGTCTGGCCATAAACACTGGTGCTGCTCGTATAGACGTATTTCTTGGGGGGATTGGCCGCTAGCCAGTTCAGAAGGTTCTTGGTGCCATCCAGATACACCTGCCGATAGACCTCCGCCCCGCCCTTGCTCGAGGAAACGCAATTCACCACCCAATCGAACGGTCCCGGCAAGGCCGCCAAGGTTTCTGGCTGGGTGACATTCGCGATCAACGGCTTGATGCCAGCGGCTTCCAGCTCCGCCTGCCCTTCACTACTGCGGCGGACGCCATAGACCTCGTGTTCCTTGGCCACCAAGGCTTTGCCCAAGGGCAAACCGACATAACCACAACCGATGATGAGAACGCGCATTGCCGGAAGCATAAGGCCGAAACCCAAACCTCAAAGCCAAAAGGCGAGCTCCCACCAAAAAGGCCCGCTTCACACCCTCATTAGCCGCGCTTGGCGTGTGAATCTTTTGTGAACAATGTTCACTTGATTTGCCCCCGTCCCACCTTACCTTCGGCCATTGTTTTTTTGACCGGCCGCCCGGTCCCTGAATCACATGTCCGCCATTAATCTTGCCCATCCAGACCAGTTTGCCAGCCGCCACCTCGGCCCGAGCGAATCCGAACTTGCCGCCATGCTCCCCGCTGTCGGCGTCACATCTCTCGCCGAACTCGCCGATAAAACCGTGCCCGCGAGCATTCGCCTGAACCGCGCGTTGAATCTTCCCGAGCCCTGCTCGGAATTCGAAGCGCTCGCCGAATTGCGCGGCATCGCCAGCAGCAACAAGGTGTTTCGCTCCTACATCGGCATGGGCTACTACGACACGATCACGCCACCCGTGATCCAGCGTAACATCCTCGAGAACCCAGGCTGGTACACGCAATACACGCCTTATCAGGCGGAGATCTCCCAAGGTCGTCTCGAATCCTTGCTGAATTTCCAGACGATGGTCTGCGACCTCACTGGCCTGGACATCGCGAACGCCTCCCTGCTGGATGAAGGCACTGCCGCTGCCGAAGCCATGACGATGGCTTACAGCATTAAGGGCAATGATACGAAGAACGTCATCTTCATCGCCGAGAACTGCCATCCGCAGACGATCAACGTGGTCGTCACCCGCGCGAAGCCCGTGGGGATCGAGGTGCGTATCGGCGATCCGGCCAAAATCGATTTCGACGGTAAACTCTTTGCTGTGCTCGTGCAGTATCCGGACACGTTCGGTGCGGTCACGGACTACACCGATCTCTTCGCGCAGACGCACGCGGCTGATGCCATCGCCATCGCGGCGTCCGATCTGCTTGCGCTCACGCTCTTGAAGCCGCCCGGTGAACTCGGTGCAGATATCGCCGTGGGCAGCGCGCAACGTTTCGGTGTGCCGCTGGGTTACGGCGGACCGCATGCCGCCTTCTTCTCCACGCGCGACGCCTTCAAGCGCCAGATGCCCGGTCGTATCGCTGGCGTCTCGAAAGATGCCCGTGGCAAGGCAGCTTTCCGTCTCTCGCTCCAGACGCGTGAGCAACACATCCGCCGCGACAAGGCCACGAGCAACATCTGCACCGCGCAGGCGCTCCTCGCGAACATGGCCGCGATGTATGCCTGCTATCACGGCCCGAAAGGCCTGAAGGCCATCGCACAACGCGTGCATGGCGTGACCACAGTGCTCGCCGCTGGCCTCGCGAAACTCGGCCTGAAGGTCGAGCCCGCCGCTTACTTCGATACCTTGCGCATCAGCGTGAAGGATGCCGCAGCAGTTCACGCGACTGCCGATAAACACGGCATCAACTTGCGCAAGATCGATAGCACCACTGTTGGTCTCTCGGTGGACGAAACGGTTTCTGCGAAGGACATCGCTGAACTGTGGCAGATCCTCAACGGTGACAAAGCACCTGATTTCACGGTCAAAGAAGTGAATCAGGGACTCGCGTCTTCCATTCCTGCCGCGCTGCAACGCACGAGCGAATATCTCACGCACAAAGTTTTCAACTTGTATCATTCGGAGACGGAGATGCTGCGCTACCTGCGCAAGCTGGAATCGCGCGATCTCTCGCTCACGCATTCCATGATCCCGCTCGGCTCCTGCACGATGAAGCTGAACGCGACCGTGGAGATGTTCCCGGTGAGCTGGCCGGAATTCGGCAAGTTGCATCCGTTCGCACCGCTGAGCCAGACGCAGGGTTATCTCACGATGTTCAAGCAGTTGGAACAGTGGCTTGCGGAGATCACCGGCTTCGACGCCATCTCGCTGCAGCCGAACGCCGGTTCCGCCGGTGAATACGCAGGCCTCATGGCCATCCATGCGTATCACCAGAGCAAGGGCCAGGTGAACCGCGATATCTGTCTCATCCCAACTTCCGCGCACGGCACGAATCCCGCCAGCGCCGTGATGGCCGGCCTGAAAGTGATTCCCGTGGCGTGCGACAAGGAAGGCAACATCGATGTAGCCGACCTGCGCGCGAAGGCCGAGCAATACAAGGACACGCTCTCCTGCTTGATGATCACGTATCCGTCCACGCACGGTGTGTTCGAGGAAAGCATCAAGGACATCTGCCAGATCATCCACAGCTTCGGCGGCCAAGTTTACATGGACGGCGCGAACATGAACGCGCAAGTCGGTCTCTGTCGTCCGGGCGATATCGGTGCGGATGTTTGCCATCTGAATCTGCACAAGACTTTCTGCATCCCGCACGGTGGTGGCGGTCCGGGCATGGGCCCGATCGGTGTGGCGAAACACCTCACGCCCTTCCTGCCGGGTCACCCGGTCATCGCGCTGGAAGGCCAGCACAAGTTAGGTGCCATTGCCGCCGCGCCTTGGGGCAGCGCCAGCATCCTGACCATCTCCTGGGTTTACATCCGCCTGATGGGTCCGGCGGGGCTTACCGATGCGACGAAGTACGCCATCTTGAACGCGAACTACATCGCGAAGCGTCTGCAAAACCATTTCCCGATTCTCTATAAGGGCAAGACCGGCCTCGTCGCGCACGAGTGCATCCTGGACGTGCGCCAGTTCAAGGCGGTCACTGCCGAGGACGTGGCGAAGCGCCTGATGGATTATGGTTTCCATGCGCCGACGTTGAGCTGGCCGGTGGCGGGCACGCTGATGGTCGAACCGACCGAGAGCGAATCCCAAGCCGAGCTGGACCGCTTCTGCGACGCGATGCTGGCCATCCACGCCGAGATACAGGCCATCGAATCCGGTGCCATCGACAAGGCGAACAACCCGCTCAAGAACGCCCCGCACACGGCGGACACCATCGCCGGTGATGCGTGGAACCGTCCTTACACCCGCGAGCAGGCGGCTTTCCCGCGTCCTTGGTTGAAGGATCACAAGTTCTGGCCGGCGGTCGGTCGTATCGACAACGTCTTCGGCGATCGTAACCCGGTCTGCACGTGCGTCGGCATGGAGGCTTACCAGTAAGCCGCTTTAACAGATTCCCATGCGAAACGCCGGGTGCATCCACCCGGCGTTTTCCATTTACCGGCCCAAATCTTTCCATTGCCCTCCATAATCGCACGTGTAGTCTGGCCCGCTTCGCTGTATAGTATCCGCAGCGTAGAACTGAATGTCTGCTGTCGTCACAACTGAATCGTCCGCTGCCGCCAACGGTGGCAAAGCCCACCTGCGCCTGCCTGAATTACTTGCCCCCGCTGGCGATTGGGAATGCGCGAAAGCCGCCGTGGAGAACGGCGCGGACGCCATCTACTTCGGCCTCGACAAGTTCAACGCCCGGATGCGCGCGCACAACTTCACCGAGGCGGACCTGCCGAAGCTCATGGAGTTTCTGCATCGCCGGGGCGTGCGCGGCTACGTGACTTTCAATACCCTGGTCTTTGCGAACGAGCTGGAAGGCGCGGAAAAATATCTACGCTCCATCATCGCCGCCGGGGTGGATGCGGCCATCGTGCAAGACGTCGGCATCTGCCGCCTCATCCGCCAGCTCTCGCCCGACTTCCACATTCACGGCTCCACGCAGATGACCGTGACCAGCGTGGCCGGTGTGGAATTTGCCCGCGATCTCGGTTGCCAGCTCGTCGTGCTCGCACGCGAATGTTCCATCGCCGAGATCGAGAAGATGCAGGCAGCGCAGAAGGCGAGTGAGAAACTCGAGCTGCCTCTGGAAGTGTTCGTGCATGGCGCGTTGTGCGTGGCGTATTCCGGCCAGTGCCTGACCAGCGAATCGCTCGGCGGACGCTCCGCGAATCGCGGCGAGTGCGCGCAAGCGTGCCGTATGCCGTATGACCTTCTCTCCGATGGCGTGCAAGTGCCGCTCGGAGACAAGCGTTACCTGCTCAGCCCGCAAGATCTCTCTGGTCTGGAAGTGTTGCCGGAGTTGATTCGTAGTGGCGTGGCTTCGTTAAAGATCGAGGGGCGTCTGAAATCGCCGGAGTACGTCGCAAGCATCACGCGCGTCTATCGGCAGGCGCTGGATAAAGCCGCAAAGGAAATCGCTTCCGCTGCCAATCTTACGAATCGAGTGGATAGCGCGGCGAAGTATGACTTGGAGATGTCCTTCTCGCGCGGGCTTTACACGGGCTGGTTCAACGGCATCGACAACCAGGAACTGGTGCATGCGCGCTTTGGCAAGAAACGCGGCGTGTATCTGGGCAAGGTCGTGCGCGTGCAGGGCGAGCGGGTCATCGTCCGCTTGGAAAGTGAATTGAAGCTCGGTGATGGTGTGGTCTTCGATGCCGGCAAACCGGAGGAAGGCGAAGAAGGCGGGCGCGTGTATGAGATTTTCGAGTCGCGGACCGTGACACCCGGTGCGCGTGAGGTCGGGCTGGCGTTCAAGCACGGTTCCATCAAGTTCCCGCGCATCCAACCCGGCCATCTGCTCTGGAAGACGAATGACCCCGAACTGGACAAGCGCGTCCGGCAGACTTTTGAGGGCGACCAGATCCGCTACCAGCGCCCCATCGCGATGGAAGTGCACGGGCTCGCCGGGAAACCCTTCACGCTCATCGCGCGCGATGAGAATGGCCACATCGTCCAGAAGCAATCGGAAGTGATGCTGGCTGTGGCGGAAAAAACGCCGCTCAGTACGGAGCGTTTGAAGGAACAGCTTGGTCGCCTCGGTGGCACGCCCTTCCGCCTCGGTGAGCTGACGAATCATCTCGAGGGAAATGTCATTCTGCCGGTGAGCGAATTGAACCGGTTGCGCCGCGAAGTCGCCGCCGAACTGGAAGCCCAATGTGCCGCCCCGAAACGCTGGACGCTGAACACCCAGCCTGCGCAAACGCAGCTTGAGACATCCGCTGTCGATGCGACTGACCGCAAGGCGCTCGAACTCATCGTGCTAGTCCGCAACCTCGCGCAACTCGAAACCGCGCTGCAATGCGGCGCGGAGACGATCTATTGCGAGTTCGAAGACCCGAAGAAATATCGTGAGGCGGTAACGCTGTATCACACGGCACGTGGCTGCAAGACGCCGCTCAGCAATCCGCAGGCGGGCATCTTCGTGCTGCCCCCACGTATCTTCAAAGCGGGCGAGGAATGGATCCTGAACCTCGTACGCTCCAGCAACGCGGATGGTTACATGGTCCGCAACTACGAACACCTGAAGTTCTTTGCCGGTTCGCGTCTGCGGGGCGATTTCTCACTGAACGTGGCGAACCCGCTCACCGCCCAGTATTTCATCCAGAAGTATGGCCTGGAACGCGTGACAGCGTCTTACGATCTGAACGTGACGCAACTGGAGGCGCTACTGACCTCCGCTCCGGCGCAGTGGTTCGAGATCACGCTGCATCAGCACATGCCCATGTTTCACATGGAGCATTGCGTGTTCTGCGCCTTCCTCTCCAAGGGCAAGGACTACCACGACTGCGGTCGCCCATGTGAGAAGCATGAAGTGAAATTGCGCGACCGCGTGGGCGCACTGCACACGCTCAAGGCGGATGCCGGCTGTCGCAACACGGTGTTCAACTCCATGGCGCAGACGGGCGCAGAATATTTCGAGCGCATGGTGGCGCTGGGCGCGCGCCAGTTCCGCATCGATTTCCTGAACGAGACGCCGGAGCAAGTCACGCAGACCATCGCGAAGTATCGCCAACTCCTGCGCGGTGAGGTCACCGGCCAGCAGCTCTGGCGCGAACTGCGCCTGGTGAGCCAACTCGGCGTGACGCGTGGTCAACTGGAGGGATTGAGGATTGAACCGACCCAACGTAAATAGCAGACGCAATTTATCCTTACTGATCGCTATGACTGTCATAGCGATATCCGCACTTCTTTGTTCCGCAGACAAAGCAACGTCGACTGGCCAGGAGCATGCTTTCGACCCCAAGAAAAACGTCCTTTCCCAACAAACTCTTTGGATCGTTGAAAAACCCGATTCTTTTGTGCTGATTTCCTTGGGGCCGGATAGGGAAACCCAAAACTGGGCGGTTGGAATTACCAATACGCCGCCTGCAACACCCAAACCTGAGATGTTGGGCAGATGGGAGATTCTTGGCAGCATCGCCATCACCAACCGCAACGAGCAACTGGAACTGATGTCCTCTTTGCAAAAGAGTCTGCAGCTTTCAGCGGGTAAAAGGTATGCCTGCTTTGATCCTCATCATGCGCTACGAATGAAGCGCGGCAACAAAAGCGCCGATCTGATCATCTGTTTTCAATGCGTGGCGATGCATGAAAACAGTCCGCAGCAGCGCATTCTATGGATCGACCGCTCCCAACGGACCAACTTTGATGCTGCTTTGATCCGTCATGGTTTGCCAATCGCTACAAACAGCTTTTAGCCACGGATGGAAAACGGATTCACTCGGATAGAAAACTACTGGGGGAAAAGAAATTTGTTGGCATTAGGGCCGTAGGACTGGCGAGAGAGACGGAGGGCTTCTTGCAAACGGGCATTGTCGGCCCGTTGCACGCTGCCATCGGAGAGTGCATAGAAACCTTCGTCTTTATGGAAGGGTTCTTTGGAAGAGCTGCGCCAGACGGTATTGCTGGCCACATCCACTGCGACCTCTCCCGGGCTGCTATAAAATGACGTGCTAGAATCAAGCGCCAGATTGCGATCGCCCACGGCCAGCGTGTTCGGTTTGGTTTCTTGAGCCGACATACCCAAGAAGTAACTGATAGAATTGTTTTGCCGGGACGGATGCGCCAGTCCATCGACAGTATTGGTGAATACTTTGACGGCATTCGTGCGACGCAAGACGTCCTTGGGGCAGATCAGTATCTTTGCCGTGCCCAATTCGTTGGAAGCGAGTCTGAAGTATTCCCAAGCAGGCCGGTTATAGTTGAAGTTGGAAGGATATCGGTAAGCCCGGCTCTTAAAGTAATCGACTGGGAAAATTTGCTCGCAGTCACCGGCGAACATTTTAAAGGAGAGCACGATCTGCTTTTGATTGCTGGCACAGGTGATCCGCTGCCCTACCCGCTTGGAGTGGAGCACCGCTTCAACAACCAACGTCAAGAGCAGTGCGATGACCGAGACGATCACAATCAACTCCTTGGCGGTAAAGCCTGTTTGCGCCGCTTTGCCCAATGAAATCTTCATTGCGAAAAAAGAAAACGGTTGGCGTTGGTGCCATAGGAATCATGGGCTAGCCGGAGGGCTTCTTGCAAGCGGGCATTGCTGGCTTGCTGAACGCTGCCATCGGCGAGGGCGTAGTTTCCTGTATTTTCGTGAAACGG
>JAURFH010000096.1 GCA_030834415.1 Verrucomicrobiota bacterium | reverse complement strand
TAAGGCAAAGCAGAAATCTTTGAACCGATTGGTCGCTCTCAAGCTCTTGGCCCCAGAGCGGGTGCAGGATGCGAAGTTCGCGGCGCGGTTTGAGAAGGAGGCGCAAGCACTGGCCTTGCTGAACCACCCGAACATCGTGACGGTGCATGATTTCGGACAGGCGGGCGGTTATTACTTCCTCCTGATGGAGTTTGTGGATGGCGTGAATCTGCGCCAGCTCCTGCACTCCCGCAAACTGCAACCCACGGAGGCCTTGGCCATCGTGCCGCCAGTTTGCGAGGCGCTGCAATTCGCGCATGAACACGGCATCGTCCACCGCGACATCAAGCCGGAGAACCTGCTGCTCGCGAAAGATGGGCGCGTGAAGATCGCGGACTTCGGCATCGCCAAAATCCTTGGTGATCCACGGGGAGATCATTCCGTCTCGCTAGGAGAGAAGGAAACGCCGGGTGATTCCGCCACGCAGCAGACCACCATGGGCACGCCACAGTACATGGCGCCCGAGCAACGCGAGCAACCACAGATCGCCGATCATCGCGCGGATATCTATTCGTTGGGCGTGGTGCTGTATGAATTGCTGACAGGTGAGCTGCCAGCCAGCCAGTTGCAACCGCCATCCCGCAAGGTGCAGATCGATGTGCGTCTGGATGAGGTGGTCCTCCGCGCTTTGGAGAAGACCCCGGAACTGCGTTACCAGACCGCTGGAGAATTCAAGACTCAGGTAGAGACGATAAGAACTCCCGCAGAACCTTCGGCCAGTAAGCCCGGGCTGGTAGTGCGGTGCCGTTCTTGCCAGCATGAGCGGACCGCCGAGTCGGTCTTTGGCATCCAATGGAGCGCCAGCCACCGGGAACCGCGCATGTTCATCTGGTGCCCCCGCTGCCATTGCCCGCGTATCGGTGAAGTGGTTTCGGGAACTGTGTCTTCTCAGCCGACGGAAGCACCCGGCAAGCCCGGCGGACTGGGCGTCATGCTGGCGATGCTGGTCACAGTCTTCTACACCCTCGTGCTGGGCATAGTCGTTATGGCTGGCCTGCGCTTGGGGGTGCTGGAAACTCTGATTGTCATGGCGGTATTGGGAGCCGTGGCTTGGAGTTTCTGTCCGAGGACTTGAGTTGTCCGTTTTCGCGCCTTATCATGGCTGGCCTTCGTGGCCTCGCTACCGGCATTCATTTTTAGTGCCTTCTTTATCATCCAGAGATTTCGAGAGACTGGCGGTTGGCATCCGAATCCTGCCGAGGCCGTGATGGTGCCTCTGATCGGGCTGGGAGCTATACTGTTGCCTTGGGCGCAGAGCAGATTGCGGCGGGCCAGTCGGGAAGCGGCGTCTGCCACGTCAACTGACGGGCAAAAGGGAGGTGCCAGATTGCTATGGGTGGTGGGCGCTTTGCTCATCGCGTTGATACTGGTGGGAGCAGTCGTTTTCATCACCAATGCGAACCGTGTGAAGAATGCTCAAGTGGTGGCCAGGGAGGCGGCGGAGCGCAAGCAACAGGAATCTCAACGCTGGGCTACTACGACCCATCAGCTCGCTGGCCCGCCATACATCGCGCAATTGCCTTATGGCGGGACCGTTGAACTGCTGGCTGTCCGATTGATGACCGGAGACACCAATCAGCCTTGGTGGCGACCAGATGGTTCGCCCTCAACTTATGGACCGGACATCACGATTGAGGGGGCGAATGATTTAAGCGGGGGAGTGTTGGGATTGGTGAGGGTCAAATGGCCGCAGCCGCCCGAAGGTAAGGAAGCCTATGGCGTCATGATGAATGGCGGACGTTTCGCGCTCAAAGATGGCTTACGGTTGCCCTTGGAGGAGTTTTCCGTCATCCACTTTGAAAATGTCGTGGCGCAAGGAAGGGAAGTGACCCTCCAAATTCCTGTAGGTGTGCGGGATTGGGAGACGGTGTTGGTCATGAAACCGGGCGCGGTGGATTCACTGGCCGGTGGTGCTGCTCGGCGACAGTGGGAGTTTTCCGCGACCCCTAGTGGGAATCTCAAATTGTCCGTCAAGAAACTGATGCAACAGCCGGGGAATGAATATCAGGTGGTCGCCGTGAACGAGGCCGGAAAACTGCTTGTTCCCAGCACGTTTCAGACGACATCTACCACCGGACGTCCTGGAGTCGAATATGAAGCGCTCTTTGATGGGATATCAGGTTTCAAAGATGCCCTGAAACCAGATCAGGTGAAAGAGGTCTACTGGCAGCAACGGCCCTTGGACTCCATCGCGTTCATGAGGGTTTCGCTTAAGCCAGGGCATAGGACGAAGTTGTCGATACGGGCTTTTGCTGGCAATGAACAGGCTACTTCCAGTGTCGTCGATGTTCAAAGCGGGCTTACCAAGTCGACTGTGTTTCTTACTGCGACCAATCACTCCGGTGCCATCAACCTCATGAGTTCCACCCCGCATTTGCCGGGTGAGGTGATCCAGCCGGTCATTCGGTTTGAAGATGGCAGTGTGGAAGCCGGTAGCTTCGCCAGTTTTAGCACGAAGCGCACGGAGGGGCCTGAATTTAACTCCATCTCCCTGGCCTGGCAGCCGTTTCCAGCCCTGGCCCCAGAGTTAGAACTGGCTGCCCTAGCGCAAATCCGGGAGCGTTGGGCGAGCAATGATCTCGTCCTGACGCCGGGTCAATCGACGCGGGTGTTCACAGTGATCAATGCGAAAGGAATGCAGGTATACGGTGAAGTGGATTTCAAACGCGTCACCCATCGTGAGAATGGTGCCAAGTTATCTTTCGGCAAAGCCACGGGGTTCCCGGGTTTTGTTTCCGCTCTCTTTTATTCGAGCGTTGTTCCGGAAGGTTGCCAACTGGTAGTTCGGGGTCAATTTCCCAAGAGCCTGAAGGGCGAGGCTCATAGCCATCTGAGTTGGACGCGGTTTGGTTCAAATGGAGGCCTAACTTGGTTTCTGCGCGGGGGTGGTAAGAATGCCGATGGTCGCACGGTGGATTCGGAGCGGCAAAGTGAGATAAGTCAGCTGACGGGTGAGGCGGCCCGGCAGATGAATCAACTCATGTCCCGGGAGCCTTTGGAGGTTCGCTTGGGTCAGTCCATCCAGGCATTCTCCGTCACCAATTCAGCAGGTGAGGTTTTTTCAGGCTCTTTTGAACTTGTGGGGAACAAGCCATAAGCAATCAGGCATGGTTGTCGTTTGGAGCGAAGCGCGGTGTCCGGTGAGTCACCGCGCTTCTGCTTGTTTGTGTCTGGGGATAGCGCCACCGAAAAGCATATCCGCATATTTGCCGATTGTGCCGAAACAGCCGCTTACTAGTATCCCGTCTGTGAACTCTATAGTGACACGGCTTGCTTGTGTTTTGACCGCTAGTTGGCTGCTGGCTTTGGTTCAGCCGTCCTTGGCTGCGGAAGGGGCCGCTCCCTCTACCTCGGAGAATTCCTTGGGCATGAAGTTTGTTGCCGTGCCGGGCACCAAGGTGCTGTTCTGCATCTGGCCGACGCGGGCGCAAGACTTTGAGGCGTTCACCAAAGCCAAAAACATAGACCGCAAGTGGGCTGATCCCGCCCTTGGTCCCACGCACCCGGTCGTCAATGTGTCATGGAAGGATGCCAAAGCTTTTTGCGCCTGGCTGACCGAGCACGAGCGCAAAGCCAGCAAGATACCGGAAGGCTCCTATTACCGCCTGCCGACCGATGAGGAATGGAGTGTGGCCGTCGGCATCGCGGACAAGGAGCAGGGGCCCACGTTGAGCGACAAGATGTGGTCCGTGAAGCTCTACCCATGGGGGGAGGACAAGCGGCCGCCGAGGAACTTCGGCAACTACCTCGCGGAATGGATGGTCGATGATTTTGAGAAGACCTCGCCGGTGGGGAGTTTCAAGCCGAACGCTTTCGGTCTCTATGACATGTCCGGCAATGTATCACAGTGGTGCGAGGGGCTGCTGGACCCCAAGGCGGATGAACGCCGACTGATCCGAGGCTGTTCGTGGAATCGCTCCGGCTACCCTTACAGTTGGTCCAGTTATCGCGCCCACGGGGATCTGGATCACTGGAGTGATGATCGAGGCTTTCGCGTGGTGCTGGCCAAAGAACCTTTGCCTGACAAACCTTGAGCACCAAATAAGCTATGAAAACATCCATAGCTCTCGCCGTCGCCCTTTTGCTGGCATCGTTGATCCCTGCGCAAGGGGCTGATCCTGAGCCCAAGGTGTTTCATGATCTTTCGGTCAAGATCGGCAAGAAGACGGCGGACAAGGTGTTCGAGATACCGGTCCCCAAGTCGAGGTTCCAAAACTGTTCTGATACCGGGACGACCTATGAGTATCGTGTCACGGGCACATTGACGGTGGATACTTCGGTGATTGGAGAGGGTTTGCCGCCCAAGGTGACGGTGAGCGGATTGGACCGGCGTATCAAGGGGAAGCTGGAGGCGAAGCGTCAGGCGACACTCCGGGTGAAACTGGCCATCAAAGCGAAGCCGGAGAAGGAGAAGACGAAGCCCCCCGTTTACGAATGGGTTTTCGAGGGCTTCACGCTGAAAGTCGAGAAGGCGAATTGCAAATAGCGGCGGCGGTGTGATGAGGCAGACGTTGCGCGCAAGAATCTAAAAAAGAACGAGGCGGCCAATTGGCCGCCTCGCTTGTTCCTAATAAAGTATGGTGCTTACTTCCCGTTCGCCGCACCCCAGCCGCGGACGAAGCCGATGCATTGGGCGATGTCCGGCACGGAGTTATCCCAGTTGTACTCGTATTCGATGGCGATGTTGCCATCGAACTTCTGGCGGCGCAGTTCGCCGAGGATGGAGCCGATGTCCGTGATGCCGGTGCCGAAGATCATATCATGGTTGCTCGGTCCGAGGGCGCCGCGGTCCTTCATGTGCAGGCTGATGATGCGGCCTTCGAGAATCTTCAGGCCATCCATCGCCTTGATGCCGGAGGTCTGCCAGTGGCCGATATCGGCACAAGCCCCGATGCGCGGATCACGGCCCTTCAGGATCTTGGCCAGATAGTTCGGGTCCCAGATCTTGTAATTGGTGTCCTCGACCATTTTGCCGTCCGGCCCCTTCTTGAACTTCTTGGCATGTTCGTGGAAGCCCACCTTGATGTCATACTCCTTTACCATCTTCTCGATCATATCGAGGGAGCCATCGGACTCCGTCGTGATGGCGTAGAGACCCATCTTTTTGGCGAACTCGAAGATCTTGCGGGCACCGGCCTCGTCATTGGGGATGGGCACCACGCCGTAGTTCACCACCTTGATGCCGTGCTTCTTGAGCTTTTCCTTCACCTGATCGAGGATCTCATCCGGCGCATCATGATTGCAGAAGGCCCCCGGGTTTTCCGGGCTGAGCTTGTGCTTGGGATACAGCTCGATAACTTTGCCGCCAGTCTGTTCGGTCTTCTCGATGGCCTCAAACAGGGTGAAGCGGTTGAAACTATACGCCTGGACACCCGCCGCGAAGCCGCCGACATGGTATTCGGCCGGGATGGGGTTGGCAGCAAAGGTGGAAAAGGCAGGTAAACTGGCCAGTGCGGCAATCAGGGACAGCACGGTACGCTTGGTGAACGGGGATTTCATGGAGGATGAGATAGCGGGAAGTAAATCTCAGAGCAAGGCAAAGCGAGGGAAGAAGTTGCGGGATTCCGCGGGTGGTCTATTTTGTGGGCCGGTCAGTAGGACTTAATTGACGAAATGACGAGACACTCTGGATTGACGGCGGCGGACCCGGCGTATGCGAAGAAGCGTTCCACCTGGGAGGTGCTGCGGCGCGTGGCGGTGTATTTAAAGCCCTATCAGGCCCTGTCCCTGGCGACCATCGCGTGCGCCTTGCTGACGGTGGTCTGCTCCTTTGCCTACCCTAAACTGACCGGGTATATCATCGACCAGGTGATCGGGAAGAAGCAGGGGGATTTGCTGGTGCCTTCTATATTGATGCTGTTGGGGGCGTTTCTCTTGCGGGACCTCTTCGACAGTCTGCGCATCCGGATCAATAACCATCTGGAGCAAAACGTGGTTTTTGACATGCGGCGGGAGGTCTATGGGCGATTGCAACGGTTGCCAGTGGGCTACTTCGACCAGCGTTCCTCGGGCGACTTGATGACCCGGGTGATCGAGGACGTGAACTCCGTGGAGCGAGTTCTGATCGATGGCACGGAGCAGGGGGCGGTGGCTATCCTCAGCATCTTTGGCGTCTTGGGCATCCTGTTCTACACGAATCCGACGCTGACTTGGCTGGCTTTGGTGCCCATCCCCATCCTTTCGGCGGGGGCGCTGTGGTATACCCTCACGGCGCATAAGCGGTATCGGGTGCAGCGGGAGGCTTCCAGTGCGATGAACGCCCTGCTGATGGATAACTTGCAAGGGGTCCGGCAGATCAAGGCTTTCGGGCGGCAGGACCATGAGGATGTACGGTTCGCCGAGCGCGCGGAACATCTGCGGCACGGGACGCTGCTCATCATGCGCGCGTGGGCGAACTACTCGCCCGCGATGAAGTTCGTGGCTTCAGCGGGGGCGGTGCTGGTCTTGTGGTATGGAGGGATGCAGGTTTTGGCAGACAAGATGTCCACCGGCCAGTTGGTGGAGTTTCTCCTCTTCCTCGGGCTGTTTTATGAGCCGGTGAACCGTTTGCATGGGTTGAACCAGATGATGCAGGCCGCGCGTGCGGCGGGTGAGCGGGTTTTTGATATCATGGATGCGGCTCCGGAGCGTTCGAGTATGGAGCGGCATGGGAAATTGAAAGTGCCGGTGCGCGGTGAGGTGATCTATCAGAACGTGGGGTTCAGCTATGGCCCGGAAAAGGTGGTCCTCAAGGGTATCAACCTGCACGCCAAGCCGGGCGAGATGATCGCCTTGGTCGGGCCTACCGGAGCCGGCAAATCGACCCTCGTGAACTTGCTCCCCTGCTTCTATGAAGCGACCGGCGGGAGCATCTCCATCGACGGTCAGGAGGTCAGCGGCCTTACCTTGGAATCACTCCGCGAGCACACCAGTGTGGTGAGTCAGGAGGCGTTTCTCTTCAACGGCACCATCCGGGAGAACATTCTTTACGGGCGATTGGATGCGACCGAGGCGGAGATGATCGCGGCGGCGCAAGCGGCGAATTGTTATGAGTTCATCAGCCGGTTGCCGGAAGGCTTCGACTCCAAGGTCGGCGAGCGCGGTGTGAAGTTAAGCGTGGGTGAGAAGCAACGCGTAAGTATCGCCCGTGCGCTCTTGAAAAACTCGCCCATCATCATCCTCGATGAAGCCACCGCTTCGGTGGATACGGCGACCGAGAAATTGATCCAAGAAGCCTTCGAGCATCTCATGGCCGGACGCACGAGTTTCGTCATCGCGCATCGTTTGAGCACCATTCGCAATGCGGATCAGATCCTCGTGCTGCGACACGGTGAGATCATCGAGCGCGGCAATCATGAGGAGCTGCTGGAAGCCGGCGGATTGTACGCCAAGCTCGCCCGGATCCAAGATACGCGATCCATCGAAGAGGGGTTCGAGAAATTGGACAGCGCACTGACTCAGTAAGGGCGAAAGACACATTTTCCTGTGCGTCTAAAAATGAAGATGCAAAAAGCCAACTTTGCATAAACGACTCGTCATTTATCGCCATTTGCAGCGCAGGATTGATTTAGTCGAGGTTGGGGCGGGCCTATTGCACGTTTTAAGGAGGGGTGAAATTTTCTCGCGCTTGAGAAATCTGGCGTATCGCAATTTCATCCGTGAGAAAAAACGGCAAGAAATGCTAAATTCTTGTTACGAGCGTGTTTAGCTATTGCCAAATGTCTCAATAGTGGGCTAGACAGTCCGGCAGTATGAATACCTTTTGGGGAAGGAATTTTTCCGCCGCCGCTCTGTCCTTTGCTTTGGCGGGGGGATTTTTCGTATCAACATCTTTTGGTGCAGCGCCGGAAGTCGAGAAAATCATGGCGGCTGCGGCCAAGGGTGATGCGAAGGCGCAGACGCAACTTGGCATCCTCTATTATCAAGGGCAGGGAGTGCTCCAACATTTCGGTGATGCGGCCACTTGGTTGAAGAAAGCCGCGGAGCAAGGCGAGATCACGGCGCAACGGATTTTGGGTGTGATGTATTTCCGCGGCCAAGGTGTGGCGGTGGATCAGGCGCAAGGATTGAAGTGGCTCACGCTCGCTGCGGAAGGTGGCGATGCCACGGCACAAACGGAAGCAGCTTTCTACTATGTGAACGGCGGCGCGGGCGTGGACAAGGATTACGCCAAGGCGGCCAAGTATTACCAGAAGGCTGCCGAGCAGGGAGTCGTAATGGCGCAACGCAACCTCGGAGTGATGTATCTCAAAGGTTGGGGCGTGAAACAAAATTATCCTGAGGCCGCCAAGTGGTTGGGCATGGCTGCGGAGAAGGGGGACATCCAATCGCAAAACGAACTCGGTTGGCTGATGTCTTCCGGACTCGCCGGCAAGCAAGACCAGGGTGAAGCGGTGAAGTGGTTCCGGCAGGCGGCGGAAAAAGGTGAACCTACCGCGCAGAAGAATTTGGGCATCCTCTACTTCTTCGGCAACGGCGTGGAGAAGAACGACAAGGAAGCGAAGATGTGGTTCACGAAAGCCGCCGAAGGTAAGAACCCGCAAGCTTACTATTACCTCGGTCTCATGAATGCGCGTGGTCGCGGTGGTGAGACGAACTTGGTCGCTGCGCTGGAGAATTATCAGAAGGCGGCCGAGTTGGGTGACATCACCTCGCAGAACGAACTCGGCTGGATGTACGACACGGGTGCCGGAGTGAAGGAAGACGACAAGAAAGCATTCGAGTGGTACTCGAAGGCGGCTGAGGGTGGTCTGGCCATCGCACAGCACAATCTCGGGGTCATGTATGCCAACGGCAAGGGCGTGGCGAAGAACGAGGCGGAAGCTTACAAGTGGTACTTGAAGGCGGCAGAGCAGGGGCTCGTCCGCTCGCAGAATGAGGTCGGCTGGATGCTGGATCAGGGCAAGGGGGTGGCGGCTGATCAGAATGCGGCCATGGTCTGGTTCCAGAAGGCGGCCAATGCCGGTCTGGATCTGGCCCAGTACAACTTGGGTGTTTTCCTGGCCAACGGCAAAGGCGGGGCCAAGGATTTGGTGGAAGCTTACAAGTGGTTCAACTTGTCTGCCTCCCAAGGTAACACGAACGCGGTGAATAACCGGCAGTTCGTTTTGCAGCAATTGAAGCCGGAAGAAGTGGCGGAAGCCCAGAAGCGGGCGGCGGCGTTTCAGGCGCAATTGGAAAGTCGTAACAAGAAGTAGGCAGATCTAGGGCTGGACACGGATTTACATATCCGTGAAGGGCCTGAAATTTGCTCAGTAGCAGCCCGGAGAAGGTGTCTTAGGGTTGGATAGTAGACATTTTTTGGTGTCTTATTCGTAACTTGACCTTTAGCAATGGGTTGTGTAGGAATATGACGTTAAGCGAGCGAGTAGCACTTATAGTCCCATGAAAAACAAGCTGTTAACAAAGCTGGTTTTGTCGTCGATGGCGCTGGGCCTGGCGGTGAATCAAGGCAGGGCGAATCCTCAGGGGGGAACCGTCGCGGCAGGTGATGCGACGATTGCCGGTGAGGGCACAACCGTGACCACGATTCTTCAGACGAGCCCCACTGCGATCATCAACTGGCAAGATTTCTCCATCGGTCTCGGCGAGCTCACCCGCTTCATTCAGCCCGGCGCAGATGCTGCCGTGCTGAATCGTGTACTTTCAGGTTCCCCTTCTCAACTCTTGGGAACCTTGCAGGCAAATGGACAGGTTTACCTCATCAACCCGAATGGTATCTTTGTGGGGCCTTCAGGTCAGATCAATGCAGCGACGTTTGTAGGTTCTACGCTCGATGTGACGGATGGAGCTTTTCTCTCGGGCGGTAATATGCAGTTCCTGGGCAGCACAACGGCTGGTATCGAGAACTTGGGTACGATTAACGCCTTGGGTGGCGATATTTTCCTTTTCGGTCACACGGTCAAGAACTCGGGCACGTTGAATGCGAGCGGCACGGCTGGTCTCGCGGCGGGCATGAGCATCGAGCTTCGCCAGCAGGGCAACGAACGTATCGGTGTGTTGCTCGGCAACCCGGCCACGCCGACGGAGACGGGTGTGGATAACCAAGGGCTGGTGCAGGCGACCTCGGTGGAGATCAATGCTGCGGGTGGTAACATCTACGCGGTGGCGATCAATAATGGTGGTACGGTCCGCGCGCAACCGACCTTGGTCATGGAGGGCGGCAAGCTGGTTTTGAAGTCTGAAGGCGGCACGGTGATCAATTCTGGCACCTTGGATGCCTCGAACGCTGGCGGCAAGGGCGGCGATATCGTGGTGGCGGGTGACAAGGTCAGTCTTCGTGATGGTTCGGTGGTGGATGCGAGTGGCTCCACGGGTGGTGGCTCGGTGAAGATCGGTGGCGGGTTCCAAGGGAACGACGCTTCCGTGGTGAACGCGAGCAAGACTTTTGTCGGTACGGGTGCTTCGATTTTGGCGGACGCCACCACGCTGGGTGATGGTGGCACGGTGATTGTCTGGTCGGATGAAGTGACGCGTTTCGGCGGTTCCATCTCGGCCAAGGGTGGTGCGTTGGGCGGTGACGGTGGTTTCGCAGAAGTGTCCGGTAAGGAATACTTGGCCTTCACGGGGTCGGTGGATCTGCGGGCGCCTTTGGGTGTCACGGGCACGTTGTTGCTCGACCCGCGCAACATTCAGATTTTGGATGGTAACATTGACCCGGTCACGGCCAATGATGAATTCGCCGAGAATCCGGCGGCTAACGTTATTTTTGATTCGGGCGACATCGAGACTCTGTTGAACGGTGCAAATGTGGTCCTTCAGGCCAACAATGATATCACGGTGGATAGTGACATCGTGGCCACGGCCGGTTCCTTCAATCTGACCCTCCAAGCAGGTCGCAGCATCCGGATCAACGAAAACATCACGGTGCTCGGTGACTTTAGTGCGACGGCTAACGATGCCGCCGCAAACGGGGCGAACCGCGTGGCGGGAGCCGGTGTGTTGACGATGTCCGGCACGGCTGTGATCAGCGCCGCGGGTAATGTCACTCTGACAGTTGGGACTGGGTCCACCTCGGGTGATCTGACGGTTGCTGATATCACGGCGGGTGGTTTGGTCAGCTTGATCAACCAAGGCGCGACAGCAGGTAGCGATGTCCTGATGGCTGATGCGGGCGCCTTGATCACCGCGAACAGTGTGGCAGCCAGTGCCGCAGCCGGTGATGTTGGAACGCTCGCCTTGCCGCTGCGGGCTGAATCAACGGGCGCGACGGTCAATCTGGAGGCTTCAGCCTCGGGTAACATTTTTGCTTTCATCAATGATGCGGTTCAAATCGGTGGAGCCTCCGGTTCCTTGAGTGGTATCTCGGCTGGCGGCACGCTGAGCCTGACAGCCCAAGGTGACATCACTCAGACTGACTTGGTTTCCTCTACCGGTGCGGCGACCTTCACGATCGATACGGCCAACCCGGCTGATGTCCTTCTGGGTTCTGCCGCTAACAACTTCGGTGGCGCTATCACAGTGACCGAGGCCAACGCCGGTGTGGTGCGGGACATAGCCATCCGTAACGTTAATGCGAGCCCGGCTTATCCGACCTTCACCCTCGCCGGAACCATCCGGAACCTGACTCTCATCTTTGACAATGCGGACCTGACTCTTCCAGTGACGACCATCACGGGCAATTTGGTGACGACTTCAGGCACCGGGTTGATTGCTCAAAGCGGTACGCTGACGGTTCCGGGTACGACCACCCTGAGCGCCAATTCGACCATCACCCTGACGGACGCCGCAAACGACTTCACCGGCGCGGTTGCTGCTACCTCGGGTGGCAATACCTCTTTGACGGATGTGAACGCCATCGTGTTGGGAGCCTCCAGCGTAGGGGGTAACTTGGTGGTGAATGCCGGAACGGGCATCACCCAGACGGGTGTCCTGACGGTGACGGGCACGAGCTCCTTCACGGATACGGGTGCTAATGACGACATCGTCCTCACCCAGGCCAATCTGTTCACCGGGGCGGTCAGCGCCAGCGGTAACAATGTGAGCATCACGGATGCGAACGGTTTGATCCTTGGTAACGTTACTGTGGGTGGCAACCTGACGGTTTTGGCTTCAGCGGGTGACATCACCACGGATGCGGCCAGCACGGGTATCATTGTTACGGGTAACAGCAGCTTCACGGCGAACGGTGCCGGAGCCAGCATCCTCTTAGGTGACACGGACAATAACTTTACCGGCAATGTCAGCATCGCTGGTGCGGGTGGCTTGGCTAACGTGACCATCTTTGATGCCACGGCCTTGGTGCTGAACTCGGTGACTGTCACTGGTAACCTGACGGTGACTGCTACGGGCATCACTCAGAGCGGGGTCATCACGGTAGGTGGGACTACTACCTTGAATGGTGGTGCTGCCGCCATCAACTTGGCGACTCAACTCAACGACTTCAACACGGTCACAGCTTCGAACACCTCTGACCTCAGTTTGAACGACATCAATGACATCGTCTTGGGTGCGATCACCCTCACGGGTAACCTCACGGTGAACAGTGGTCTGACGGGTGTCGGTGTCACGGGCAACATTTCCCAGACGGGCGTTTTGGACATCGATGGCACCTCTGCCTTCAATGTTAGCGCGGCTAACCTCTCCGATGTCTTGCTGGCATCCCAGGCGAACGACTTCACGGGCGCGGTCACTATCACGGAAGTCGGCGCGGGCAACATTCGCGATATCGAGCTTCGTAACGTTAGCGCCACGGCAGCTGTCCCGGTCTTCCCTACGGGTCTGCGTAACCTGACGCTTATCTTCAACAACACCTCTATCGATCTTTCGGCCACAACCTTGACCGGCACCCTGACGGTGACCGCAGGTGGGGCCATCACGGATAACGGTGCCTTGGTGGTTGCAGGTAATACTACTCTTACGGCCGGTGCAGCGAACAACATCACGCTGGATACCGCGGGCAATGACTTCAACACGGTGAGCGTTGTAAGTGGTAATAACGTTACGCTGGTTGACGCAGACGACATCGATTTAGGTGCCTCGACCATCAGCGGCACTTTGAGTGTGACGGCCAATGGGGCCATCACCGACAGCGGTAATGTGACGGTGGCCGGGGCAACTACCACGCTGTTTGCTGGCCCAGGGAACAACATCACCTTGGACAGCTCGGGTAATGACTTTAACACGGTGCTTGTGACCATCGCCAATAATGTGACTTTGGTGGATACGGACAATATCGATTTTGGAGCGTCTACGATTTTGGGGAGCTTGAATGTGACAGCCGGTGGCGCCATCACGGATAGCGGCACTGTAAATGTAATCGGCGGGACGACGACGCTGGCGGCGGGCACGGCAAACAACATCACGCTGGATCAGGCGGGGAATAATTTCAACACGGTGGTCATCACCTCGGGAAATGACGTGACTTTGGTGGATGGCAACTCCATCGACTTGGGGGCCTCCACGGTGACGGGGGCACTGAACGTGACGGCTGCGGGGAACATCACGGACAGCGGCAATGTGACTGTGGGTGGCACGACAACCTTGTCTGCGGGGGCAGTCATCACCTTGGATCAGGCGGGTAACGACTTCAACACGGTGGTCATCACCACGGGCAACAATGTGACGTTGGTGGACACGGATAACATCGACTTGGGTGCTTCGACTGTCACCGGCACGCTGAATGTGACCGCCAACGGAGCAATCACGGACAGCGGTAACGTGACTGTAACGGGGACGACAACACTGGCAGCGGGAGCGGCGAACGACATTACCCTGAATAGCGCGGGTAACGACTTCAACACAGTGGCCATCACCACGGGTAACAATGTGACCTTGGTGGACACCGATGATATCGACCTGGGTGCTTCCACGATCAGCGGCACGCTGAGTGTGACGGCCAACGGTGCGATCACCGACAGCGGCAACGTGACGGTGGCGGGTGCCACGGCGACCTTCGCGGCGGGAGCGGCGAACAACATCACGCTGGACAGCGCGGGTAACGACTTCAACACAGTGGTCATCACCACGGGTAACAATGTGACCTTGGTAGATACGGACAACATCGACTTGGGTGCTTCAACGATCAGCGGTACGCTGAGTGTGACGGCTAATGGAGCGATCACGGACAGCGGTAACGTGACGGTGGCGGGAGCCACGGCGACCTTCGCAGCGGGAGCGGCGAACAACATCACGCTGGACAGCGCGGGTAACGACTTCAACACAGTGGTCATCACCACGGGTAATAATGTGACTTTGGTGGATACGGATGATATCGACTTGGGTGCTTCAACGATCAGCGGGACGCTGAGTGTGACGGCTGGTGGGGCGATCACCGACAGTGGCACCATTACGGTGGCTGGTTCCACGACGCTGACCGCAGGTGCTTTTGACATCACACTGAATGATGCGGCAAATGACTTCAACGCGGTGACGGTGGTGAGTGGTGCCAATGTCACGATCATTGATGTGGATGACATCACCTTCTCGGCCAGCGCCACGCTGACTTCGGTGGCTATCACGGGCACGGCCATCACGCTGCCTGCCGGTATCACCACAAGCGGTGCTCAGACCTACACTGGAGCGGTTCTGATTGGTTCGGACATGACGCTCCAGAGCACTGGTGGTGGAAACCTGAATTTCACCTCGACCATCGACAGCACGACCGGCAACAGCTTTGACCTCGCGCTCATCACCGATGGTTCGGTCACCATCGGTAATGCAGTCGGTGGCACTGATCACTTGGATGTCTTGGATATCCGGGCGGATGCGATCTCCTTCACGGCCATCACCACGGACACTTCGGTGACACTGCGTCCGTTCACGGCCGGCACGGCCATCGGTGTGGGTGATGCGGGCCAGACCTTTAACATCACCGATGCGGAATTGGATGCCATCACTTCGCCGCTGGTGACGATCGGTGACAGCACGGCGGGAGCCATCACTGCGGCGACCACGGAAAGCATCACCATCGGTTACGGCATCACCTTGGTGAACAACAGCTCGGTGAGCTTCGGCGCGAACACCTTCAGCACCACGGGCAACCTGACGGTGAATGCCAACGGGGCCATCACGGATGCCTCAGGTGCAACCATCAGTGTGACGGGCTTTGCGAGCTTGAACGCAGGTGCAGCCAACAGCATCACCTTGGGTGATAACGGTGGCGACACAATCGGGTTCGGTACCCTGACGGTGAATGGTAACAACGTGACCATCACCGAGGACAGCGCCATGAATTTTGCGGGCACCAGTGTCGTGGCTGGAAATTTGGCGGTTACTACCCAAGCTGGAAATATCATTCAAGATGCTAACAGCAGCATTACGGTCACTGGAAACGCTACATTCACTTCTGCGGCAGATATCAGCATAGGTGAGAACGCGTCAACGACAGCCAACTTTGGGTCGCTAACCTTTAGCGGCGGAAATGTTAATATACTACCCGATAGCAGTGTTGTCCTGACAGGAACAAGTTTGGTAACCGGGAACTTAAACTTGCTTTTGTTTAATGACGGCAACATTACTGATGATGCAACCTCCTCATTGACGGTCAATGGGGCCGGACAATTGGCGACCACAATAGGAAACATAACT
>JAURFH010000095.1 GCA_030834415.1 Verrucomicrobiota bacterium | reverse complement strand
AAAGCGGGTATCTCCGAATTCTACGCCCTCACTTTGTTCGCGCTGGCGGGTATGATGTTCGCCGCTTCGGCCAATGATTTCAGCCTCTTATTCGTCTCGCTTGAGTTGATCACGGTGACTTTCTATGTGCTGACCAGCTTTCTGCGGTCGCATGTCAAATCGCTGGAGGCCGGGGTGAAGTATCTGATTCTTGGTGCGCTTTCCTCCGCCTTCATGGTTTATGGCATCGCTCTGGTTTTCGGCACGGCGAACACAATGAATTTTGAAGCCTTGCAAGAGATCATCGGCAAATGGGCAGCAGCCGGAACGCTGGGTGAGCATAAGCTTTTGCTGATCGGTCTGGTGATGGTGTTCTTCGGTCTGGCCTTCAAGATTGCGGCCTTCCCGATGCAGGTTTGGGCTCCGGATGTTTATCAAGGTTCTCCCACGCCAGCTACGGCCTTCTTGGCAGTGGGTTCCAAGGCAGCGGGCTTCGTGCTCCTTTTGCGAGTGCTGTTCAGTGCCGCTCCGCAGGTCACAGTCAATTGGACCTTGGTCCTGATGATCATTGCGGCCATCACTATCCTTTACGGCAACCTTTGCGCCATCCCGCAGCGGAACATCAAGCGCCTGTTGGGCTACTCCAGCATCTCGAACGCCGGTTATATCCTCTTGGGTGTGGCGGCAGCTTCAGTGAGCGGTTCGGCGGCAGTGTTGTATTACCTCACGGGTTATCTCTTCACGGTGCTCGCTGCTTTCGGTGTGCTCATCGTGGTCGTGAAGCAGGTGGATGGCGATGACATCTCCTCGCTCTCCGGCTTGAGCCAGCGTTCGCCTTTCCTCGCGGCGACGATGACTTTGGCGATGGTTTCACTCGCGGGTATCCCGCCGTTGGCAGGCTTCGTCGGCAAGTTCCTGCTGGTCAAAGCGGTGGCTGAACAAGCCATTTCAAATCCGGCTGATCCGATCATGCATCCGATGGCTTTCATCCTCATCGCGGTGGCCATCGCGGGTGTGGTGATGTCCTTGTATTACTATTTCGGAGTCGTGCGCGCCATCTACTGGGGCAAGGATAACTCGGAAACGAGCACCATCACCGTTTCCCAGCCCGTCAAGTGGGCTTTGACCTTCTGCATCATCGGTATCCTCTACTTGGGGCTTTTCCCGAAGATACCGCTGACGGCTAGTGAAAACGCGGTCTCCGATCTGAAGCTCGACCCCGCCGTGGTGGTTAAGCACAAGACTGGCGCACAGCATGCGGCCAAGCACTAAGCTTGGCGGGTGTTCAGGCCTGAGTTACCTTCACATTCACCGTGTAAAACCCTTTCGCCGTAGAACGAGGGACATATACGGTGAGATTTCCCCCTGTCCCCGCGATGGCCGTCAAGTTGGCCGTGCCATCGCTGGAATTCGCGAATGATACGGCGCTGCCAGCTGATCCGATATTCTCTTGGAACAGAATTTCGTAGCTAAGTCCCGATTGCGTCGGGAAGGTGAGCTGAAAACGTGAACCTTGGGCGGTCTCTATTGGTGCTCCTGTGATCGAATATCCCAAACCAGGGACTTGGATGGTCAGCAGATTATCACCGTCATAAGTGATGGGATAACTTGTCAGGGCGGAGGGTGCTGGACCGAAAGCTACCGTTCCATCAATGTTATACATGGAACCATGGCAGGGGCAGGGCGATCCAAAGGTAGGCACTACGCAGCCAGCGTGAGTGCACTGGGCAGAAAGCGCGTAAAACTGATTTCCTGTGCTTCGGCTGACGAGTATCGGATAGTAGGGGGTCGCAAAACCTGCCGTTGGATTAAACGAGTTCAATGCCAGTCTTATCGAGCTGTTGGCCGATTGCAGGGCGGTGAACGTGCTGAGCTTCAATGTCAGCAATCCATTCGCCGAATCGGCCGCATGGGCTTCGCCGATGATCATCTCATGCAGGCCGCGCCCCGAGAGAACACTGCTGGCTACTCCAAAGGCGAATAACTTCACGAATTGGCGACGCGTAGGTCTCGGATAAGTATTCATTTGATATTCAGGAAGCCCAAGGACTGCTTTTGAACAAACCGAGGTCTTTATGGCACATGCTTCCGCAGAATACGCCTCACCCTTTATGCCTAAAAATTTGGAGTTTCAGTTTAGCTTTTCGAGCTTATCGCCAACGGATGCTAAGGCTCGTGAAGATGCCGTGAGCGGTATAGTCGTAGGCGCCGCCACCAGCTTTATCGGTGTAATGTTGAAACAGATATTGCAACCCCAGCGTAGTGCTCTCGCGCAAACGGCGGGTTAGCGAGGTCTGGATTCCGTGCAAGCTATAGTCTGAACCCAAGGGCAGCCCGAGTGCCTGATTGGCTTGGCTGAAGTCGGCCCGGGAGAAACTGTAGGTGGTCGAGAGGTCGGTCTTGTTATCCAATACAAAAGTGCCGCTCTCGATGATGCTCCAAGTCGTGCCTCCGAAGGGAACTACAGAGCCGCCACCCGAAACGCTGCTACGCTGGCGTTTATCACTGACGCTGAAAGTGGTGTTAAGATAGAGGCGATGCCAAGGAGTGATGGTCGTGTTGAGGCTGATGGTATGAGCATCATACTCACCGGTCATATAGCTGCCTCCGGGCGCTCCTCCTGCGGGTATGGTGATCGCTGCCGCCGTGAGGTTGTGATAGTCCGTCATCGTGTATTCATAAGCGGCACTGACTCGCAGCCACCGGGCCAATCTGGCAGAGATGCGTAGCTCGGCAGAATCTGTGGTCTCTTCGCGATTGAGTATGTAGGCCGGGTAACCATTGGCTGGCGTTAGGCTGAGATCGGTGTCCTGATTATGCGTGTAGTCGTCATCCTTCATCCGGTGTTCATAGCTGGCGCTTAAGGTGACTTGGCTCCATGGAGAAGTGCGGAAGCCGCCTTTGAATTGCTTTAGGTCTCCGGTGGCATCGGTCTGGCGCAGGTAATCTTTATCCGAACCGAGACCGTCATTGATGAAGCGCTGCTCGAATTGGCCGGTGTCTTCCTGACGGAAGCGCGCTTCGGCGTAGAGCGTGGTGTAAGGGATCGTTTCATAGCGCAGTTCGAAGCGTTCTTCCACGATGCGCTTGTCCTGATTGGAGCCGTAGTTGTTAGCGAAAGGCGTGGGGAAGCCGAATACGGTGCCGCTGCCTAGGCCTTCGGTCTGAGTCCAGTCAGCTTGCACAGCGGAGACGAAAGTGAGTCCCTCCCAAGAACCGAGAACGGCGTTGGCATTGAAGACATGGGATTCGGATTGCACGATGACCAGCGGGCTGGTGTCCCCTTGGAAGAATACTGCTCCGGTGCTGGGGGCGAAACTTACCTGACGGAACGAGCCTTCACCATCGAGGTTAGAATACAGATAACCTCCGGACAACTGTAGCCAATCACGGACCTTCTTCTCTACGCGAAAGGTATTCGCCCCAACGAAGTGCTTGTAGGTCTCGGTATGACGGTTGCCGAAATTGAAACTCGCGAAATCGGCATTGGGTCGGTCAGTATCGAGCCGGCAGAACTCACCTCGGAAAGAGTCTTCCAGCAGGAATCCCGCTAAGGTGTGGCTTACATCCAGTTTCAAGATGTGAGTCTCTTCATCGATCTGCTTGTAGGCGGGAAAGATGTTGCGGGTGGTGGGGCCGACAGTGACGGCACCCCATTGCATAGTCGATTTGATGCCCTCGGTATAGTGGTATTCGTAACCAACCGTTATCTCCGGCCAATCCGGTTTACGGAGACCGAGATCTACCCAAGCCTTACCGTGGTCCTGGTATAGGTCGCGCCCCAAGTTGAAGGACGAGGGGGCAAATGGCGCGTAATATCCGCCCGTGTCATCATAATAACTGCGGAATTGCTCCACGCCTCCACGGATGAAACCGACTTCGTTACGTTTCAAATCCAACGAGACCCGGTAATCGATGCCGGCCAGTGCACGTCCTGAAATCGTGAGCTGTGTGTCGTGATCGACTGGCTGGCTCAGCTCGAAGTGTTGCACACCGCCGCTCCAGCCATCGGGCCGCCAGTTGTGAACGCGAAAGATTGCTTCATTTCCGCTCACGCTGGTCCAGCCTAAGCTCGGGGTCAGGGTGAAGAGCACTGGTGGTTTATTCGTGCTCGCGGGCCAGACGGCACCTTGGTCGATCCAATTTCGGAGCAGGGTGATCTGTTGCGGAGTAAGCGGGTCACCCTTGCCAACCGGAGGCATCTCTTTGTCCGACACAGAGTGGCTGACGAATTTGATCAGCAGGCTTTGAGCTCCATTACCGGGAAGGATGGCAGGACCGCTCTCGCCTCCTTTAAGTAAAGCTTCCCGATAATCTATGCGGAAGTTGCCCTTGGGCTTTTCCGGGCCATGACAACGCAGACAGGAAGTATCAAAGACAGGCCAGACATCGCGTTGAAAATCGACCGGCTTCGCCTCTTGAGCGCCCGCCGACAAACCAAGCAAGCACACCAGTATACAAAGAGTATGCCTCAGACCGTGCACTTGATGTGGGTGCCGGCAGTGCATCCTCAGTATTGGAGCTTGGGATTGATGTTTGAGCCGTGAACGGCGGCGTGACAACCCGCAGTCCAGCAACCACCCTGCTGGACAAAGGTGCTATGGTTCACCTTACCGATGAATAGATTGCCAGGTGCGGTCTGCATCTGTGCATGGCATTTGAGACAGAGATTAGAATCGCGCTGCACCAGCAGCTTGGAATTCACACTGCCGTGCGGATTGTGACAGACCGTGCAGCCCTCGCGCATGGCTTCATGCTCGAAGACAAACTTGCGCGCCTGATCCCGATGGCATTGAGCGCAGGATTCGTTCACCCGGGCGAGGCCGAGACCGCCAGCAGGCTTCATCATGTCGTGGCCATGAGGGTCGTGGCATTGGACGCAATTCAAATGGCCTTCGAGCACCGGGTGGTGATTCGGCAGACGGAATTCGGCGTGAACATTTTCATGGCAACGGAAGCAGGCATCCGAAGCTTTCTTGGGATTGATGATGAACTTTTCAGTGCCTTGGCCGCCAGTGGCGATGTGGCGGCTGGCGGGGCCATGACAGGCTTCACAACTGGTGTTGAGCGAGGAGCTCGCCACACGGAGATTCACACGGGCATGAGGGTTGGCCGTGAACTTTTGGCTGATGTTCGCGTGGCAATCCACGCAGGACTGGTTGCCGGTGAATTCTGCGCCCTCGATATGCAGCGGCTCATGCACTGAACGCGTGACCGTGCTGCAGGAGGTCCACAGGAATAGGCAGCAGGAGAGCATTCCCACTGTGGCGACGTACAGCCAGCGTTGAAAGGCAAGTGACATGAGATAACGTCCCCGGAAAAAGCGACCTGAACAGAGTGCGGAAGTGTGATCCGAAATGGCAAGCGTAGCCGTGTAACAATTTTGTGCTATTGGCGCACAAGTGATTGTCCTCCGTGCAGTTTAGGAAGGGGGTTGTGCTTCCGTCTCAGTCGCCGGTGTTTTGGCCGAGGAGCTGGACGTCATCATGTGGCCGTATTTGCTGAATGACAGCACGGCCAGATAGAGCGCCACGATGATAAGCGCCGCACTGAAGAAGAAGGACACGCCGGGCAGTTTGACTGGTGCATCTTCCCGGATGAAATAGCCGAACAGGCTTGTCATGATGGGTGGCCCGATGACGCCAGTGATACTTGCCAAACTAGTTAGCGCGCCTTGCACGCCGCCTTGTTCGTCGGCCCCGACATTACGCGAGATGATGCCTTGGATCGTAGGGGCGGTTACGCCAGCGAGCGAGGCGAAGACGATGATGACGTAGGTAGCCAATCCACTCTCGGCGAGGCCGTAGCAGAAATAGGCCAAGGTCATGATGGTCATGCCCATGAGCACGGTTTTGACCTCGCCCAATTGTTTCACGATCACGCGGGTAAGCCCACCTTGCACGATGGCCGCGGTGACGCCGACGATAGCGAGAGAGAACCCGGTCTCTTTGGCCGACCAATCATAGCGATAGCTAGTGTAGAGCACCCATATGCTGGGATAGACCTGATGCGAAAGGTTGAAGAGAAAGAACGAGCCAGCCAAACCAAGAACCACCGGATGCTTCTTGAGCGCATACAGTGAGCCGATAGGGTTGGATACATTCCAGCTGAACTTGCGGCGGTTTTCCGGGGCGAGGGATTCCGGTAAAACAAAGAGTCCATAGCACCAATTGATCAAGGTGAGCCCGCCAGCAACAAAGAAGGGAACGCGCAAACCGTAATCACCCAATACACCACCCAGCAAGGGGCCGACGATGAAGCCGAGACCAAAAGCGGCACCGATGAGCCCGAAGTTGCCCGCACGTTTCTCAGGCGGGCTGATGTCTGCGATATAGGCGGTGGCAGCGGCGAAGTTTGCGCCCGTGATGCCTGCGATGATACGGCCCACGAAGAACCAGCTTAGGTTCGGGGCGAAGGCGAGCAGGAAGTAATCGAGGCCGGAGCCGAATAGCGAACCTAGGATGACTGGGCGGCGGCCATAGCGATCCGAGAGGCTGCCGAGCAGAGGTGCGCACAGGAACTGCATGAGAGAATAGAGCGCCGCCAACCAGCCATAGATGTGGGAGGCTTTCTCGATGCCGCCGCCGCCCAGCTCTTCCACCAGCTTGGGCAAAATGGGGATGATCAACCCGATCCCGAGGATATCGAGAACGAGCGTCACGAAGATGAAGCCAAGCGCTGGTTTCCGTGCCGTCACAATTGAAGGCCAGATAGAAACCGCTTTGCAGTGCGCTGGCAAGGCCAGCGTGAACTGCTACTCAAGCCCTTCGGCCCGGAGTTCACGAAGGGTGCGACCGCTAAGCGGAGTATCCGGGTGCAGTCCCATGATCCTTTTACCGTCGGCGCCTTCCCGGAAGACGGCCTGCCAGTTGATGGCAAACTCGGGGAACTCTTTCTTCATCGTTTCCGTGCGCTTCCAGTTGGCGAGCACATGAGCTTTCGCATCCGCATCCTTGCTCTTGCTGGCTTCGAATTTCTGCATCCATGCACGGGTATCAACGACAAGTTTGGTGAAATCGAGACCGCATTGGATGAAATGCAGGCGGCGGCGATATTTTTCATCTGCCGTGGCCAGTTTTTTAGCGGCAGAATCCAGTTGGGATTGCGCCTTGGCCAGGAGCTCGGGCGTGTATTTCTTCGGCAGGTCAAAGGCGCGCTGGCGACTGGGATTCTCGGCCACGAACTCCATGCGCGTGCGTTCGAGCAATTCCCAATAGGCCTTCACATCACTGGCGGCCGGACCGAACGCCCGCTGGTAATAATCGTCCATGAGGGCGGAAACATCGGTGTAAGGATTCCAGGCCAGATGGGCGAGGGCGTAGTAGTGTGGACCTTGATTGGCCCAGTGAAACCAGAACAGGTCGAAGAAGAGGCCCACGCAATGATGGTCCGCCACAAAGCGGAAATCCTCGCCCGCCTGAGTCATGGCGACGTCCGGCATGCCCCAGCTCAGTCCGGCCTGGCTGCCCAGGTTCGGTCGCCAGATGAGCTGCTTCGCTTTCTTGGCCCAGGCGGCGTGTTGTTCCATGGGCTCCTTGCGGGACTCGGGTGAGCGCATGTGAAAGTTGGCCACACTGGAGATGATGACGTTTTCGTCTGGCACCACCCCAATGGGCGGGTTGCGCGACAATCCGTACGCATTGAGCAGGACGAAGAGTTTACGGTCCGGGAAGCGCTGTTTGAGCAGGCGGGCCAGGGTGTTGGCGAAACGCACATCGCGGTCGGACTGGGCGACCCCTTCGAACTTCACCCCTTTGGGGAAGGTCCACGTCATCTTTTCGCCTTTGGGATTGTCCCAAGCAAGGCACTTGGCGCAGGTGCAGTGGCCGCTCGTGTAGCCGTCATTCGGAGAGACATTGAACACATTCTTCGTGGGGTTCTCGGCGATTTCCTGTTCCACATTCTTGAGCCATTGATCCCACACTGCGGGATTGGATGCGCAAAGCTTGGTGTTCCGCGGATTGAAAGCCACCGGCGGACGGCTGCCATCCGGGGCGGCGGCGAAGTAGTCCGGATGAGTCTCATGATATTTCTCCCACCAATCCCCAAAGCCGTGACCGCCGCTGATCTCCATGGAGTCCAGTTGCACGCGTTGGAAGCGGCCCCAGAGTTCATCGGGGCCTTCCTTGTTGTCGCCCAGCGAGATCTTCACCAGCATGCCGGAGCGAGAACGTATCTCCGGGTGATAGCGCAGCTCGAACGGGGCGAACGCGAGCTGGGATTGTTTGATGATGTCCTCCTCGCCGGGCCAGAGCCAACGGACGTTCAACTTGTCCTGGATGAAGGTGTAAACGGCGTTGGCGGTGCCATACTCCTGCTGCATGTTTGTCTTCATGGAGAGTCGCCCTTTGGCTTCCATGTGCGCCAGGTCCCAGCGGTCGCGACCGGCGATGACTAGATGGTTCTCGTTGGCGGTGATGAGGGTTTCCTCGGGTTGGGTGAAGGTGAAATCGGTTTTTGGGAAAAGCTGCTTCAGAGCCGGTTGATACCCAATCCAGATGGCATGGGCAGGCAGGGGCTTGGGCTCGCCTTTGATCACCTGCGGGCGGGTGCCGGTGATCTTCTCCAGATAGTCTGCCAAAGTGACCGCGGCGTCATGGGTGCGGGGTGGGGCACCTTGATAGACGACGATGGGAGGAGGAGCTTTGCCGGGTTCGATGAGGACGAGATCGGCCGCATGCAGCGAGGGCAAGGTGGAGAGCAGGAGGACGAGGAGAAGATTCAGAGCGCGTGTCATTTTGATGCGTGATCCGGGTGTTTGCCCGGCAGAATGAGCAAGCACCCTCAGTGGGTGAATGCAGTGCGCTGTAAAACGCATTACCGGGTGATTAGGTGGAGAATTTCACGCTACGCTTGGGGATGCAAGTTGGAATCCCGTTCGTTGATCTCACTGAAAAGAGACTGGTGCCACTTTAGTTTGGATTAAAATCACCGTGCCGTGTCATCGGGTGATCGGGTCGAATGGGAAGCTGATGGGGTTTGCAGGCGGGTTGGAGGGCAAGGAAGGAAACTTGAAGATTTGAACCGCGAGGAGTAGATATTATTCATGGATATCACACTGCCACCTGATTTGGAGGAGTATGTGGGACGCCGCTCGCGTTCTGCTGGCTACGGTAGCGCTGATGCTGTGGTGTGTGAGGCGATCCGCCGATTGATGGAGGAAGAGAGCCAACACGAAGAAGCGGTTTTGGAGGCGATGAAAGAGAAGCCGACGCCGTTGACGGCGGCGGATCTGAAGGGAGTCAGGGATTTAGTGAAGGAAGCTCGTGGCCGTCGCTCTGCTTAAAACTTCGCTGTTTTTGGAGGATTACCGGCAAGTCATCTTAGGAATTGCTGAGGTGAACCCGGATGCAGCGGATAGAATGTGTGACGCGATTGAGAACGCGCTCGTATTGATTTCGAGACACCCACAAATCGCTCCTCTGGCTCGTTTCCCGCGATTGCCAAAAGTAAGGCGCTGGGTGATTCAGCCTTTTCATAACTATCTGATTTATTACGAAGAAAAGGAAGATGGCATTTTGCTTTTACGGCTTTTGCATGGAGCACGGCATCAGCCTCCATTACTTGAGGAATAAAAAAGCGGGCAGGATATCCTGCCCGCTTTTCGTTTTAGATTCGTTGAGGCTGGTCAGTTCACAGCTTCAGATTCTTATCGGTCACGGCGCCTTCGGAGGCGGTGGTGACGGCGCTGGCGTACTTGGCGAGGACGCCGTAGTTGTAGCGCGGCTTGATGCCTTTCCAGGCTTTCTTGCGCTTGGCCAGTTCCTTGGCGCTGACGTCGAGGCGGAGTTCGCGGGTCTCGGCGTCGATGATGATCTTGTCGCCGTTCTTCACGAGGGCGAGCGGGCCGCCGCAGTAAGCCTCAGGCGTGATGTGGCCCACGACGAAGCCGTGCGTGCCGCCGGAGAAGCGTCCATCCGTGATGAGCGCCACGTCTTTGCCGAGGCCTTGGCCCATGATCGCGGAAGTGGGTCCAAGCATCTCGCGCATACCGGGGCCGCCTTTCGGTCCTTCGTAGCGGATGACGACGACGTCGCCTTTCTTGATCTTGAGCGCGAGAATGGCGTCCATGGCGTCGTATTCGGAATTGAAGACGCGGGCTTTGCCTTCGAAGTGCAGACCTTCTTTGCCGCTGATCTTGGCCACGGCCCCTTCCGGCGCGAGGTTGCCGCGCAGGATGACGAGGTGGCTGTCTTTCTTGATCGGGTTATCGAGCGGGCGGAAGATGGTCTGGCCAGCCGGATACGGTTTCACGTTAGCGAGCGTCTCGGCCATCGTCTCACCGGTGACGGTGAGGCAATCGCCGTGGAGCAGGCCGGCTTCGAGCAAGGTCTTCATGAGCGGGCGGATGCCGCCGATGGCGACGACCTCGGACATGAGGTGCTTGCCGCTGGGCTTCAAGTCCGCGAGCACAGGGACGCGTTTGCCGATGCGGGTGAAGTCATCGATGGTGAGCTTCACACCGGCAGAGTGGGCGATGGCGAGAAGGTGCAGCACGGCGTTCGTGGAGCCGCCGAGCGCGATGACGACGGTGATGGAGTTCTCAAACGCCTTCTTCGTCATGATGTCGAGCGGGCGGATGCCTTTCTTCAACATGTTCACGACGGCTTCACCGGCGCGGCGGCAGTCATCCATCTTGGCCGGAGAGATGGCGTTTTGCGCGGAGCTGTTCGGCAAGCTCATGCCGAGCGCTTCAATGGCGCTAGCCATGGTGTTCGCGGTATACATGCCGCCGCAGGAGCCGGGTCCCGGGATGGCGCAGGATTCGATCTGCTGGAGTTCCTTGTCATCTATGCGCTTGTTCGCATGGGCACCGATGGCCTCGAACACGGAGACGACGTCGAGCTTGCGCTTCTGGACGTCACCGGTGATGCAGCCGGGGAGAATGGTGCCGCCATAGACGAACACGGCCGCGCGGTTCATGCGGGCCATGGTCATGAGGCAGGCGGGCATGTTCTTATCGCAACCTGCCAGAAGCACAGAGCCGTCCAGACGCTCTGCCTGCATCACGGTCTCTACCGAGTCGGCGATGACTTCGCGGGAGACGAGGGAATATTTCATGCCCTCGGAGCCCATGGAGATACCGTCGGAAATGGTGATGGTGTTGAAGATGATCGCTTTGCCACCGGCCGCGTTCGCGCCTTTTTCGGCTTCGAGCGCGAGCTTGTCGATGTGCATGTTACACGGGGTAACCATGCTCCAGGTGGAGGCGATGCCGATGATGGGCTTGGAGAAGTCTTCCTGCTTGAAGCCTACCGGGTAGAGCATCGCGCGGCTGGCAGCGCGATCGGGGCCATCAAGCATGAGGCTGGAGTAAGGACGCAGGCTGTCGCCTGATTTCGGGGCATTGGACTTCTTCGTTTTCATTAAGGTTTGGGATTTTCAGCAGGAAACCGATGAAATGACAAGCCGGGAGAAGGTTTGCTGGCAGGCTGTTTCTCGGAATATTGCATGTCATGGAATTGTCCCTTGCCACAGTTCCTGCCCGCTGCTTTTCTCCCGTGGACAATTTGTTGTGCGTTATGAATTTTGAAACAGCCTCCCAGCTCATCAGTGACTGCGCCATCAAGATGACCCGCGCCTACGGTTCAGCCGTCTTTAATGGGCTAGTCATCGTTTCCTTTGCAGGTGAGCGCGAGGAAGTGGTCGGATACATCGGGCCAAGGCCGGAGCGTGTACAGAATGATTTTGCGGATGACCTGCACTTGCTGAAGGAGGAGCTTTTCAGTTCCAAGCATTCAGTCGGGGAGTTCGAGTTCGCCCGGGAAGCCGCAGGAACTCATTTCGACGCCTTCGTGGTATTGGGAGACTGGCTCTACCTCATCTGCAACAATACCACACTCACGATGGCTGAAATCACGCAAAAGCCCGAATGGCGTCAGGCTCAAGTGCCGTTTGTGGAGATGTGTGAGGCTTTCCGCACTGATCCGCTTAAGCTGTGATGGGCTCGCGGGTGTCAGAGCTTGATGCTGCGAGCTCCGGAAGCCTTCTGGTATATCTGGGTCTCTTCCTTGCGGCGACAGATACGACAGGCGAAGTGTTCCAAGCCATCCCAATAAATGCTGGGAACAGCGTATAGCTCCTGGCAATCATCGCAACGCTCTAAAGCATCTGCTGGGTCCAACGGCATGGCGATCCAGTAATCCCCAGTTTCCTGATTTAGGGTATGGATCTGACCGGGGATGTCATCCGCCACGTAGTCGAAGACGAAAGCGTCTTCCATGATCTCCGCGAGGCTGGCTTCCCCGTCTTTCATGGCGATGAAATTGCCGCGGAGGTAACTTTGCACTACCACCCGTACACCGATGACTGGGTCCACCGCTTTGAGCGGGAGCGATTCGTCGGTTGATGGTTCAGGTGCGTGCACGTCAATGGGCGCTTATTTCATCAGTTCGGCCAGCTTGGGGGCGATGGCATCCGCCCAGATCTGATATCCTGGGGCCGTCAGGTGCAGGTAATCTTTCATGATTTCCTTGCTAATCGTGCCGTCAGGTTGCAGGAACTTGTCCCCGATGTCGAGATAGTGGATGTGCTTTCCGTCATCCAATTTGGCCAAGGAGGCATTGACCTGCTTCATCTTATCCCGCTGGGGATTGGGTTTTTCGCCCCGCGGAAACACGGCCAGTAACAGAATCTTGGTGTCAGGCGACTTTGCCCGGATGGTCTCCACGATTTTGGTGACCCCGCGCGCGATGCCATCGGCCGGATCGCTGCCTGAATTGTTCGTGCCGATCATCACCACCGCTGCCTTGGGCTTGATGCCGTCCAACTCCCCGTTCTGGATGCGCCAGAGCACATGCTGGGTGCGGTCCCCGCCGATACCGAAATTCGCCGGCTTATACTTGCCAAAGGCGGCATCCCAAATGGCCTTCTGGCCTTTCCAACCTGCGGTGATGGAATCCCCGAGGAAAACCACGCCCACATCGCCTTTCTTGGCGGTGGCGACGAAGCTTTCGTGGCTCTTCTGGAAACCGACATTCACCGAGCCGTCCGGGCCGAGTTTCGGGGCGGCCACATCGGGCAATTGCGGGGCTGGCTTAGGCGCCGGGGGTGTTTGCGCCGGGGCATGGATAAGTGAAGCTGACAATAAAACCAGAGCAAGATAACGGGGGTTCATTGCGCTGAATTTGTTCTTTCCGGGCCGGTCTGCCAAGCGAATTTAAGGGGCTGTAGGTTGACAGAAAGTTGCATTCTCGCGAGGTTCTGTTATTTGCCAGCCGTGCCCGCGACCAATCCGAGCCTGTTATTGCTCATTCCGGCCTACAATGAAGAAGGCCGGATAGAGCCGGTATTACGTCAATACGGCGCATACTTCGCGGCAAATTATGAGGGCAAATTCCAGCTCGTTGTGGTCTTGAACGGTTGCCGGGACAACACCTTGGCCGTGGTGAATCGTGTGGCCAAGGATTACCCCTTCATCCATGCTGTGGATTTCCCTGCCCCAATCGGCAAGGGGGGGGCGCTTATCGAGGGGTTGAAGCTCGCCCCTATGGCTGACCTCGTCGGCTATGTCGATGCCGATGGGGCCACGCCGCCCAAGGCTTTTCACGATTTGGTCAAGCGCATGGATGAGGCGGATTGTGTGATCGGTTCGCGCTGGATCGAAGGTGCGGTGTTGCATCAGGCCCAGACCACCAAGCGCCAGTTCGCCAGTCGCTGCTTTCACCTCATCGTGCAAAGCCTCTTCTGGATGAACATCCGTGATACTCAATGCGGGGCCAAAGTGATGAAGCGCGAGGCGGTGGAAAAAGTGCATGACATGCTGCGCATCGCGGACATGGCCTTTGACATCAATCTGCTCTTTGCTTTGAGACGGGCTGGCTACCGTATCCTGGAAGTGCCCACCGAGTGGACCGACCAGATCGGCTCCAAGGTGGTGTTGGGCAAGACCTCGCTGACGATGCTGCTCTCGGCCATCCGACTGCGTTTAATCTATTCGCCTTTCTACGGTTGGCTGCGGCCGTTCCGACCGCTGGAGAAATGGGTTTATGTGAAGTTACTGGGGGCTCCCCAGCCTTTGCAGGGACCGAAATCCCGCCCTAAGGCAGACTCTCGAAAAGAAGGCGAACTTCAGCCCAAGTGACGGCGGTAAATGTCTTCCAGCTTGTCGAGCATCACATCCAGACTGTGTTCCTGTTCGACCATCTTACGACCCGCTTCTGTGTAAGTCCGGGTTAACTCAACTTGTTGCACTGACTCTTGAATGGCTTGTGCCAGGGCTTCGCCATTTCCGGCGGGGAAATTGCGGCCAGTCACGCCATGGCGGATAATCTCTGGAGTGCCACCCGCATCACTGCCAACCACCGCTGTTTTGCTCGCCAGTGCCTGCAAACCGATCTGCGGGATGCCTTCATGTTTGGTCGAGGCGATGACCAGCACATCGATGGCGCGTAAGATATCCGCCACATCTTCCCGGTGCCCGCAGAGCTGGATCACATCCGACAATCCTGCATTCTTGATCTTTTCCTTCAAGAGGGGCTCCTGCGGGCCGCTTCCCACGATGAAATAGCGGGCGGCGAAGCCCTTTGTTTGCAGGCGCTTGATGGCTTCCAAAAACGTGTCATGCCCTTTCCATGATCGCAGCACAGAGATCATCGCCACGGCGGGCAGGGTGGGGTTGCCGTGCTGGGTGATGATGTCTGACTTGGGCCCTTCGGGATGGAACTTTCGGATGTCGATACCTGTCGGCAGGGTTGTGATATGGTCGTCAGCCAGCTGGAAATTTGCCTGAAAATGCTCGGTGATCTTGTGACTGGTGGTCAGCACGTGATCGGCGAAAGTCGTGAAGGCGTGACGGCTCAACCAGCGGTTCGGGTAACTGACATCGATATGACGGCTGCGGATGAGCAAGGGAACTTTGGCCAGTCGGCCGGCTACTCCCACTAGCCAACCATCTGCTGAGCTGTGGGTGTTAAGAACATCGATCTGGTGTTTCTTCAGCCAAGTAGCCAAGCGCATGGCTTCAAAAGGAAAACGCAGTTTGCCACGCTTAAGCGGTTCCACCCCGATGCCCGCTTCTTTGGACCGGGCAAACACACCGGCTGTCTCCGGGGCGATGAGCCACACCTCATGGCCGCGCTGTTTGAAGCCCATCAATTCCGCGTAGACCCGGTGCTCCTGTCCACCCCAGCCAAGGGAAGCCTCGGAATGGGCGATGCGCCATTTATGTTTCGGAGCGGAAGACATTCGTCAGTTACTGGGCCAAGACGGAGGACCTTGCGGTCAAGGGGCCGTGGCTTTGGAGGTCACGGTGGTGAGATGCCGGCCCAGAAGGGAAGCATCAGAACCGGCCGCCTGCCAATAGGCACGGGTTTCCTCAGTAGTGGCGCGCTTTTCTCGGCCCCGACAATAGAGGCGGGCAGGCCAGGCGAGCAATCTTTCATGCAGGTGCTTGGCCTTGGAAAGCTCTTCCGGGAGGATTTGCGGTGGCTTGAACCCCGCCAGCTTTAGATAGACATAGAGCTGCGGATACGTCCAAGGAGTGATGTGCATGTGCGAGCCCGGTACCACTTTCCCAGCCAAGGGCGGGAACGAGGGGAAGAACCCCCGGTGCAAGAACTGCAAGCGCGACTGCGGATACCATGCGTTGGGAGTGGTGACCACCAACAACCCGTCATCCGCCAGCAAGCGATGAAGTTCGCGCAGGAACAGCAAGGGGTTGCCCAAATGCTCCAAGCCTTCGCAGCAGCAAATCAAATCATATTTCCCGCAATCCTTGGGCAGAGGGGTGTCCAGATCATGCTGCCAGAACTTCCGGTAAC
>JAURFH010000094.1 GCA_030834415.1 Verrucomicrobiota bacterium | reverse complement strand
ACTTTCTTCAAACGGAGGTCGGGGCAATCTTCGGCGGCCTTGTCCGGCTCATCGAAATAGGGGCGGTCGAAATTATTGACGAGGTAGCAGCAGCTTTGATGACCGATCATGAAGAGCGGGGTGGTGCCGACGACGTAGGTCTTGTCCGCCACGTTTTCGTCTTGGGAGACATCCTTGTCCTTGGCTGTTTCCACCGGGACACCCCACGCGATGCTGGTGCGTTGGGCGAGGGAATCGACATCCATGCCGCGGCTCTCGCGCAGGAGGAGGACGAGGGAGATGAGGGGGCGGTCGTCCTTGCGGCGGCGCGGGCGCTCCATGAAGAGCGCGACGGTGAACCAGACGAAGCAGAGGCAGAAGACCAGTTGCATGGGGTCGAAGGGGCCCTTCGCCAAAAGGACCCCCAGACGCACCGAGATGTAGGCGGTGGCCAGCAGGCCGAACCAGTAGCCCCACAAGCGGTTACGCCAGACGCCGTAGCCGGAGAACAGCAGCCAGATGCCCGTGAGCCAGGTCATGACGGGGGAGGGCGCCTTGTCGAGCAGGACCAGCACGATTGAGGCGAGGCCACCCAGCATCAAAGCCAGGGCAGACCAAGTTTTCTCACCACCAGGCGGTCGGAACGACGACTGCATTGGGTTATGATATACCTTATGCAGTAGCGATTGGCGAGCGGAAGCTTGCTGCCAAGTGCCTGTTTTTAGGTCGTACGAGGTCTGTTACGTTGACTCGGATCAGACTTCCAAGAGCAGCCGAGTCGGGTCTTCGATGAGTTCCTTCACGCGCACGAGGAACTGCACTGCTTCCCGGCCATCGACGATGCGGTGATCGTAGCTCAGTGCCATATACATCATGGGACGGATGACGACCTGGCCGGCGCGGGCGACGGGGCGCTCCTGCATGGAGTGCAGGCCTAGGATGCCGCTCTGGGGCGGATTGATGATGGGGGTGGAGAGCAGGGAACCATACACGCCGCCATTGGTGATGGTGAAGGTGCCGCCCTCAAGTTCCTGCGGTTTGAGTCTATTCTCTTTCGCACGGCTACCCAGATCAGCGATGGCTTTTTCGATCTCGGCGAAACTCATGGTTTCGGCATTGCGCACGGGCGGGACGACGAGACCCTTACCCGCGCCGATGGCGACGCCGATGTCGAAGTAGTGATGGTAAACGATGTCGTTGCCGCGGATCTCGGCATTGAGTTGCGGCACGGATTTGAGGGCCTCGATGACGGCCTTCACGAAGAAGGACATGAAGCCCAGTTTCACGCCGGACTTGGCCACGAACGATTCCTGATATTGTTTGCGCAACGCGATGACGGCGGACATGTCGATCTCGTTGAAGGTCGAGAGGATGGCCATGCTCTGCTGGGCATCGAGGAGCCGCTTGGCCACAGTGCGGCGCAAGAGGGTCATGGGCTTGGTCTCATCTACGCGTGAACCGGCGGGTTTGCTCGTGGTCGCTTGCGGAGCAGGGGCCGGGGCGGGTTTGGCGGGAGCTGGAGCAGGCTTGGGTTCCTCCTTCGCTTCCGGCTCGCTGGCTGGCTCTTCCTTGGCTTCTGGTTCGGGCTCTGGCTCAGGTGCGGGGGCTGGTTCTGCTTTTTCCTTTTTCTTGGGGGCAGCGCTTTCCGCTTTGGATTCTTTTTTCTCAGCGGGCTTCTCCGCGGTCCTAGGTTCGTCGGTAGATTTCTTGGCCGCCTTGGAGCTGGCTTTGCCGCCGGCTGTCTCGAGATGAGCGATGACATCGCCGACCTTCACAGTGGCACCGTCCGTTTGGAGAATGCTGCTCACGACACCGGCTTCCGGGGCGGGGACTTCGACGGTGGCCTTTTCACTCTCGATGCTGACCAGGTTCTGGTCCTTGGTGACGGTGTCACCTTCCTTGACCAGCCAGGAAGCGATCTGGACTTCGGTGATGGATTCGCCGAGCGACGGGATTTTGATTTCGATGGCCATAACTTTGGTCGTGCTTGCTGATGCTTATTATTTTTGCCCGAAGGCGTTCGTCAGGATGAACTGCTGCTCATGCTTGTGCGCGGTGGCAGAGCCGGTGGCCGGACTTGCTGATTCGGCGCGAGCCACGACGGAGAGCGGCAGGCGGCGCAGGTTGTGCAGGCGTAGATGCAAAAAGGTGTAGGCACCCATGTTGATGGGTTCTTCCTGGACCCAGAAAACGGGTGTGCCTGCCGGGAACTTGTCGAATTCCTTTTCCAATAAATCACGTTTGAACGGGTAGAACTGTTCGATACGGATGATGGCGACATCATCACGATCATTCTCCGCGCGGAATTTGTTCAGCTCGTGGTACAGCTTGCCGCTGCACAACAAGATGCGGCTCACTTTTCCAGTCACGGTGGTGTCTGGGATCACGTGCTGGAACTTTCCTTCGGCCAGTTCGGCCAACGTCGAGCGGGCTTCTGGCAGACGCAACATACTCTTGGGTGTGAAGACCACGAGCGGTTTGCGCCAAAGACTCTTGGACTGACGACGGAGTAAATGGAAGAACTGGGCTGGTGTGGAAGGGTAGGCGACTTGGATGTTATCCTCCGCGCATTGCGTGAGGAAACGTTCCATACGCGCGCTGGAATGCTCCGGGCCCATGCCTTCGTAACCATGCGGCAGAAGCATCACGATTCCGGAGAGACGTCGCCATTTGTCTTCCGCACTGGTGATGAATTGGTCGATGATGACCTGGGCGCAATTCACAAAGTCGCCGAACTGCGCTTCCCAGATCACCAAGCCATCAGGAGTGTCGAGGCTGAAGCCGTAATCGAAACTTAATACACCAGCTTCCGAGAGCGGGCTGTTGTAAACTTCGAAAGGAGCCTGTTGATCATCCAGACGCTGCAACGGGGTGTAGGTGCCGCGACCGGTGTAGTCATGCATCACCGCATGGCGATGGCTGAAGGTGCCACGGCGGCAATCCTGACCAGACAGGCGGACGCGCACCCCTTCGGTCAAAAGCGTGGCATAAGCCAGGGCTTCGGCGGCGGCCCAATCCAGCGGTTCCTCGCCCGCGGCCATCTTGCGCCAAGATTCATGTAGGCGCTCCAGCTTGGGGTGAGGCGTGAAACGGGACGGATGCTCAGTGAGCCTTTGCAGCAAGGCGCTCAGGCGGGCGGGCTCTACGCCGGTCTCGACTTCGTTGGTCGGGTTTTCATCGCCGCCTTGGAACGAGGTCTTGGCCCAGATGCCACGCTGTTTTTCGCCGGGCTTTTTGTAATCCTTACTGCGGGATTCGTTCAGCTCCAACTCAAGCTTTTCACGGCTCTCGGTAGCGATCTGCTCGGCTTCCTCCTGCGTGACCTCGCCGATTTTCATGAGGTGATCCAGATAAGCCTCGCGCACGGGTTTCCGTTTGGCGATGGCTTGATACAAGACCGGCTGGGTGAAGGAGGGTTCATCGGTTTCGTTATGGCCAAGCTTGCGGTAGCCATACATGTCGATGAACACGTCGCGTTTGAATTTCTTGCGGAAATCCATCGCCACTTGCAGCGACTTGGCAACGGCCTCGGGGTCTTCGCCGTTCACATGGAAGACCGGGGATTGCAGCATGCGGGCGACATCCGTGGCGTAAGCGCAGGAGCGGGAATCGATTGGCGAGGTGGTAAAGCCGATCTGGTTGTTGACGATGATGTGCAACGTGCCGCCGGTGGTGTAGCCGGCCAGTTGGCTGAGGTTGAGCGTCTCCTGCACGATGCCTTCACCGGCAAAAGCCGCATCACCGTGGATGAGCAGTCCCATGCACGTGCTGCGGTCTTGATCGCCCACGCGGTCCTGCTTGGCGCGTACCCGACCAAGCACCACGGGGTTCACGAACTCGAGATGGCTAGGGTTGAAGCAGAGCGAAAGATGGACGGAATCACCGGCGGCTGTTTCCCAGTCGTGACTGTGGCCCAAGTGATACTTCACATCGCCGCGGCCGGTGTATTGCTCGGGATCGGCATCGGCGAACTCGCGGAAGATCTGGCGTGGGCTCTTGTGCATGATGTTGGCCAGCACGTTGAGGCGGCCGCGATGGGCCATGCCGATGACGATCTCTTTTACGCCCTGACCACCGGCTTGCTCAATGGCGAGATCCAGCAGAGGGATAAGGCTTTCACTGCCTTCCAGAGAGAAGCTCTTGGCACCCAAGAATTTTTTCCGGATGAATTCCTCAAAGGTCACGGCATCGGTGAGCCGGGAGAGGATGCGCAACTGGATGTCATGGGGCAGGGTGGTGCGGTTCTGGTTGGGCTCCATCTGCTGCTGCAACCAGCGGCGCACTTCCAGGTCATCGATGTGCATGTATTGCACGCCGATGGACCGGCAGTAGGTGTTCCGCAGAATCTCGAGGATCTGGTGCAAGGCCAGCGTCTCTCCGTGGATTAGGGCCTCGCAGGAAAATTTTTTATTCAGATCATCGGGCGTGAAGCCGTAGAAGGAAGGGTCCAGTTCCGCCGGGATACGGGGCGTCTCGCCGATGGGGTGAACCTGGGCAATGATATGGCCGCGGACACGATACGCGCGGATGAGCTGGTTGATGCGGTCTTGCCAGACACCGGAATCATCTCCGTTCAATGTAGCGCAAGGAGCCGGGGACTCTGCCGGTGGGGTGGAAAAGAAAGTCGTTACGCCGTTTTCGCCATCGGTCTGGGAGCGGAAGAACTCCCGCCATTCGGGGGGGACCGACTCCGGTTGCTGGCGGTAGGCAGCTTGCAATTCTTCGATGTAGCCGAGGTTCAGCACATGTGATGGGAAGCGGTCGTGGCTCATACCTTGGCACAACTATACTGAAGATTCGGGGCTTGTCATATCTTTTGGCGGCGAGAGTGGAGCTCTTTGGGAAAGTTTTTTTGTTCGGTTTCCTTTTTTAGCGGGGTTTTACTTTTAAAAGAGCATGACGGAAACCCAACAGTTACTGGCGGCTTATGTGGAGGAAGGATCAGAGACGGCCTTTCGGGAGTTGGTGTCCCGTTACGTCAATCTGGTTTACACCACCGCCCTGCGTCTGGCCGGTGGTGATGCGCATCTGGCGCAGGATGTGGTGCAGACGGTGTTTCTCCAACTGGCCCAGAATGCCCGGAAACTTTCCCGCGAAAGCTCTTTGGGCGGGTGGCTGCACCGCACCACTTGCAATGTGGCCAGTAAGGCCATGCGGACCGAGCGCCGACGTCTCGAGCGTGAAACCCAGGCCCTGCTTATGAATGCCCAAACACAACCGACGGAGGCACGCATGGAAACAATTGCGCCGATTTTGGATGAAGCCATCAACCAACTGGGTGAGGAAGATCGGAAGGCCATCCTGCTGCGGTTTTATGAGGTGAGTGATTTTCGGACGGTGGGGATGGCTCTGGGCAGCAATGAAGATGCGGCCCGGATGCGGGTGAACCGGGCGTTGGAGAAATTGCAGGGCATTCTTAAGCGGAAAGGGGTGGCTTATTCGACCGCGGCCTTGGGGACTTTGCTGACCACGGGGGCGGTGAATGCTGCGCCCAGTGGCCTGGCCTTGACGGTTTCGGGAGTCGCACTCGCCAATGCCGCTGGAGGGGTTGGCGCCACTGTAGGAGTGATTCAATTTATGACCACGACAAAATTGGGAATCGCCGGGGCGATAGTGATCGCCGGACTCGCGGGCGGCTTGGCGTTGAAGCAACGGCAAGAAACGGAATTGCGAGCCCAATATGAACGACAACAAAGACAGATCGAAGAGCAGCAGCTTGAGATCGAGTCTTTGAAGCAACGGCCCATGTCCACGGTGTCAGAGCGAAGCCTCTCCGATGATGAGCGGACGGAGTTGCTGCGTTTGCGCGGGCAGATCGGTGTCTTACGCCGGGAAGTGGTGGATTTGGAGAAGATGAACAAACAGAAGGTGGTGCCTTCCCCACAACCGGTTGAAACAGCGCAGGTGAACCAGCGCGAAGAAATCGACAAGGCAACGCGGGCGAGAAATATCAACACGGCCAAGCGATGGGTGCTGGCTTTTCACATGCATGCCGCCAGCAACCAAGGGGTTTATCCTGCCAGTTTTGAGGAGGCGGCCAAGACGGTCGAGGAAGTTCCCGATGCCGAAGCGACGCAAGGGTTTGAGTTGTTCCCGTTGGGGAACATCAAAGTCAGTCAGTTGGAAAATCCGGGCAAGACCATCGTGATGCGAGGTGGTTTGTTTCAGACGGTGACGGGAGATTGGACAAGGACGTATGGGATGGCTGATGGCAGCGTGCAGCAGCTCACGGCTTTAACTCCGGATTTTCACGAGCAGGAATTGCTGAACTATTTCATTTATCCCGAGAACTTGAAAATCAGGCAGTGAAGCAAAAAGGGCTGCACGGAAATCCATGCAGCCCTCTGGATGAGTGACTGTTTGCTTATTCCACCACGCGCATCTGGATGGCTTCCACGATGCGTTCCTCAGCGGAGATGGAGCTGACGACAACCACGGTGTTGCCCTTGGTGAGCTGGTTCTTTTGCTTCAATTCCGCGATGGCGGGATTGATGGTCTTTTCCGGGGAGGCATGGTTGAACGGCATGACGACCGGGATGACACCGCAGAGCAGGGTCAACTGGTCGGCCAGTTCCTGCGTTTCGCAGACCGCAAAGATCTTCGAGTAACGCGGACGCATCCATGAAGTGTAGCGGGCCATGGTGCCGCGCAGGGTGAAAATGATGATGGCCTCGGCGCGGAGTTCATCGGCCATGACGACGGCGCTCTTCACGAGCTTCTGGCGCGGACTCGTGAAATCAGCGCGGTCCTGGAAGTTGGCCCCGCCGGAGCGTTCGATGCGCTGGGCCACGCGATCCATGACCTCGACGCATTTGAGCGGGTATTTGCCCACGGTGGTCTCGCCGCTGAGCATGATGGCATCCGCCTGTTCGAAGACGGCGTTGGCCACGTCGGTGATCTCGGCGCGGGTGGGGTGAGGCGTATTGATCATGCTCTCCAGCATGTGGGTGGCCACGATGACGGGGCGACCGACCCGCAGACAGGTCTTCACGATCTTACGCTGGATGATGGGCAGTTCCTCGTAGGGGCATTCGATACCCAGGTCGCCACGGGCCACCATGATGGCATCGGCCTCGGCGATGATGCTATTGATATTCTTGATGGCCTGCTGGTCCTCGATCTTGGCCACGATGAGCGGGCGATGTTTGGCTTTTTCAACCACCGCGCGAAGCTGAAGGATGTCCTTGGCTTCACGCACGAAGGAAAGGGCGATGTAATCAACGCCCAGTTCCAGACCGACGGCGATGTCGGCGAGGTCTTTGCTGGTCATGGCCGGCAGGCTGACCTTGACGCCGGGGAGGTTGATGTGACGGCGGCTGCCCAGCTTGCCGGGTGTGAGCACTTCGCACTCCACCTTGTTGTCATGCTTGGCCAGCACCTTCATGTGGATGGCGCCGTTATCCACGAGCACGACGTCGCCGATACTGATGTCGTTGATGAAGTTCTCGTAGTTCACGTCCACTGAGTGGACTTCTTCACTTTGCTCCCCACGGACGGTGAGGGTGAATTTTTGTCCGGGCTGGAGATCCAGCGGCACGGGCAGATCGCCCGTGCGGATGGCCGGGCCTTGGGTATCCATCAGGATGCCGACACTGACGCCGCGTTCTTGGGCGGCAGCACGGATATCTTTCACAACACGCCGGACCCAGTCATGGGGGGCGTGGGACATGTTCAAACGGGCGATGTTCATGCCCGCATCGATCATCCGGCCTAACATCTCCGGCGAATCGGTCGCGGGTCCAAGAGTCGCGATAATCTTGGTCTTACGAGTAGAATTTGTACTCACGGGGCGGGAAGATAGGGGAAAGGGGCGGGTTGGGAAGCGTTTTGTTAGGTGGCCAGCCGTCGTTCTCGTCATCCATTTCATGAAATAAATGAGCGGACGCCTTGGGGCTGAGATTCCCTTGCAGGTATGTTAGTGTTTCTGGGTAGCTGGATAGGGTAAACTTGGTGCCGATGTGAAAAAAGAGCCATAAATGGGCTTGCCAAGCGGGCGTCAGAGCCGCATATCTAGCAAAGTTTTGAATCTATAAACTGACTTTTATGGCTGACCTAGAAAATAGCTATTCGCAGAACGTGACGGGCAAGTATTACGTGGACAATCAGTGCATTGACTGCGATTTGTGCCGTGAAACCGCACCGCAGAACTTCACCCGCAACGATGACGGCGGACACTCCTACGTGTTTAAACAGCCGGAATCGGCGGAAGAAGAAGCCCAGTGCAAGGAAGCCATGGAAGGCTGCCCGGTGGAAGCGATCGGCAACAACGGCCAGTAATCGTCCGCTCGAAGTATTTGAAAACCCCGCAGGTTATGCCTGCGGGGTTTTTCTTTTGGTTGAGAGTTAGGCTTACACGTCCAGCTTCAGGAGCCTGCGGCGGAGCAGTTCCAACGCTTGTTGGGAGGTAATGTATTTGAAGGTCTCGCGGTCGAAGGTGTTGAGCGGATTGATGACCACGGAATTCTCGCCATCGGTGAAGGCGATAAAAACGGTACCGACTGGTTTATCTGGTGTGCCGCCGGTGGGGCCGGCGATACCGGTGACGGCGAGGGCATAGTCGGCTCCCGTGCGGTTGCGGGCGCCTTCTACCATGGCGCGCGCGGTGGCTTCGCTGACGGCTCCGTCAGTGGCCAAAGTTTCCGCGGAGACGCCGAGGAATTGCTGTTTGGCTTCGTTGCTGTAGGTGACGAGTCCAGCCAGCAAAACGGCAGAGGCCCCGGAGACATTGGTGAGGCGATGGGCGATGAAGCCGCCCGTGCAGGATTCGGCGAGCGCTAGCGTTTGCTTCCGTTCGGTGAGGAGCTTGACGATGGTGTTTTCCAGGTTCTCATCATCTTCGGCAAAGATATGGCGGCCGATTTGCTGATAAACGATATCGACGGCCTCCTGCACCGTTTCATCCGCACCACAGCCCTCAAAGACGAGGCGCACATCCACTTCCCCCACGCGGGCACAGTAGCCGATCTGCAGACCTGCCTTGGTGAGATGGGCGAGGGCAGGGGCGATCTGTTCTTCCACGCGTGATTCTCCCAAACCGACGCTACGCAAAGTGCGGCAGGTGAAGAGCGTATCACGCGGGAACTCGCGATTGAGGAAGGGGACGACTTCCTCGAGAAACATCGGGCGCAATTCGCGCGGAGGACCGGGCAGCATGACGATCCAAGTCGCTTTAAGGTCAGGGCGATAAGGATTCGTGTCCAGCTTCATCGCCAAGCCAGGGGCTGTGCCGAGGCGGTTTTCCAACACGAGCGCGCCCTCCGGCACACGGGCCTGCACCAAAGTGCTGGGCGGCATGGGGCGTTTGCGACGGGTGAAAAAGCCCTCGATATGTGCGGCGATGCGTGGATCATCATGCAGTGGTTTGCCGAGGAGTTCGGCGATCAGATCACGGGTGACATCGTCCGAGGTGGGGCCGAGCCCGCCGGTGCAGATGATGAGGTCGGCATGACCAGCGGCTTCGCGCACGGCGTTTTGGATGGCGCGGCCTTCGTCGGCGATGGATACTTGGCGCTGCACGAGATAGCCACGGTCGGTGAGCTGGCGGCAGAGCCATTGCTGGTGAGTATTGAGGACGCGGCCCAGCATGAGTTCGGAGCCGGTGTTGATGATTTCGATGTTCACAATGAGTCTCCCTGCCTGGGCAGGTGGGCGCAATATAGGCAGATTTCAGAGATGCGCCAGTTTTTGGAGGAAACCGGGGGCTGACACTCGTTGACTTAGGCGTGGGGCAAAATATAGTAACAGTATGTCGGCAATCGATAAAACTGAGGCGAAACGTCGCTTCATGGATTTCCTGGCGAAGAAGAATCTGCGCATCACGTCGCAGCGCCAGGCGATTGTGGACACGGTTTTCAGCACGGATAAGCACTTCACGGCGGAGCAGTTGCTGGAATGGTCGCGGCTTAAGGACAAGTCTGTCTCCCGCGCGACGGTGTATCGCACTTTGCCCTTGTTGACCGAGAGCGGGCTGGTGCATGAGATGGATTTCGGCAAGGACTACAAGTTCTACGATCCGAACTACGCGGATCATCCGAACCACAACCATCTGATCTGTCAGGATTGCGAAAAGATCGTGGAGTTCGAGAGTGACAAGATTGAGGAAATCGAGAGCCAGATCAGCCATAAACTGGGCTTCTCCATGAAGTCGCAACGGTTGCAGATATCAGCCTCCTGCGATGAGTTGAAACGGCTGGGGGCTTGCAAGAACAAGGGGTGCTAGCCCCTATCGGTGGCACCGGCTGGTCAATTTGAGGCGGGTTTCCTTTTTATTTCAGCTGAGGAATTGTGTCCGTTCATGCCCCATGCGGTTACCCCGGTATCTAACGAAGCGGACCGCGTTTGCTTTTATGCAAATAAGCAAAAAGGCGCCAGCATTGGAGCCGGCGCCTTTTGCATCAGCAATTTAAGCGCTTAGAACGCGAAGGAGAGACCTGCGTAGTAATTACGGCCGTAGGAGGGGTCGATACCGTCACCACGGATGCGGGAGTAGTAGTCCTCGTCTAAGAGGTTGTTGATGCCCGCGACGATGCCGACCATATCCTTGTAAACCTTGAACTCAGCAGTGAGATCCCAAGTCATGTAGGCCGGGATACGGCGGTTGGGAGTATTCGCATCATCGGCAAAGTGTTGGCCGACGAAGGTGCCCAGCAGGGCGATCTTCACCCGATCCTGATAACGGTAGATGGTGCCCGTGCGCAGGAGATAGTCCGGGGCGTACTGCGGGTTTGTGGAGGGGGTACTGCTGACGATCTCGGCGTCGAGCAGCATGAGGTTGCCGTAGAGGCTGAGGGAGCCCCAAGTGCTGACATTGTCCGAGCCGTTGATCCGATCTGTCAGACCGATGATGTCGAGCTCCACCGCACCTTCCCAGCCACGGTGGATGCTGCGACCGACGTTGACGATGGAGGTGCCGACCGTGCCGATCTGGTTGTCGAAATCGAGCAGGAAGAAGCTGGTGTCCCAGGTGAAATAGGAATCCAACTGGCCGCGATAGCCGATCTCATACTGCCAGCTGGAGCCGGGATTGAGATCTGCTGCGGCGATCGTGCCACCGCCTTGGGGGACGCTCTCCGTGAATATCTTCGGGCGGTAGGCCTGGGAGACATTGGCGTAGGCAGTGGTGCTTGCAGTCACCTCATAGGCGAGACCCACGCCGACCAGCGGGACTATCTCGCGATCCTCTACATTGCGGCCGGTGGTGAAGTTCTGAACTTCTTGCACGTAGTTTTCCACGCGCAGACCCGGGGTGAGGGAGAATTTGCCGACTTGGAATTTGTTCTCCACGAAAACCGGCGCATAGAGGACCGAGCGGTCGACTTGGGTGGCGATGGCACCGTCATCCGCAGTCGGGGTCAGGCCGGTCTTGTCCACGCGGGGTGAATCCGTGTGGTAGAGCATGACGCCGGCGGCGAGCGTGTTCACATTCTCGCCAAGGTCCCAGTCGTGGCGCAAGCGGGCTTCGATGCCCTTGGTGTAGAACTCTTGCGTTTCGATATTGTTGCCCCCACCTGCAGCCACGGTGCCGAAGCCGCCACCGGTCTGGCGTTTGCTCCAGCGCTGGTAGTAGCCGCCCCACGCCTGCACCGTCATCTGGGTGGTATCGCTGAAATCTTTCTCGTAGGCGAGTGAGGCGAAGTAGCGTTCGAGGCGGAAGCGGTCGTTGAAACGCGTGGTGGCATCGCGGTCCACATCGTAACCGGGACCGGCATTGAAGGAGAGGCCACCGGGTTCGCCGTGTTCTTCCTCGTAGCCGTCAAAAGTGAAGATCCAGCGGCTGTCCGATTGGGCATCCAGCACGAGCTTGGCGCTGCCAGCATAGAGGTCGTAATCACTGTTGGCGGTGCGGAAGCCATCGGTCTGGCGATGGTTGAAATAGGCGTAGTAGCCGAGGCGGCCGATCGTGCCATCCAAGGAGTTGAACGTGGAGTAGAGATTATCCGAACCGAAGATGTGCTGGGAGCGGGCGGAAAATTCCTTGTCCAACCGCGGCATGTGAGTGACGTAGTTCAGCGCTCCGCCGGGTTGTGGGCCATACATCAGGGAGGCACCGCCGTGGAGGAATTCTATCCGGTCAACAGTGTCCAGTGGCGGTGTGTAGTAGGCTTCTGGGTAGCCGAGCATGTCGGCATGGATGGGGATGCCATCTTTCAACACCTGGGTGAATTGGGCGCGATGCGGATTGAGTCCGCGGTAACCGATGGAGACGAGCGGGCTGGTTTCCTCGCTCAAGAGCAGGCCGGGGGTTTGGGAAAGGGCCTGCCGGTAGTTGTTGTTCACCACGGGCGGGATTTTATCCAGATCAATTACGGCTGTCTTTTTACCGGCGTTGATCTTGGTGCCTTGCACATCGGGAAGGAAAGGGGCCTGCACGGTGCCAGAGGCTTCGGCTTCAGCCTGGATTAGCACTTCAGGCAGGCGGACGGGTTGGTCATTGGTGCTGGTTTGGGCGTGGAGACCCGCCGCGAAAGTGAGGGTAACCGCACCGCCAAGGCATCCCAGGCAACGAAATGATGTCTTCTTATTGAGACTGAGTTTCATAAGGGGTGGCCTTCTTATTGCAACAGAGTCTCAATAGCAAGAGGTAAATAGCAGGTATCGGGTGTACTGATCGTCCAGTGTGCCAAAGCAAAAGCCCCGCCGATGAGCGGGGCATTCGCTTGGGGTAATGGTTCCTGTTGAGGCTTAACGGCTTAAGACATAGAACAGAATGAAGACCAAGATGCCTACGCCGCCCAGAATCAGGTAGAGCTTCATGTTGTCATTACCACCTGCTGGAGCCGGAGTTTGCGGCGTGGGCTGTGGTTGACGCACTGAAGGCGCGGTGCGCGGTGCGGTGACCGATGGCTTGGGCGCGTTCGAACTGGCCCAAGCCGGTGTGGGCGTTGGGGTGACACTGAGGCCAGGTGAGGATTTCGCAGGTGTCGAGGGTGATGTTGGCCGGGAAGTCGGAGGAATGCTCCCCACGCGGGAACCGGTGGCCGGGCGACTGCCCTGCGGCTCGGGTTCAGGGGCGGCACCACCAGCCCACCAGCCGCCTTCAGCACCAGTGCCGGGGGCGGTGGTAGCAGGTGCAGCGGCGGCGGAAATGCTTTTGATGACTTCATCCATGCTGCCGTTATCCAAGGCAACCATGACGTCTTCGTAAACTGGCACCTTGGAGACATCCGCAAGGCAGATGCGCTCCAGCAATTCGCCGAGTTTTTTGACCTTGTCGTCTTTGTTTTCCTTGAAGCGCTTGATCACCTTTGATTGACCCGGGTTCTTGAAATCCGAGGATAGCATCAGGAGGTTGTCGCCGGTGTAGAAGTCCTTGAACAGGGCAGGTTCGCTGGCGAGGGCCAATAATGAGGTGTGGATGACGATGGCCGCAAAGTTGTCGAGGTCTTCGTTGTAGAAATCGGAAGTGCGGCGTGGATGCTGGAAGTTGGCATGACCCAATTCCGGCGCTTTTCCACGGAAAGCAGGGGTATACATGCCGTCGTAGTCCACCAGGCGGATCTCGTTATCCGGGGTGACCATGACGTTGCCGTGTTGCAGATCGCCGTGGGCGAGCTGGTTGTCGCGCAGACCTTTCATGACCACGCGCAATTTCTTGGCAAGGTCGAGGAGGAGGTCGGGTTTATCGTAGATCTCCTCGATGTGCTGATTGAGCGGCAGACCGTCGACCCAGGCCATTTTGACCACGGGATACCATTCATTGCGGACTTTGATGCCGCGGAGGATGTATTCAAAGCCAACGAGACAATCCAGCCCAAGCCCGAGGAGCTGCTGGCTCATGCGGGCATAGCGGCCTTGCTGACCGAGCACCTGACGGACGAAGCAACGGATGGCGTAGCGATTGGAGCCGGCAGTGACGGAATAGACGCTGGCGAAGTTACCGGACATCACCTTGGGCAGGCCCAGCATGTCACATTTGACTTCGCTTTCCTTGAGCTCGGCATCTTCGAAGCAGATGTGCGGGTTTTGGATGGAATCTTGATAATCTGTGTGAGAGGGCCAGTTCATGATGTCTACGGTTTGGCGATGGCGTGTCTCAGGATTGCTTGGAGGCAATCCATTTGAAAAGGATTACGGTTGTATCGTCATTGCGCATGCCGAAGTCTTTGCGCAGTTTGGTGACAAATTTGGCGTATTCGGCATCGTCTTTGATCTCTTGCAATTGCTGCCAAGGCTTGGTGCCAGCCTCATGCCTCTGAAGGAACCACTTGGCGATGGCGTCGGTGGCCAAGATGAAAATGTCATTTTCCTGATAATCCCCGAGCAGGTATTGAACTTGTGACCAGACAGGCTGGTTGCGGTTGGGATTGCTGGAGAGGAGGCAGGGGCGGCTGTCAAATTCGGCGGCTTTTTGGATGGGCCAAGTTTTGATCAGCGTGTTGTTCCGGATCTGGAACATGTTGCTGTCCCCGACGGTGATGGCGTGCCACTTGGGCAGGCCGGAACCTTTATCACCACCGCCAAAAAGGCGTTGGAAAAAGGAGGGTTTTTCCGGTGGTTTGGGCGGTTCGAAGCGGATGCCTAACAGGGTGGCAAACGCCCCCGTACGGGCCTTTTCTTCAGCATACCAAGGCAAGCGGTCCCAAGCGATGCTGGCATGCCACTCTTTTTGCAGCGGGCTGAGCCACTGGATGAGGGTGTTTGAATCGGGTGGAGTTCCTTGGGGAGGATTCGCTGTATAGCGCTGGACCAGACACTGAGCCCACAGGTCCGCGAATGAAGACTCGGTGGCTCCGTCCGCAATGGCAAAGTGGCCGTTTTCGGGGGAACAACTGAAAGCGTCTTCGTACTCGTCCGGGCTGTAGCCCTCCTTGGGCACCCAGAACACTTGCACAGTGGTTTCCACGGGCTTTTTTTGGATTAACGCAGGTTGCTGGCGCGTGTGCCGATGTCCAGAAACCGGATCAATTCCACCAAGTCAGCATTGAACGCGAAGCCGCGTGCGTTCTCGCCCAACATGATGTTCTCGTTGCGGGCCAGACCGCGCATGCTGGCCGGCAGTTCACTGGACACTTGGAACAGGGTCCGGGCGAATTCATCCGGCAGGTCGTTATCGTTTTCTGGAAAAATGATCGGCTGGACCGGCTGGCTGGAGATATGGCAGTTCAGCAAAAGCACATTACCATCCACCGTGGTCAGGCTGGTCAGCGCCTCGGCCTGCGGTACGGGGCCGAAATCCGTAGCTTCACCGTCAGAAATATTGATGACGATGGGGGGATAGGAATATTGATGGCTGGAAACCCAGCTGGAAAGGATGTGATGGGCGAGATCCAAGGCCGCGCCCATGGGGGTGGTGCCTTTGGCTTGGGGTTCGAACCAGACCGGGAATTTCACTTTTTGGGTGATGACGCCACCAGCACCATCATCGATCTGTTTGACGCGCTCTTCCACGCGGGCAGGGGAATTGGCCACTTCGCTGAGGGGGACAATGTCCCGACCGGCCAAAGGACCGCTAAATGCCGGGCCGACTTGGGCGCCGTAGCCGATCACGCAGACTTCGTAGAAGTTACGGATGCCCTCGCCACGGGCGCATTTGATGATGAGGTTGTGCAACAGGCGGTTGATGGCGTCGGCCACGCTGTCGCATTTACGCTTGCCATCGCTGCCCGCGATGGGCTCAACCATCGAGCCCGACTGGTCAACAAGAAAGACAAACGCACTAGGGTTTGTTCGGCTGATCTCCGCTGTGTAAGCCATATAAAACTCGTTTCTGATACACTCGGGAAGAGGTGCTGACTCCCGGTGCTATTTGGAGTGCTGGCACCGCACACGCGATTTCATACTAAGTGTTCCATGGTAAATCAATGTTAAATGAACGTAAACTCTACTTATGTTTTTGAGTTGATGGTGGACTCAGAG
>JAURFH010000093.1 GCA_030834415.1 Verrucomicrobiota bacterium | reverse complement strand
ATGTGTGGGTGATCGCGGGCACGGGCAGCGTGACGAACGCGAGCCTGAGCACGTTGAACGTGGCGGCGGTGAACCTGCGGATCGAAGCTGCGGGGGCGGTGGGCACGGGCAGCCGCCATCTCACGACGGCGGTGGACAACTTGACCGTGCGGGCCGACGGCACGGGCACGGCGGGCATCTTCGTGACGGAAGCGGATGCGGTGACGGTGACCGGGGTGACGGTGACGGTGTCGGCGGTCAACGGCACAGCGGGCGTGACGCCGGTGACGGCGGCGGTCCAGAGCGACCTGACGGCGGGCAACAACGGGCACGTGGTGCTGGTGGCCGACGGCCTGGTGTTCCTGACCACAGGCGGCGATGCCAACGGCACGGCGGTGAACGCCCAGGGCACGGGCAACATCTTGATCAGCAGCGGCACGGGCGCGTTGCAGGTGACGGCCGATATATTGGGTGGCAGCGGTCACATCACCCTGGCCGCCCAGTTGACGGTGACCCTGGCCGCCGGGACGGATGTGCTGACCGGGGGCGGCAGTGTGGTGGTGAGCGGTGCGGCGCTGGTGATGGCCGATGCGGCGAAGCTCGACGCGGGCAGCGGCAGTGTGCGGGTGGCCACCGCCGGGGACATCACCTTGGGCGGCATCGTGGCGCAGAACGTGGCGTTGATCAGCAGCGCAGGCAGCATTTTGGACGGTGGTGACACGTATGTGGAAGTGGTGGCCGCAGGCCTGCTGGTGTCCGTGGCGAATGCGGCTGGCCAGTCCGGCAATGCGCTGGAGATATCGACGGTGACCATCAGCGTGGTGGCTGGTGCGGGCGGGGTCTACCTGCTGGAAAACGACGGCCTGACGGTGGGCACGGTGGCGGTGAGCTTTAATCTGGTGCAGACCGACGGCACCATCCTGACCGGCACGGACGGGCCGCATAGCGATGTGACCAGCCAGGGGGCGGTGGTGGTGCGGAGCACGACGGGCAACCTGACCCTGACCGACGGCAACGATGCGGATGGCGTGGCGGTGAGTGCCACTGCCGGGGCGCACATCCTGCTGGCCGCCCTGACGGGCGACCTGACGCTGTCTGCCGACGTCCGTTCCGGCAGTGGATATATCACATTGCTGGCGGGTAACGGGGTGAGTGTGGGCGTGAATGCGGATGTGGTGACCAACGGCGGGGTGGTGGATGTGGAGGCGGGCAGCGGGAGTGTGGTGCTGGCGGACAGCGCGACGGTGGTGACGGGCGGCGGCAACTTGCGGGTGGTGGCGGGGGGCAGTGTGGTGATCGGGTTGCTGGATGCCCGGACGGGCGGGGCGCAGAGCAGCTGGGGACACGTTTATGTGTCGGCGTTGACGGGCGGCATCAGTGATGCGGGCAGTGCGGGTTCGACCAGTGTGCGGGTGTATGGTCAGGGCGTGAGCCTCTCGGCGGCGCGGAACATCGGTGGTATCAACGAACCCAGCTACCGTTTGCAGTATACGACGGACTTTGTGACGTGGACGGACCTGGTGACGGTGACAACGGGTGACAGCAGCGTGACGTATGTGGATCCGACGCCGGCGGAGAGCCGGCGGTTCTACCGGGTGGCGTATGGGACGGCCGGGGTGACGGTGAGCCTGCGGACGCCGGTGGTGTTGGCCGACCGGAGCGTGCGGCTCACGTGGGATGTGACGTATACGGGTTCGTATGTGCCGGTGGCCAAGGCGTTGGTGGTGGAGGCGGCGGTGCTGGCGGCGGCCTCGGGTGCGGGCAGCGTGGCGGTCAATGACGCCAGTGCGGTGAGCGTGGGGGATGTGGCGGTGGGTTACCGGAAGGTGCAGGGCGACGGGACGCTGGCGGCGCTGACCGATGACGGGGTGAAGAGCGATGTGCGGACGAGCACGGGCAATGGCAGTGTGTATCTGCGGGCCTTGGCGGGCGACCTGACGGTCACCGAGGGCACGACGGGTGCCGGTGCGGGGATCAGTGCGGCGGGTGCGGGCCGGGTGTATCTGAGCGCCAGCGGCAGTGTGTTGCTCAATGCGAACGTGCTGTCGGGCAGCGGCCATATCACTTTGGCGGCGGGAGCCAGTGTGGCGATGACGGTGGGGACGCAGGTGGCGACGACGGGCGGCGAGGTGAGCGTGAGCGCCACGGGCGGCAGTGCGACGGTGGCGGGCATCGTGACCGTGGGCGGGGATGTGCGGGTGAGCGCCCAGACGACGGTGACCGTGAGCACGATCAACGCGGGCCCGGGCAGTGTGAGCCTGGTGGCGGTGACGGGTGATATTTTGGACGGGACGGACACGGGGGCCAACGTGACGGCGGCGGCGGTGCGGCTGGCGGCCGGGGGCAGCATCGGGACGTTGGCGGACGAGTTCGCGTTGCAGACCGGCACCCTGGCCTTGAGTGCGGGCGGGGTGGTGCGGTTGGCCAACACGGGGGCGCTGACGGTCAGCAGTCTGGCGGTGACGGTATCGACGGTAGGTGCCGATGGCGTGGTGAGCGGGGTCACCGGTGCGGCGATCAACGGTCTGGCCAGTGTGAACACGCTGGTGCTGGTGAACACGGGCAGCCTGGTCCTCGCGGCCAACACCGGGGTCAGTGGTGCGGGCCATATCCTGCTTTCGGCGACGGGCAATGTGAGCGGCAACGGCACGGTGACGGCGGCGGGCGGCAGCGTGAGCGTGCTGGCGGGTGGCTCGCTGGCCTTGGCGGGCAATGTGAGTGTGACGGGCGGCACGGTGGATATCGTGGCCACGGGCGGCGATGTCAGCACGGCCGGGGTGGTGACCAATGGCGGGAATATCCGGATCAGTGCCTCGGGCAGTGTGAGTGTGGGCGTATTGGATGCGCGCAACGGCGGGGCGCAGGGCACCTGGGGTGACGTGAGTGTGACGGCCTTGGGCGGCGGGATCACGGATGCCGGGGCGGATACGCTGGTGAACATCTATGCGCGCCACGTGCGGTTGAGTGCCACGGGCAGTGCGGGCAGCCTGCTGCCGGTGACGGCGGAGGCGCTGGAAGTGGAAGCGCTGACCCTGGCGGCCAGTGCGGGTGGCAGTGTGAATGTGGTGGCCGATAGTGGCCTGACGGTGGACACGCTGGGTGCCCTGAGCGTGAACCGGGTATTGGCCGACGGGACCCTGGGCACGAGCAGCGATGCGGGCAGCCTGACGGGGGTGACGGCGGTCACGGGCATCGTGATCCGCACTTTGGCCGGTCATCTGGCCCTCAACACGGCGGTCAGCAACACCGGCACAGGCAATGTGCTGCTCGCGGCCACGGGCGGCAGTGTGACGGCGGCGGCCAATGTGACGGTGGCCAATGGCAGCCTGAGTGTCCTGGGGGCAGTGGACGTGACGATCAATGAAGGCCTCGTGCTGGCGGTGGCGGGCGGCACGGCGGATATCGCGGCCCTGGGCGGCAGCGTGACGATGGGGGCCACGGGCACGATCCGGACGACCGGCACGAACATCCGGATCAGTGCGGCGGTGAACGTGGCGCTGGGCCTGGTGGACACCCGGACAGCGACGGACCGGACCAATGGGACTTTGACCGCCCAGGCGACGTGGGGTGACGTGAGCGTGACGGCCACCGGCGGCAGCGTGACCGACGGTGGGGATGACGTGGCGGTGGATGTGTATGCGCGCCACCTGCGGATGACGGCGGGGACAGCCATCGGCAGCGGGGCGGGCAATGTGATCGAGACCGAAGTGGTGCTGGTGGCGCTGCAGGCGGGCACGGGCGGGATCAACCTGATCGACGCGACCAACCTGGCGGTGGGCACGGTGGACGTGGTGCCGGGCAGCCGGGTGCAGAATGACGGCAGCGTGGCCGTGCTGGCCGATGCCGCCAGCCTGACGGGTGTGGTGAAGACGGGCGGGCTGCTGGTGCTGGACACGGCCAATGGCAGCAACATCGCCGGGTTCCCGGACTTCACGGTCCTCTCGACGCTGGACTCGGGCAGTGCGGCCAACAACCTGACGGGCCTCTTTGAGCAGAAACTGGAGATCAAGAACACGACGGGCTCGACGATCGACGCGGTGCGGATCGCCGTCGGGAACCTGCCGGCCGGGGCCACCCTGGCCAATGCGGCCGGGACCTTGGGCGATGGCCGGAAATATGTGCAATACAACCGGACCCTGGCCCCGGGCCAGACGGTGGTCGTGACGGTGGAATACCGGGTGACGATCGCGGGCCAGGTGCCCAATGCGCCGACGTTCGAGGTGGATGTGGTGGCCGTATTGCCGCCGCCCAGCCTGGCCGGAGCGACCCAGCTGCTCACCGGCGTCCAGGTCGACCGCCAGCCCGACAACCGCTACCTGCTCACGATCACCTCCCAGACCGGCCGCACCTACCGCATCCAATACAGCGACGACGGCCTCACCTGGACCACCGTCCTCATGTCCCTCACCGGCACCGGCTCCACCCTCGCCTGGCTCGACCAAGGCGCCCCCAACTCCTTCCCCGACCCCTCCAACGTCCTCCAACGTACCTACCGAGTCTATTTGATGCCTTAAGCCTGCCCCTTGTTACTAAACAAGGGGGACTGTGCGATTAAAAGGTGGTGCGTTAAGCAGCAGGTCGCTAGCAGACTGAATGCTATCCACCTAAAAAGTCATCGTCTGGCTGGTCCGTCCTTTAAACCGCAATGTATGCGTGTATCCAACTGAGCGCGCCAGATCAATGGCCATATCGAAATCTGCTCCGACTTCCTCCGGTTTGTGGGCGTCTGCACCGAAAGTGATGGGCACTTTCTCGGTGACAGCGATTTCCAGAAACGAGCGGCTCGGATAGATCTCGCGACAATCTTTGCGCAGACCAGCCGTGTTCAGCTCGAAAGCGGTCCCGGTTTTGCGGGCACCAAGCAAGAAGCGCTTGAATAGGGGGGTGCAATCCTGACTAGGACGGTGGCCAAACTTCTTTGGAAGATCGGGATGGCCAATGATCTCAAATAAGCCAGATTCCGCCGCCATGGTCAGGCGCTCGAAATATGCAGTCCACACTTCAAGCGGGTCGCGATCTTTCCATTGTGAAAGTTTATATGGATTGTCGATATCCCAACTGTCAGAGACGTAATGGACCGAGCCGATCAAGTAATCCCAAGGATGGCGGGCAGAGAGTTCTCTGATCCAGTCCTCGTAGCCGGGAAGATAATCCACTTCCAAAGCGAGCCGGATGTTGAGCTGCGGATAGTCACGTTGGGCTTTGCGGACCTTCTCTACGTATTCATCCAATTGGTCGGTACGCATACGCCAATCATCGAAATCATCCTGCGGCATGGGTGCATGATCGGAAAATCCGATTTCGTCCAGGCCACGAGCCAAGGCTTGAGCTGCGTAGTCAACAGGTTCTCCGACTGCATGGCGGCACAGCGGAGTGTGCATGTGGTAATCTGCCGGTTTTGACATCGTTAATGTAGGAGAAAGGAAACTTGTTCCCTTGTGCAAACGAAAAAGGATCGGCAAATCCATATATGCTCCAAGCCGGGTAAATTCAAAGTTTGAACTCGGCGGGTTCCTTGTTTAAATTCACTTAATCAGCCATTGATTTGAATAATATCCTGCTTGGTTCACTCCAAGAGGATGAGCGAGATTTGATTTTATGAAGCGAATTGGATTTGGATTAGTAGCCGGTGCGTTATTGTTGGCTCATGCTCCCGTCGCCAGTGCCAAGGTGGATTTTGTCAAAGACATTCAACCCATCCTGACCAAAACCTGCGTAGAGTGCCATAACGCGGAGAAAACCAAGGGTGATTTGCGTTTAGACACCAAAGAAGGAGCATTGCACGCTGTCAAAGTCGGGAAGGCGGCTGACAGCGAGCTTTACAAACGGGTGGTTCTCCCCAAGGACGACGATGATATCATGCCGCCGAAGGGTGAGCCATTGAGCAAAGCCCAAGCTGACCTGATCAAGGCGTGGATCGATGAAGGTGCTGTCTGGCCTGATGGGGTGGTTTTAAAATCTGGAGCGGAAGGAGCGGCCAAGGCGGAGGATATTCTTCCGGAAATCAAGCCGACCGCCAATGAACTAAAAGCCTTTGCCAAATTAGAAGAACAAGGTTTGCCTGTTCGCCAGATCGCGATGAATTCCCAATGGCGTTCTGCCAGTTGGCATCTGAGCAAAGACAAAGTGAGTGACCAGACTTTGGCTTTACTGAAAGATACCACCGTAATTCTGGATCTGAATCTGGCCGGCACCAAGATCACTGATACAGGTTTAAGCAATTTAAAAGGATTGGAAGGCTTGCGTAAATTGCATCTGGAGAACACTACCATCACCGATGCCGGGCTGGCTAACCTCAAGGGGCTGAAGAATTTGCGCTACTTGAACCTCTACAACACGGCGGTGACTGATAAAGGACTGGAACAATTGAAAGGGCTGAAGAACCTCAAACATCTCTATGTGTTTCAGACTAAAGTGACCGAGGCAGGGGCAAAATCTCTGAAAGCCGCCTTGCCGGGAGTTGAAGTGAATACCGGGGCAGAATTGCAAATCCTAGCCAAAGTCGCAGAAGAACAAAAAGCGAAGGCCGAAGAAGAGAAAAAAGAAGCGGACAAGAAAGCGGCTGCGAAGAAGGCGGCTGACGCCAAGAAAGCGAAGGAAAAGAAAAAAGACTGATTGGACTTTCGATTAACGCCTCGGAGCGCTAGCTTCGAGGCGTTTTTGTTTTCAGCAAATGCTTGAAAGGCACAAATCCAGCTGAGATGACGATGAAAATGAAGCTGTCGTTTTTGAAACAACGCTTGTGCGCTTTGATCGTTTGCTTGCTGCCTTTTGCGGGTGGATCACTCCAAGCTGTTTTGATAGATATCGAACTGTCCGAGTTATCTGTGACGGACGCCATCAATCTGGTGGCCCGTCAGGCAAAGATGGATCTTCAAGTTGAGCCGGAGCTGGAAACCACAGGGCAGCGGCCTGATAAACTGCCTTGGGGACCGCCCAACCTGCAATTAAAGCTCAAGCAAGTAGCTGCTGACCAAGTTTTAGAGAGCATGGCTGGGGCCTATGGATTGGTGTTGGATAAAAGCAAAGGGCGGAACTTCGTGAAGCTGAGGTTTGCCACGAAAGATGAGCTGGTCTTCAAAAGAGAGCCTCGTGCGCTGCCCGATCCGCTAAAGAACCATCAGAAGGTGCCTTTGCTGTTTTTCGATGACACTCCGGTCATGATGGTAATCGAGACATTGGCTTTACAGAGCGGACTTAATCTGATGCCCAGTTTGGAGCTTTCAGCCGGGAAGAACCCACAGGGCGTGGCTTGGGAAGATGTGCTCATCTCCTTAAAAATTCGCAATGTGACATCACAGCAGGCGCTGGAGGCCGTGCTGGATGCCAGTGGACTGACAGTGGATTGGAGTGCTTTAGGTCAGGTGGGTGTCATATACCCCGTCGGCAGGTTTACCAAGCCGACCGCCACAGGCGCTGAGTCAGTCCCGCCATCGAAGGTGGCAAAGACGGATTTCACTCTGGCGGAACTGGAACTGGAGGACTTTGTGAAGCTCATTGCCACCCAGCTAGAAGTAAACTGGATGGTTTCGACTGCGGCCCGCGCGAGCGTCATAGGTGCAGACAAGCAACCCTTGATGCAAAGTGCCATCTCAATTTCTCAAAAGGGAATCACTCCGTTGAGTGCCTTGCAGGAGGTGTTGAAGAGCAAAGGGTTGGAATTCCGCTGGAATCCTCGGTCAGAAGTAGGTGTGGTGGATTTGATACCCACAAAGTAAGGGTAGCCGTTCCTGGTAAGCTTTCAATCGCTCTTCATTTTCCCTTTGAAATGGCGGGGGTTTCCCGCCAGTATCCGCCCTCTTGTATGCGTTGAATTCAACGTATGCATGGTTTTGGCAACGACATGAAACGTACGCATAACTGCAATGAGCTCCGGGCGGAACACGCCGGGCAAGAGGTGATTTTGGCGGGCTGGGTCCATTCCCGCCGTGATCTGGGCGGTGTTCTCTTTATCGATCTGCGCGATCGTGAAGGCCGCACGCAAACTGTGCTGGACCCCTCTGATTTGCCTAAAGATGTGTTCGAGGCAGCGACCAAGCTGCACAGCGAATCCGTCATCGAGGTCAAAGGTAAGGTGCGCGTGCGCCCGACTGGCACGGATAACTCCAAAATCGCCACGGGTGCGGTGGAAGTTTTGGTTAAAGAACTCACAGTCCTGAACTACGCTGAAGTCTTGCCGTTCCCGGTGGATGACCCGGAGGTCGCCAGCAAGGTGAACGAAGAATTGCGCCTCAAGTATCGTTACCTAGATCTGCGCCGTCCTGAGATGACCCGTAATCTGCGGGTGCGCTCCAAGGTAGCCATCGCGACGCGGAGCTACATGGATGAGCAGGGCTTCTTGGAAGTCGAGACGCCGACGATGTTCAAATCGACTCCGGAAGGCGCGCGCGAATTCCTCGTGCCGAACCGTCGAGAGCCGGGCACTTTCTACGCGCTGCCGCAATCGCCGCAGCAGTTCAAACAGATTCTAATGGTCAGCGGGGTTGAGCGTTACTTCCAACTCGCTCGTTGCTATCGCGACGAGGATTTGCGTGCTGATCGCCAGCCCGAGTTCACCCAGGTGGATATCGAGATGAGCTTCATCGACCGCGAGGATATCTACTCGCTGATCGAAGGTCTCCTGAAGCGGGTTTGGAAGACCGCCTTGAACATGGACATCCCGACGCCGTTCAAGCGCATCAGCTTTGATGAGGCAATGAACCGCTATGGCATCGACAAGCCGGACACCCGTTTCGGCATGGAGCTGGTGGACATGACGGAAGATTTCAAGGCCAGCACCTTCAAGGTATTTAGTGGTGCGGTAGCCAACGGCGGCGTGGTGAAGGCCATCAATGCCAAGGGCTTGGCCTGCGCTACCCAAGGTCAGATCGAGACGATGACGGACTACGCCAAAAGCTTTGGCGCGAAGGGGCTCGCCTTCATCAAGGTGGAGAACGGTGAATGGAAATCGCCCATAGTCAAATTCTTCAGCGAAGCCGAGAAAGCGGCCCTAACCTCGAAGCTAGCGATTGAAGAGGGCGATTTGATTCTGTTCGCGGCCGATCAATGGCTGAACGCATGCGAAATCCTGGGTAAGATTCGCCTTTATTGTGCTGAGGTCTTGAAAGGGCAGGGCAAGCTGACTATTGACCCGATGCAGTTCAATTTCCTATGGGTGATTGAGTTCCCTTTGCTCAGCTTCGACAAGGAATTCAACCGCTGGTACTCCAGCCATCATCCATTCACGGCCCCAGTTGCTGAAGATATTCCATTGCTGAAGCAGGACCCGAAGAAAGTTCGCGGCCAACACTACGATATCGTGGTGAATGGTGTAGAACTTGGCGGTGGTTCAATCCGTATCCATCAGCCGGACGTCCAGAAGACAATCTTCGAGGACATCCTGCAGATCCCTGCGGATGAAACGCAACTGCGCTTCGGTTACATGCTGGAGGCCTTCAAGTATGGCGCGCCGCCGCACGGCGGTATCGCATTGGGCTTCGATCGCCTCATTGCCATCCTCTGTGGCACGACGAGCATCCGCGATGTGATCGCGTTCCCGAAGACCGCCAAGGGTGTCTGCATGATGACGGATTCCCCGTCACAAGTGACCGCCCGTCAGTTGAAAGACCTCCACCTCGAAGTGAAGGCAGCGGTGAAGAAGGAAGCTTGAATACTTTAGTAATCTCAAAAGCCCTGCATCAAAAATGCAGGGCTTTTTCTTTACTATAAGTCTCTGATATACACATTGGCGTATTCCAATTGCCGGCCAAAATTCGCGAGACCGACAGGTGCTCGCCGGGATAAATCTAGGGTGGTTTTGCCGATGAACTCGTTGTTCATATAGACGGAGTATCTCTCGAAATCGCGGACTAAGCGAACCCGATGCCATGCTTTGGCTTTGAGCTTGTCCATGTCGATGGGCAAAGGAGCCTCACTAGCGCCAAAGCTCACGATAGTTTTACCGTCGAACACGATACCGCCCAAGACGCCGGAAGTAGGCAACTTATCTGGTGCTTTGAAATCAACGATGAGCTCGAAATCACGATAGGATTTGGAGGAGAGCAGGGGAGCATTGGTTTCCCCAGCGGGTTTGAGGAGCAACCGCCAGTCGTTTGATTGCCATTCGGAAAGATTATCGGATTCCCAGCCACGCAGATCCACGCCATTGTAGAGCGCTTTCCAATCAGTCTCCTCTGGCGCGGCCAATTCGGGTGCGATCTCGGTGGAGGGTAATTCCATGATGCGGATGTTCCGGAACTCGACCGGAGAGCCTTCCGACTCGAGGCCGATATAACCTTTGCGCCAGTTGCAATTGCTGCCACCGGATACTTCCCTCCCGTTCACGCTAAGCCGTAAAACCCCATTCGTGGCCACGATGCGGTAGTGATTCCATTCAGGCGTGGGTTTCGACAGTTCCTCAGATGGAAAGCTGCGCATGCCATTGTGGCGGCCAAAGGGCTCCATCTTCGATCCATGGATAGGGAACACATCGCCATGGGTCGTATACCAATCGGATTTGCCGTAGCCGTTCTCCAAAACCTGCACTTCGATAGCACGCAGGAACGGAACCCCGGGCCAACTGATAGGTGAGGACCAGATAAAGATACCTGCATTGCCACCGTTGCGCAGGTGTCGCCAGTCCAGTTCCATGATAAAATTTTCATACTGACGTTCGGTGCGGAGGGCGCCAATCGGCTTGCCGGTGCAGTGAATCAAGCCGTTGGTGACAGACCAGGTCTCTGGAGCGCAGTTCACATTGGCCCACCCATCCAAGTTCCGGCCATTGAACAAGGAGCGAAAGCCATCGGCATCAACTTTGGCGGCTGGAGATTGGCAACCGAGGTTCAAGATAGTGGCAAGCGCTATCAGCAATGTGATTTGGAAAGGTTTGGCGAACATGATCTTAGGGCTAAACTGGGATTTCCGCAGGCAAACTACAAGCCGTGTTTTCCATCCTTTAGCAGGAAAATGCATGATTGCGTGCTTGCGAGCATGAGATTGGCACGTAGATTAGTTTAAGAGTCAGCCAGCAAATGAGTTGAACACATGGGCTGGTTTAGGCGTCTAGAATTAAAGTCGTATGGGACATCATAAACCGAATCTGGAGCATCTCTTTCTGACCCGGCGCAGTTTCTTACAACGGATGGGCATGGGCATGGGGGCGATGGGCCTAGCAGCCGTCGCCAGTAAGGCGGGCATGTTGAACGCGTCCGCAGAAACGGTCGCCATCAATTCCGCAGCGCCATTGATGCCACGCGCTCCGCATTGGCCGGTGAAGGCCAAGCACGTCATCCACCTGTTCATGAACGGCGGCCCGTCCCACGTCGATACTTTTGACCCCAAGCCTCTCCTGAACCAGTATCATGGCAAGCCTTTGCCGGGTGACAAATCCCGTCGCACCGAACGTCCCACTGGCGCCGCCTTTGGCTCTCCCTATAAGTTCCAGAAATATGGCAAGAGCGGTATCGAGGTCAGCGAGTTGTTCAAACATACCGCTGAGAGCATTGATGACATTGCCGTGATCCGTTCGATGCACGCCGATGTGCCGAATCATGAGCCATCTTTGATGTTGCTGAACTGCGGTGATTCGCGCCTGCCACGTCCCAGCATGGGCTCATGGCTGACATACGGTTTGGGCACCGAGAACCAAAACCTGCCCGGCTTCATCTCCATGTGTCCGAGCGGTTATCCCATTCAAGAATCGCAGAACTGGCAGTCAGCCTTCTTGCCGGGTGTGTTCCAAGGGACATATATCGACAGCAAACACACGGATATCGAGAAACTGATCGAGAACATCCGGAACAACTACACTTCCATGAAAGAGCAGCGGCAGCAGATCGACTTGCTGCAGAAGCTCAATGAGCGTCATCGCCAGCAGCGGTCACAAGATGCGAATATTGATGCCCGCATCCAGTCTTTTGAGTTGGCATATCGCATGCAGATGGAGGCAGCTGATGCTTTTGATGTCAGTAAGGAACCGGAGAGCATCCGCCAGATGTATGGTGAAGGCACGCAAGCGCGCCAGATTCTCATCGCCCGGCGCTTGGTAGAGCGGGGGGTCCGCTTCGTCCAAGTCTGGCATGGTGATGGTCAGCCATGGGATAACCATGACGATCTGGAAGTGAACCATCGTCGCTTGGCTGGTCAATGCGATCAGGCGATCGGAGCCTTGATCAAAGATTTGAAGCAGCGCGGCATGCTGGATGAGACGCTCATCATCTGGGGTGGTGAATTCGGGCGCACTCCGACTGTGGAATTGCCTACGCCGGGATCCAATGCCGGCAAGATCAATGGCCGCGACCATAACCACTACGGCTACACAACTTGGTTAGCTGGTGGCGGTGTCAAGGGCGGCCAAGTTTACGGTGCCACGGATGAATTCGGTTTTGCTGCCGCAGAGAACAAGGTGCATGTGCATGACTTGCAGGCAACGATCTTGGCACTCATGGGCTTCGACCACGAAAAGTTGACCTACCGTCATGCTGGGCGCGATTACCGCCTGACAGATGTCCATGGACATGTGGTAAAGGATATCATCGCTTAAGCGAACATCGACCTCTGACCCGGATGGCAATCTGTCAGCCGGGTCTTTTCATTTGGAGATAGCCGGCAGATAAATCCGAAATTCGGCTCCGCCTTTTGGTCTGTTTATCGCTTAGATATCGCCTCCCAGGCGGGTGATGATGCCGTAGCTGGTTGCGAGTCCCAAACCGGTGCCGACTCCCGGTGGTTTCGTGGTGACAAAAGGTTCAAACAGGTGATCAAAGATAACTTGCGGCAACCCCGGGCCATCATCCTTGAAACGCCATAACACGTAACTGCCAGCCTTCAATCCGTGATGCTCACTGGCAGTCAGCTCCACCTTCTCCAACGAGACGCAAAGCTCACCGCCAGAAACCATGGCGTCTCGCGAATTGCTGGCCAGGTTGATCGCCACTTGCGAGAGTTGCTGAGGCACCCCCATCACTAAAGGCAATTCCAATGCCGCCTCCCAGGTGAAACGCATATGATTGCCTGCCACCGACATGATCTGACTGGCGATGCCAGCCATGAATTGCACCATATCCATCGGCTGTGGATCCGTCGGCTCCTGCCGCGCAAAGGAAAGCAGTTGCTGGGTGATGCTGCGCCCTCCGGCAGCAGCTGCTTGCAATTGTTTAAGATCGTTAATCAGTTGGGTATTCCCGGTCGCTTTCAGTTCCAGCTCCATCAGATCGGCATAGCCTGAGACGGTGACGAGGATGTTGTTAAAGTCGTGAGCACAACCTGCAGCCAGCCGTCCCATGGCCTCCAACCGACTGGCGCGTTCCAGAGCCTCCTGATGTCGTTTCAGTTCGGTTTCAGCACGGTCATGCTTGAATTGTTCCAGCAGCCAGGCAGTGCAAGCAGCCAGCGAGCCGGAGAAGTTTTGCTCGTGCTGATCCCATTCACGCGGTTCGCCAACATGCTCGCAACAAATCACCCCGACCACTTCGCCATCATGATATATTGGCGCATCAAGCATGGATGAAATCCGGTTTGGGAGGAGATAGTTATCGGCCAAGCAAGCCGTAGCATGATGCTTGAGTGCATCAGCGGCCACGATGGTCCGCTCTTTTTCCAAGGCGGTGAAATAGGAAGGGTATGTATCGAAATCTAGGCGGATACCTTTGCTGTGTATGTCCTTGGAGTGAGTGTAAATATCTGCACACTCGATAGCTTGCTTCTCTTTAGTATGCAACCAGACACCGACCCGTTCTACATCGAGAGATTCGGCCGTGGCTTCGTTGATGAGACGGAATATCTCCAGCTCGTCAGGCAATTCGGAAACCCTGAGGCGGGCAAGCTTCAGCAGCGCATCAGTAAGTCGTCGGGAATGATGAATCATAATACCCCAAAGAACACGACGTTACACCTCGTTCAAGCTGCTCATTCCACAGCGAAGGGCAAGTTTATTCGCGGTGACGGGCTTATATTTTACCGACAACTGCCAACATTGCATCATACGCTTCACGCATGACGACTCGGGTCTGGGTAACGTTCGCCAGCAACTCCTCTCCATTCTCATACCCGCACCGGACGGCAACCCGATTCAATGGGGCAGGCTGGGCTGGCAGAACTGATTCCCCCGTAAAACTCCACCGCCGCAAAACACTTTCAACAAGACGAAGTTGCCGATAGCCAGCAAGGAGAGAGGTCACCCTGTTGGCAGGCGAATGGAGTTCATCCTGTATCCGGAGGAGCGTCTTGACGGTGTTCGGTTCTTGCCAGCCTTTTTCCAGCAAGAATATCTGGGCGATAAATTCCGCGTCCATCAATCCACCCCGGCCAGTTTTGAATGCCAGTGATTCCTCTCCAGAAGCAGTTCGCTCTTTTTCGATCCGCTGGCGCATGCTCGCGATCTGTTGTTGCCATTCTTCTGAATAGGCCTTCACCACCAGCTTTGGCCGGCTAAAATCCGTCCATGTTCTGACCAGTCTCTGAAACCTCCCGCCAAGCCCCTGGTCGCCGGCGACTGGCCGGGAGCGGGTGTAGGCCAGAATCTCCCAAAGCTGGGCCCATTCTCGAAAGTAGATGTCATAGGCGCTTAGGGTGTTGACCAGAGGGCCGTGCTCTCCGTCCGGGCGCAGGCGTGTGTCCGTGGGGAAAACGAGTCCCAGTTCCGTTGGCTTGGAAAGCAATTCCAGCACTTCCACCGCATACTTGACCGATTCCGCCAGTTTCCTCCGCGGACTGTCGGTAACGAAAACGATATCCAAATCTGACCCGTAGTTTAACTCGCAGCCACCTAATTTACCCAGCGCGATGATGGCGAAAGGAGCACGCCGCAACTTATGCCGCCGCAGGACAGCTTCCGTTGCGTATTGCAGGCAAGCATCAGCCAGAGCGGAGAGTTCGGCCTGGCAGCTTTCAGTTTCGGCCAACCCCAGAATATCCCGCAGTCCGATGCGCATCTGCTCTGCCTGATGATAGCGACGCAGCCAAAGTGCTTGATCGGCATCGTGCAATCCGTGGCGCAGTTCCTTCAATATTTCCGCAGAATTCTTTTGCCGGCGCAGGCGTCCGCTTAGCTGCAATTCCTCCACCAGATCCGGCGTGCGGATTGCCAATTCAGCGAGATACTCGGAGCGATCGAAGATAAACAAGAGCAACTCGAACTGGGATGGGTTATGTATCCATGTTTCGTAGAGCATGGCGCGGCTGCCGTAGGCCTGGATAAAGGAATCCAGCAGGGCAAGGACACGATCTGGATCGGAAAGACGTTTGCGGGTTTGTGGTTCGGGAGGAGATGCAGCATGAACAACTGATTTCCCCCGGCAGTAACCGAGCAGCACCGGCACCAGTTCCTAGGCCAGTTCGGCAGTGCGATCCGAGATGTGTACATAGCCAGGACCGTTGATAAACCTGTCCATCAACTGAACCGCATGGCCGACATCCTGAAACCCATGTACGGCCAGCACTTCCTGCCACGCTTTTTCGTGAAGTTCAAAATCCCTTGAAAATTGCGCGTGGGTCTTGGAGCGTGTATCCGTCTTGAGCACTTGATCAAACAACAAACGGACATGTTTGGTGTGCTCGCGGAGTTGATCCTCGAACTCCTTGATATGGGCAAACCCCATCAGATTAGCCAGTCGCTCACGGCTTTTGCGGTCGGTCGGAATCGTATGGGTCTGGAGGTTGTTCTCCATCTGCAGGCGGTGCTCAATGTCGCGTAGAAAGCAGTAGGCTGCAGTCAAGTCCTGTCCGGCCTCAGGGGCCAGCAGGCCATACCGGACGAGATATTGCAAAGCAGGCAACGTTTGTGTGCTTTGCAGGAATGGATTCTTACCTGCGTGCAAAATCTGTCTGGCTTGGGCGATGAATTCCACCTCACGGATGCCGCCCCGGCCGAGCTTCACGTTTCTATCCAACTCTCCAGCTTGCAGGATTTCGGATTCAATCCGATCTTTCATGCTGGCGATCTCATCCAGTATGCGTCTA
>JAURFH010000092.1 GCA_030834415.1 Verrucomicrobiota bacterium | reverse complement strand
GGAACTGGGTGACAAGGTCGAAGGGTTGATCTGGAAGATCAAATCTTTGGGTAAAAAAGTAGGGCTGGCGGTGAACCCGCCAACGAATATCAATCACGCCGAACCCTACCTAAAACATATCGACCTCTTGCTCGTGATGACGGTGAATCCCGGGTTCGGTGGTCAGGCGTTTATCAGTGAATGTGTGCCGAAGATACAGCAGGCGGCTGCGTGGCGTCGCGAGCGGGGCTTGAAGTATCATATCGAGGTGGATGGTGGTATCACGTTTCAGACGGCTGCAGAGTGTGCCCGAGCGGGAGCGGATGCATTTGTGAGCGGCACCGGTCTCTATGGCCAGCCAAGTTTGCCGAAAGCCATCCGCAAGATGCGGGCATTGGCAATCAAGGCGGGTGAGGATGGAGAAAATCGCCAGTTAGACCTTTTAGGTTGATCTACTGCTTAAGAGGTCGGAGGCGGAATTGACGGCTTCGTGACTGCAAGCTCGATTCCTTTATCGTTATCTATCAGACCTTAGGTTTGACTTCTGTTGCAAAAAGCCTATCATGAGTTGTGACGGGCTTGCTGAGCTTCTTTCAGTAAGCGTAACAATCATAAATTCAACCAAGGAAAGGAACTCATATGAGCAGTGCAGCAGCAGAGAAGGCGATTCAAGATCTTAAGAACGTGGCCGAAGACGCCGAGGAATTGTTGAAGGAATCCGCCGGAACCGCAAACGACAAAACTAAAGTGGCCCGGGAAAAACTCATGGCCGCCATGGAGACAGCCAAGGAGACCTGCAAGAAACTCGAAGCCAAAGTGGTGGCGGGTGCCAAGGCAACCGACAAAACCATCCGTGAGCATCCGTATGAGTCCATGTTCGTATCCTTCGGCGTGGGCGTGCTGGTGGGATATCTCATCTCCCGTAAATCCTCCTAATGAGTGATGAAGGACAGGAACGGCCCAAGGGGCTGTTCGCCTCGCTCAAAGCGCTAGGCGACAGCCTGATTTCGGCCATCCAGACCCGTCTGGAAATCCTTTCTGTAGAATTGCAGGAGGAGAAGTGGCGGCTGGTGGAGCTGTTGGTGCTGACGGCAGCGGCCATCTTTTTCAGTGTGGTAGCCTTGGTCGTGCTGACCATCACCATCGTTATGCTGGTGGGGGAAGATGCGCGGCCATATGTATTATTGGCTTTCAGCGTGCTGTATCTCCTGGCGGCCATAGTTTCCTTCCGGGGTATCCGTGACCGGTTGAAGAACCGGCCGATGCCATTCGCCGGAACGATCGCTGAATTGAAAAAGGATCGCGAATGTCTGAAATCCCGCAATTAGCCGAGCTGGCTCAACGCAAACGCATGTTGCTGGCGACTTCCACCTTGGAACGTCAGGTGGTAGCGGTTCGTTGGGAGGATGCAGAGGCGAGCGCGGCATGGGTAGAGCAAGGAATCGATATGGCGCGGCAGGTGAAGCCATGGCTCAAGTTCGGTCTCCCGCTGCTGGCGATCTTTCGCTGGCGTAAAAAAGGCCTGAAGGCGGGGGCCACAGAGAGTGTGAAGGGTATCGGGCGTGTGATCAGTTGGGTGCGCCGGGGATTGAGTTTCTGGGCCTTATTCCAACAAGTGCGCAAATCCCAGAAGTAAGGCGCTCTTGGGCTAAGCTTGTCTTCGGTTTTCTTCTTCAGTTATCATCCAGTCATTCAGTTGACGGGAAGCATTTCCATTTATGGCAGCAATCAAATTTGGCACGGACGGCTGGCGTGCAGTGATCGCCGAAGACTTCACTTTCGAGAACCTTGGCCGGGTGGCCCAAGCCACGGCAGACTTCTGGAAGGCGAACCCCATCCCTGGCACAAAAAAGCTTGTGGCCATCGGCTATGATCGCCGTTTTCTATCTGACCAATTTGCGGAGCGGGCGGCAGAGATCATCGCGGGCAATGGCTTCGAGGTCATCTTGAGTGACAGTCCTGTGCCCACGCCTGCGGTCTCTTACGCTGTGAAACAGGGGAAGTGCATCGGCGGCATCATGCTCACGGCGAGTCACAATCCGGCCATCTTCAACGGATTCAAGCTTAAGGGGCATTTCGGTGGTTCCGCTGAGCCAGCTATGTGCAAGGCGGTGGAGGGCTTGTTGGATAAATCGCCGGTCCAAGCCATCGCATTAGCTGCGGGACTCAAATCGAATAAAATCCGCAAAGTGAACATGCGCCAACCGCTCTACAAAGCGTTGAAAGGATTGGTCGATTTTGAGCTGATTGCGAAATCGAAGCTGAAGTTCGCGCATGAGGCATTATTTGGAGTGGGCGCAGGATGCTTCGATGAATTGCTCGCGGGCACGACGTGCAAGGTCACGACCATCAATGCCGGGCATGATCCGTTCTTTGGTGGTATCAATCCTGAGCCGGTGGAGAAAAACTACACTTTTAGTCAGGCCTATCTGAAGAAGCATCCACATGACATTTGCCTGGTGACGGATGGGGATGCGGATCGCGTGGGTGGCATGGATGGAAAGGGCAACTATCTCTCCACGCATAATCTCATCTGCCTGCTGTTGCGGCACTATGTGGTGAACCGTAAGGCGAGGGGCAAGGTGGTGAAGGCGCTGACCACGACGTCCATGGTGGACAAGATGTGCGCGAAGTATGGTCTGGAGCTGGTGGAGACGGGGGTGGGCTTCAAATACATCGCAGCGGAGATCATCAAGGGGGATGTGCTGCTGGGCTTTGAGGAGAGTGGTGGCATCGGTTTCCCAGGGCATATCCCGGAGCGTGATGGCATCCTAGCGGGTTTGATGCTTTTGGAGATGTTGGCGACCGAGAAGAAGTCGGTGGACAAATTACTGGCGACTTTGGAGAAGGAATACGGGCCGCATCGCTATGCACGTATCGATACGCATTTCCCGCTCGAGAAGCGGGCGGCACTGATGGAGTTCTGCGCGAAGAATCCACCAGCAAAACTGTTGGGCTCGAAGCTGAAGGATGTGAAAGCGTTCGATGGCGTGAAGTTCATCGCCGAGGATGGTTCGTGGCTGATGCTGCGCGGCTCGGGGACGGAGCCGATCTTGCGCATCTACGCGGAAGCAAAATCCGATGAGGCTGCGCAGAAGCTCTTAAAGCTAGGGGTGGCGATGACTAAGAAGGTTTAGTCGAGGGCTCGTTTGGGTGAGTACGAATATCCATTGGGTGGAATCGGGAAATGATGTGCCTACAGCTAAGGCTGGTGATATTTGAAGCAAGGGCGGCGTTTGCCCTTTTTCTCGGTGCTTTAATTTTGATGTGGATAGGGCTGTTGCAAGGAGCTGAAGCCAAATCAACCTCCCAATCTGCGGGTCTCTTTGTTGGCATCGGCAAATTCGAGTTTCGATCTGGGTTGGAGGATTTGGAGTATGCGCCTGATGATGCGGTGGGGTTGGCGCATCGGATGGTGGTGGAGTTAAAGATTATCCCGGCAGGCAAGGCGCAGTTGGTGCTGGTTGGTGAGCCGAAATCGGCGCGGAGGCGGAAGCAGTTGTCGGAATTGCAGGCGTTGCGCGTGGAGGTGGTGAAGGGGACGAAGAATGGGTTGCTGAAGGCGTTGGAGAAGTTTGCGGGGCAGGCGACGGATGGAGGGCTGGCGGTCATGTCGTTCTCGGGGCACGGGTATGAGACGCAGAATGATGTGTATCTTATGCCGGCCAACGGTAACTGGCAGACGGTGCGGACGACGGGGATTAGCTTTGAGACGGTGCTAGAGGCATTAAGCGAAAGCAGAGCGAAGACCAAGGTGTTGCTGTTTGATGCGTGTCGACAAGTGCCGGACATGGCCAGGCTGGATCAAGAATTGGCGGAGAAGGCATTTCGTGGGCGGGTGAAGGCGGTGCCGGGCTTGACGGTGTTGGCGTCATGTTCGGCAGGGGAAAAGAGCTGGCAGGCGAAATCATTGGAGCAGGGAGTGTTCACGCACCTAATTTTAGAGCGTTTGAAAAAGTCGGATGAATCATGGAATGCGTTGGGTGAGCATGTGGTCAAAGCGAACGAGGCGTGGTTCGCCAAGTTTGAGGTGAAAGGGCCGCAGGCATGGGTTATGAGAAATGACGAATGACGAAATCTGAATGACGAAGGAACGTGCAATGTCCTAAGGGGCAGCGTATTCGTTTCGTCGGGCGTCAACTTACTGTCGACTGGAAGCGCGGCAGCCCGGTGCTACGTGCTTCCGCATAGGATTGGCTTGGAATCGGGAGGATTGAGTGATTGAGTGGGCGCACTCTTTTTATGACTGGACTGGGTACGGTGATCAATGCGGTGGCGATTCTGCTGGGTGGCATCATCGGGTTGCTGGCCAAGAAGCAGTTGAGCACGGATGCGCAGAACAATATCAAGGCGCTCCTGGTCATCTTCACGTTTGTGGCGGCGGCGCACATGATCTGGTCGGGGGTGGGCGGGTCATTTGGCCAGATTGTGAAACAGGTGGGCATCATGATGGTCGCCTTGATCCTAGGGAATATCATCGGGAAGTTGCTGGGCATCCAGAAACGCTTAGGAAAGCTGGGCGAGTATGCGAGTGAGCGCTTTGCCAAGGCGCAGGGTGGGGTGAAGCAACCAGTCGCGGAGGGGTTCATCACTTGCACCCTGCTGTTTTGCGTGGGACCGCTGGCGATTCTTGGTTCCATTCAGGATGGGATGACGGACGAGTATAAGACACTCGCACTCAAGGGGGCGCTGGATGGATTGGCCACGTTGAGTTTCGCTTCGGTGTTTGGCTGGGGGGTGATGCTGGCGGTGATCCCGGTCATTGCGTATCAGGGGACGCTCACGTTGCTGGCGAAGTTGCTGGCGGGGCAACTGGAGCCGGCGATGATCAATTCGCTCAATGCCACGGGCGGATTACTGATGATGTGCCTGCCCTTGGTGATCTATGGAGTGCGGAAAGTGCCGCTGGCGGATTATCTGCCAGCTTTAGCGGTGGCACCCTTGCTGACCAAGTGGATCGGTTAGGGTAGGCTATCTCCAAGGAGGCTGGGTAGCGGGTAAAAGGAGGACTTCAACAAGTTGGCACGGGATATGTTACTACTTGGTTGTGATGGGCTTAGGTGATTCTGGGTGGGGTATTTGCTCGGATTCCCAAGATGGCTTCAAAGTGGCCTGTATAAAAAGCCGCAGGATGGGCGAAATGTGGACAGGAAATGCATTGCCTGAAACCGCGTTGAATCGGGAGATATACGTATGGACGGATGGCCATTCCTTGAGGCGTAATCCGCGGCGCGCGAAGCTGTTATTAAAATTTTGCGCCGATGTAACCGATGCAAGTCTGTGCAGGACGCAAATTTTCCGGCAAGATTTGAGCAGTTGGTCAGAAAAAGAGCCATTGAGAATGGCTGGACTGATGACGAAATAGAACGGGTAACGTTGCTTTTGAGGTTTAACTGAACTAAGAGAACGTTGATGGAGGGCGGCACGCCTCTCATCTTCGCCCAAGACACCAATAATTAATCTTTTGGCTTCCAGCCAATACGCACTCTCGCAAAGCCGAATATGGCAATCCACGTCGCACTACATCATCGCACTCACTACAAGTATGACCGCTTGGTGAAGCTTGGGCCGCAGGTCATCCGTTTGCGTCCAGCTCCGCATGCGCGGACGCGTATCTTGGGGTATTCGCTTAAGATCCAGCCGGGCGAGCACTTCTTGAACTGGCAGCAGGATCCGCAGGCGAATTATCTGGCCCGCGCCGTCTTCGAGCAGCCGACCCGTGAATTCCTTGTGGAAGTGGATCTGGTGGCCGAGATGTCGGTGCTGAATCCGTTCGATTTCTTTTTGGAGCCGCATGCGGAGAAGTTTCCCTTCCATTATGATTCCGCACTGGATCACGAGCTGGAGCCATTTCAGTTGAAATGCGGGCTGACGCCAAAGTTTCTCGCTTACCTCGAGACAGTACGCAAGGAGATCATCGGTGAAGAGCATCTGGCGTTCATGGATGGCACTGCTCCCGCAGTGCCTCAATCGGAACGCAGTGTGGATATCCATCATCACAGTGCCTTTCCAGAGTTAGGGAAAGTGGAAGAGGAGGATCCCAATGATAAGCGCCAGCGGACGATCGATTTCTTGGTGGCGCTGAATCAAAAGCTTTGGAAGGACATCAGCTACCTCATCCGCATGGAGCCGGGGGTGCAATCACCAGAAGAAACGCTCGCGACGCTTAGCGGTTCATGCCGTGATTCGGCGTGGTTGATGTGCCAGTTGCTGCGTCATTGCGGCTTGGCGTCACGCTTTGTCAGCGGCTACCTCATCCAGCTAACAGCAGATGTGAAATCGCTGGATGGTCCGAGCGGTGCGGAGAAAGATTTCACGGACTTGCACGCTTGGTGCGAGGTCTATTTGCCGGGGGCTGGCTGGATCGGTCTTGATCCGACGAGCGGTTTGCTGGCGGGTGAAGGACATATCCCATTGGCCGCGGCGCCGGATCCTTCCAGTGCCGCACCTATCACCGGCGCAGTGGATGATTCTGAATGCGAGTTCAGTTTCGACATGAAGGTGACGCGGATCGCGGAAACGCCGCGTGTTACCCTGCCATATACTCCAGAACAGTGGGCGGAGATCGAACGGCTCGGCCATCAGGTGGACAGTGAGTTGGCTAAGCATGACGTGCGACTCACGATGGGTGGCGAGCCTACATTCGTTTCCATCGACGATTATGATGGAGCCGAGTGGAATTCTACGGCATTGGGACCAACAAAGCGCAAGCGGGCGGATGAACTCATCAATCGTTTGCAGAAACGTTGGGCACCTGGTGCTTTGATGCACTATGGGCAAGGCAAGTGGTATCCGGGAGAGCAACTGCCCCGCTGGGCGTTCGCCTGTTACTGGCGCAAAGACGGTGTGGCTATCTGGGAGAACCGTGAACTCATCGCCAAAGAAGACAAAGATTACGGTCACAATACGAAAGATTCAGAGCAGTTCATCCAAGCTCTGGCCTCGCGTTTGGCGATCAGTCCGGAGTGGATTCTGCCGGGTTATGAGGATGCTTTCTATTACTTGTGGAAGGAGCGCAGGTTGCCCTCGAATGTGGACCCTCACAAATCGCGCTTAAGCGATCCTCAGGAACGCGAGCGGTTGGCCAAAGTGTTTGAGCAAGGGTTGGACAGTGTGGTGGGGCACATGATGCCGATCCAGCGCAAGTGGGATGGAAACAAGCCTTTTTGGGCCAGTGGTCCTTGGTTCATGCGTTCGGACCGGATGTACCTTTTGCCCGGTGATTCACCGATGGGTTTCCGGTTGCGGCTGGATTCTTTGCCGTGGGTCAAAAAATCGGATTATCCGTTTGTCAACGAGCTGGATCCGCTTGTGCCGCGCCCACCTTTGCAGCCGCGCGTGGCCCGCGAACCACAGCGTTTTCAGGGTGGTAGCGCTGAGCCAGACGGAATGGGAGCTGGTCACAGTGGCTTTGGCCCGGGTGGACAGGCGATTCCGTTCACCAAACCGCATCTGGATTCACCGGAAGAAGTAGAGAAGCGTCCTGAGCAACAGGAGTCGGCTTCTTGGATCTTGCGCACCGCGCTCTGCGTGGAGCCACGCAATGGCAAACTGCATGTGTTCATGCCGCCCGTGGAAGTGTTGGAGGATTATCTGGAGCTTATCGCGGCGATTGAAGAGACGGCTGAGCATCTGCAAACACCGGTTGTTATCGAGGGGTATACGCCGCCGTTTGATTCTCGCTTGCATGTGCTGAAAGTGACGCCTGACCCGGGGGTCATTGAGGTGAATCTGCATCCGTCCTCCACTTGGGAGGAATTGGTGGATCGCACCAAGGTGCTATATGAAGAAGCCCGGTTATCACGCTTGGGCACTGAGAAGTTCATGGTGGATGGCAAGCACACCGGAACTGGTGGTGGTAATCACATCATCATCGGCGGTTCCACGCCGGCAGACAGTCCGTTATTGCGTCGCCCTGACATGCTGCGGAGCCTGGTCTCCTATTGGCAGAATCACCCGTCGCTCTCCTTCATGTTCAGCGGCATGTTCTTGGGGCCGACCAGTCAGAGTCCGCGTATCGATGAGGCACGTCATGACTCGCTCTATGAGCTGGAGTTGGCGTTCAAGCAGATACCTGATAAGGGCTGGATACCGCCCTGGCTGGTGGACCGTCTGTTCCGCAACCTGTTGATCGATGCCACAGGCAATACGCATCGGGCGGAATTCTGCATCGACAAACTGTATGCCCCCGAGAGCAGCACCGGACGACTTGGCTTACTGGAGATGCGCGCCTTTGAGATGCCGCCGCACTCCGAGATGAGTTTGACGCAGCACTTGCTGTTGCGCTCATTGGTGAGCCGTTTCTGGAAGCAGCCGTATACGAAACCTCTGGTCCGCTGGGGCACAGACATCCATGACCGCTGGATGATGCCGCACTTTGTCTGGCAGGATATGGAAGACGTGGTGCGTGACCTGCAAGATCATGGTTATCCTATGCAACCGGAGTGGTTCGCGCCTCACTTCGAGTTTCGTTTCCCGTTCGCAGGTGATTATGATACTCGAGGATTGCATATCGAACTGCGCCATGCGCTTGAGCCTTGGCATGTGCTCGGTGAAGAGCCGGGAGCCGGTGGCACAGTGCGCTATGTGGATTCGTCTCTGGAACGCATGCAGGTGAAGGTGCAGGGGGCGATCGATAAACGGCACAAGATCACCGTGAACGGATATCAAATGCCGTTGCACCCTACTGGGACCAATGGGGAGTTTGTGACCGGGGTGAGATATCGCGCCTGGCAGCCGGAGTCATGTCTGCAACCGACCATCCCGGTCCATAGCCCACTTATCTTCGATGTGGTGGACTCATGGAGCGAGCGCTCTTTGGGCGGATGCAGCTATAATGTGGTGCATCCGGGTGGTCGTAGTTACACGACTTTCCCGGTGAATGCGTATGAAGCGGAGAGCCGCCGGTTGGCGCGCTTTTTCCGCATCGGCCACACGCCGGGCAAGTTAAAGTGCAAGCCGGTGCCGGTAGATCCGGAGCATCCCTTCACTTTGGATCTGAGGGATGTCTAAAAAAGTAAAGACATCGTAGTTGGCAGCGTGCCTTGAGTGAGCTAAAAGCTCGCGCGACATGAGCGACTTGCTCAAATCAAACCGGCCGACGGCTGAGCCTTGGCTGCTGGAGCAATACCGGCAGTCTATCAAGGGCTACGACGAGCTGTTGTCGCCTGACGGGACCATGCGCCCGCAGTATACCGGATTGATTGGCGATCTGACACGATTGGGCCGGTTTGACCTGAAGCACCGGTATGATGTGGCCCGGCGCATCGTTCATGAACAAGGTATCACCTACAATGTCTATGGTGATAACCGCGGCATGGAGCGTCCCTGGCAGCTGGATTCGGTGCCATTCATGATCTCCTCGGAAGAATGGCGGGGAATGGAGACGGCGCTGATCCAACGTGCTACCCTCATCAATCAGATTCTGGGTGATTGCTACGGTCAGCAAGAGCTGATCCGCTCCGGGTGGTTGCCGCCTGCGCTTGTTTTCGCCCAGCCGGATTTCTTGCGGCCTTGTCACGGAGTGCATCCGCCCCACGATACCTTCCTCCATCTCTACGCCGCAGATTTGGCGCGTTCACCGGATGGCCGTTGGTGGGTGATTTCCGATCGTACCCAGATTCCTACAGGCGCAGGTTATGCACTGGCGAACCGGTTGGTGACTTCTCGCGTATTACCTGAATCATTTCGTGACTGTCAGGTGCAACGGTTGGCGGGATTCTTCCGGGAACTCCAGACTTCGCTGGCACAACTGGCGTCACGCCGCACCGATAATCCGCGAGTGGTGCTGCTGACTCCGGGACCGTACAACGAGACTTACTTCGAGCAAGGCTACTTGGCGCGTTATCTGGGTTATTCCATGGTAGAGGGGCAGGATCTAACGGTGCGGGACAACCGGGTGTTTTTGAAGACGCTGAGCGGTCTCGAGCCGGTAGATGTGATCCTGCGCCGTGTGGATGATGATTTTTGCGACCCGCTGGAGTTGCGAAGCGATTCCATGCTGGGTGTGCCCGGTTTGGCCGAGGCCTTCCGGGCGGGCAATGTCGCGGTGGCCAACTCGCTGGGCAGTGGTTTGCTACAAAGCCCGGCTTTCATGGCTTTTCTGCCGGGATTATGCCGTCATGTGCTCGGTGAAGATCTTAAGATGCCTTCCGTGGCGACATGGTGGTGTGGTCAGAAGAAAGCCGAAGATTATGTGCTGCAGAACATGGATAGATTGTTCATAAAGCCGGCTTTCCGCAGCCATTTGAAAGGGACCAATCCGGAGCGAGGCATGACGGATTCAGAGCGCGCTGAATTGCGCCGTCGTATAGCCATCCAGCCGCATCTGTTCGTGGCTCAGGAACGAGTGCAGCTATCCACCGCTCCGGTGTGGAATGGTGAACGGCTCGAGCCGAGCCCGGTGACTTTGCGGGTATACTTGGTGGCGACTGAAAGTGGCTACAAGGTGATGCCGGGTGGTCTGGTGCGTGTGGCTTCAGGTCTGGAACGCCGCTTTGTGACAATGCAGAAGGGCGGGAGCAGCAAGGATGCGTGGGTGCTGTCTGAACAGCCGGTTGATGGGGTTTCTTTGCTGCACACTGTGGGGCAGGAAGTAGAATTGCGGCGAGTGGGGAACAACCTGCCAAGCCGTCTGGCAGATAACTTTTTCTGGTTGGGGCGCTATTGCGAGCGGGCAGATTCTTCTGCGCGTCTTTTGCGCAGTGCCTTGAATCGATTTAACCCGGAAAGCACGGGCAGCACATTACCCGTGTTGATGCCGGTGCTGAACACTTTGATTGAGCAGGGGCAATTGCAGGCACCTACTTCGGAAACGAAGCTGACGGCGGAAGCATTGGAAGCTGATCTGCTAGCGGCCATCTTTGATGCCAAACGCCCGGGAAGTCTGCGCGGGATCGCGGATCATCTGCAGCGACTGGCGACGATGTTGCGGGATCGCACCTCGAATGATGTTTGGCGCGTATTGAGCGAGTTGGATGACCGGCTCACTTTGCCTACGACGGCTCCGGTGGTGCTGGCTGGTGATGCCATTGGGGTGCTGAACCAGACGGTTCTGGGCTTGGCGGCTTTCAATGGGTTGGCCCGGGAGAACATGACGAAGGCCCAGGGTTGGCGATTCATCGATATCGGTCTGCGAATCGAACGGGCGATATATCTTTGCACGTTGTTGCGGAACGTCCTGCAGTCTGATGATGCGGATAATCCTAGTGTGCTGGAAGCAGTGCTTGAGGTGGCGGATAGCACCATCACCTACCGCTCCCGCTACAACCTCTTGCCGCATATCGCGGCAGTGTTCGATCTCTTGATCTTGGACGATACGAATCCACGATCGCTGATTTTCCAGTTGAGCCAGTTGCAGAAGCATTTCGACAGGTTGCCGTTCGAGCAGCAGAGTGCGCAGCTTAGCCCGGGCGAGCGGTTGTTGCTGGAATGCAGCACCCGGGTGAGATTGATGGATCCGGCGCAACTGGCCGAACTGGAGTCCGACTGGGGCGAAGGAGAAGTCGCTCAGCTTTTGACCGATGTGTTGGAAGTTTTACCAAGGATATCTGAAGCGATCGCAGTAAGCTATTTTGCCCACTCACGGATTGCCCGTGCTGGAGGAGTAGGGAGGCGGTCATGAGATTCAAAGTGACGCACCGGACCGCTTACGAATACGCCGAACCGGTAGCGGTGTCGCATCATGTGGTACGGCTGGAGCCCCGGGCGACCTCTTGTCAGGTACGTGAACAGTTCGCCATGAATATCCTGCCGGAGCCGGCTATCCGCCGTATCCGCACGGATTACTTCGGTAACAGTGTCTGTTTTTTTACCCTGCAGGAATTGCATCGGGATATGGAGGTGGTCGCGGAGAGTATCGTCAATGTCCGCTTGGAAATGCCACCTGCACCCGCGCTGTCGGCTCCTTGGGAGCGGGCGGTAGAGGAATTTCGCGATCCTGTCTCTCCGGATGTGGTGGACCCATATCAGTTCGTTTTTGACTCTCTGCTGGTAAGAGCGAATCCAGAATTGGCAGATTATGCGCGAGAGAGTTTCGCCAAGAACACGCCCTTGCTCGAGTGCGTGCTAGATCTTAATGAGCGCATCTACAAGGATTTTAAATACGATCCGAAGGCGACCATCGTCTCTACGCCGATGGAGGAGGTATTGGAGAAACGGCGGGGCGTTTGTCAGGACTTCGCGCACCTGGGTATTGCCTGCCTGCGCTCCATGGGGCTGCCAGCCCGCTATGTGAGTGGCTATCTGCGCACCAAACCGCCGGAAGGCAAGCCGCGCTTGGTTGGAGCGGATGCTTCCCATGCGTGGTTTGCGGTGTATTGCCCGGAACTGGGTTGGGTGGATTTTGATCCGACGAACAACCTGATGCCGGGTGAGGAGCATATCACGGTGGCATACGGACGTGACTTCAATGACGTCAGCCCGGTGGGTGGCATCATCACCGGCGGTGGTGAGCATGAGGTCAAGGTGTCGGTGGATGTCGAACCAATCTGATCGGTCGCCCCGACTGATACCAGATAAGCAAAGTCCTGAGCGATATTGCGGGAGTTATCCTTCGGACTCGATGCGTTTCGCATATGCCTGAGCCTGACTGGCTAGCACGCGTAGGAATCTTACCTTGCTCTCCGCATTATCCTGTTCCTGAACCTGTTCGAGGGTTCTCAGCATTTCTCGCAGTTCCCGTTCTTGGAACGAAACCTGTGCCATTACGTTTTCATCTGTTGCGTTCATGAATAAAGCTAGCGTGCTGCTGCGGTATTTCAACCGGTCGAAGAAGATTCGAGCGTTTGATTCCTGTTCGCCTTGAACTTCGTTCTTGTTCCGGCGCATGGGTTTGCTAGCGTGCGCCCCCTTGTGGACTTAGCTAATGAAATTTCCAAGCGCCGGACGTTTGCGATCATCTCGCATCCGGATGCAGGTAAGACGACGCTGACTGAAAAGTTGCTGCTCTATGGTGGTGCTGTGCAGTTGGCGGGGTCCGTGACGGCGCGAAAGAGCCAGCGTTCTACGGCTTCGGACTGGATGGAGCTTGAGCGGAAGCGTGGTATCTCCGTGAGTTCCACTGTGTTGCAGTTCGACTACGACGGGTTCCGTATCAATCTGCTGGATACTCCTGGTCATAAGGATTTCTCCGAGGACACTTACCGCGTGCTGACGGCGGTGGATGCGGTCATCATGGTGATTGATGCTGCGAAGGGTATCGAGTCCCAGACGCGCAAGCTATTCGAGGTCTGCGCGCAACGTGGAGTACCGATCTTCACGTTCATGAACAAGTGCGATCGTCCGATGATCCAGCCGTTGAAGCTGCTGGATGAGTTGGAGAAGGTGCTGGGGTTGGGTGCGTTTCCGGTGAATTGGCCGGTGGGCACCTTGGGCGATTTCAAGGGTGTGTATGACCGGCATACGAAGCAGATGCATCTTTTCGAGCGTACGGTCGGTGGAGCTTTCCGTGCTCCGGTGAGCGTGAGTGACATCTCGGACCCGAAGATCAAGGCGCGCTTGGATGAGCAGACTTACGCACAGGTGAGTGAAGAGCTGGAGATGTTGGACATCGCCGGTGAGGAATTTGATGTGCAGTCGGTTCTGGATGGCAAGACGACGCCGGTGTTTTTCGGGAGTGCCGCGAATAACTTCGGGGTGCAGCTGATGCTAGATGGTTTCTTGAAGTATGCGCCCGCACCCAAGCCGCGTGTCATGGCGGGGGTGCATATTTCGCCGGAGAGCCCGACTTTCTCCGGGTTCATTTTCAAGATCCAGGCGAACATGGATCCGAAGCATCGGGATCGCATCGCGTTTATCCGGGTGTGTTCCGGCAAGTTCGAGCGCGACATGACGGTGAATCATCCGCGCACGGGCAAGAAGGTGCGGTTGTCCAGTTCGCACAAGTTGTTCGGGCAAGATCGTGAGACGGTGGATGAGGCTTATCCTGGTGATGTGATTGGGCTCGTAGGCCTCTCGGATTTCGGTATTGGCGATACACTGACGACGGATGCCGAGATCAACTACAAGGAAATCCCGCGATTCACCCCAGAGAGTTTTGCCTATCTGCATAACCCGACGCCGGCGAAGTACAAGCAGTTTCGGCAGGGCTTGGAGCAGTTGTTGCAGGAAGGTGTGATCCAAGTCTTTCAATTGAAGGATTCACTAGTGAAGGTGCCGTTGCTGGGAGCGGTGGGGCCGCTGCAGTTCGAGGTGGTGCAATACCGTTTGGAGAGCGAATACGGGGCGGAATCCCGTCTGGAACAAGCGCCTTGGAACGTCATTCGATGGCTACCCGAGGGGATGGTGGGCGAAGAGATCGAGAAACTGAGTCTACCTTCGGGATCGAAGCTGGTTTATGACAGTGATGAGAATCTGGCGGTGATGTTCTCGACGGACTGGTCCGCTAACTATTTCATGGAGACAAATAAGGGTGTGGAGCTGGCTGACAAGGCACCGCGGAAATAGAGAACGGCGGCAAGGCTGCTGGCATGTCGTTGCGCACACTTCTTAACCGACATTTCAACCTGCAGACACCGGGACTTCCGGTTGCCTTGCCACCGTGAAGCCACCCCGCGAAGCAAGGTGACAATTGTGTAGATAGCAAGGGACGGGCCAATCGCAGAACTGAAAGGCCGCCACCTCTGTCAGAGAAGGTGACGGCTCTGATTTTATGCGATGGAGATCAGATATCCGCGAAGGTGATAACAGCTTTTTGCTGGTCCACTTCGAAGCGTTTGCCGGATGGCGGGGGTGGTAGCTTGGGGACAATCTTCATGCTCGCCATCTCATCGACAGTAGCAGGGATGCGTCCACCACCCGCCTGATATTCCAAAAGAAACATGTTCAAGGTGTGGAGGGTTTGCTCGGTGGCAACAGCTTCCGGTATAGGATTATTTTCGGCGGCAGGGACGGGCGCTGCGGACATGCCTGGAGGTGGAGCCACAGGTGCTTTGCCTGGTTCGATGATGCTGCTCATATCGGCATTTTCCACTTGAGGAGCCGGAGCTGCCAATGGTTCATCCAGCAACGGGTCAGAGTAGCCGGTTCCTAAGAAGCCGAGTGCGATAAGGGGTAAGGAGAGAAATAATTGATTTTTCATACATTTTAATGTCAGAAGAGGTTTAACGATCAATCAGTCGAGGGCGGAAATGGTCCACATGCCGGTTTGTTTAGTGACGTTCACATTTGTTCTGCCCAAGGTTGCCTCCATCGAGAGGTTTTCAACCCGACCGTCAGCCATGAGATAATTCAGCATCTTGTTGTGATATGAATCAGTCAGGACCCCACTGGTGTTGTTGGTGCCGCCAACTTGATAGGAGGCGGAGAGGATGACGGAGCCGAGTTGATAGCCTTGATAGCTGCCAGTGTTCACAAACTCAGTGAGGAGAATGGTCTCGCTGGGTGATTGCAGCAAGTTGGCGCTTACCGCCCGCTGATTGCGTGGAAATGGTTTGGTGGCATCATCGGTGACGTCGGCGGTGTTCCAGTTGCGTCCAGGGCCAGAGCCACTGGTTACCCATTGGAGACCGACTCCGCAGCGGTTGGCCGGGTTGGGCGGCCACGTGTTGGCAGCGTTATCAAATGTGGCTGAATCAGTCACGCCTTGTTGATGGCGAGGCATCGCGTAGGAGCGCTTGGCGCCGTAAGTCCAGCCATTTACCGCGGTGTCAGAGGGGCACATGGCGATCTGCATGGAGTTAGTAGCCTTGTAGATGGGAGAGTTGGCCAATTCAGCCCATGTGAAAGTTCCGCCCATGTAACTATGGAGCAGATCATCCCAAGTCCAATCCCGGGTGGAACCGCTGGCAAAAATGCTGCGGATAGCACCATAGGGTAATTCTTCCTTGTTGTCGCCGGTGTACATGGCACAGGCAACGCCAGCCTGTTTCAGATTGTTCAGGCACTTGGTGGATTGGGCTTTCATCTTCGCCTTGGAAAGCGCCGGCAGGAGCATGCCAGCGAGGATGGCGATGATAGCGATTACGACCAACAGTTCTATGAGGGTGAAGGCACCGGCACGGAACTGAGGAAGGCGCGGACGGTGATGGAGGGAGGGTTTCATACGACTAGTTCAATTTTAGGTTTTACGACATGGGCAAAAATTGCTGCCCATGCCCCCATAGCAACCGACATACCAACCCTAAAAACTAAGTGAAATAGCTTAAATAACTCCAAAATGAACAGTTGAAGACGGGTTTTGCGCTTAGCAAAAGTTCAGATTGATTAAAAGAAAACAGGGGGAATGTGTCACAATAACTTAGAGCATGTAACAAAAAGAGATTAGGTTGAGTGGAGGGAGCGGAGGCAGATGAGAGAGGAGCCGAGGGAGAGGAAGG
>JAURFH010000091.1 GCA_030834415.1 Verrucomicrobiota bacterium | reverse complement strand
ACGGGCACAGTCTTGGTAGTGGATGATGAAGAGACAGTGCGGGATGTATGTCGCCGGGCTTTGCAAGAGGCGGGGTTCAAAGTATTGACCGCTGCTGACGGCGCTGAAGGCTTGGAGGTGTTCCGGGAACACCGTGCACTGATTGTCGCAGTGGTGCTTGATCTGACGATGCCGAAGATGGACGGGCATCAGGCTTTCAATGCCATGAGGATGATTGTCCCTGGTGTGAAAGTGCTTTTGATGAGCGGCTTTAGTGAAACCGAGGTTGCCACTCGCTTTAGCTCCAAAACCCCGGCAGCCTTCATACAAAAGCCTTACACTCCAGAAATGCTTCTCAGCAAAGTCCGTAGCATCATATCGGATCCAGGTCCTACTATTTGAGGCCTGTTTGCAGTTTGCGCGTTCAGGCTTGACCGAATGCTCTTCGGTCAAGCTTTTGCAGGATCATAATTTAGCCATGGACCAAGCCATTTTTCGGCCTCCACCAAGGTCATGCCTTTGCGGTCACTGTAATTCTGCACTTGGTCTTTCTCCAATTTGCCCACGGCGAAATACTTCGACTCTGGGTGCCCGAAATAAAAGCCGCTCACGCTGCTGCCGGGCCACATGGCGTATGATTCGGTAAGTTTGATGCCGGTTTTGTTTTCCACGTCCAGCAGCTCCCACAAAAGTTTTTTCTCCGTATGGTCAGGACACGCAGGATAGCCGGGGGCAGGACGGATGCCGCGATATTTCTCTTCTATCAGGTCCTCAACACTAAGGTTCTCTGTCTTGCCGTAACCCCATTCCTCGCGCGCCTGTTTGTGCAGATACTCGGCAAAGGCTTCAGCCAAGCGATCCGCGATAGCTTCCGCCATGATGGCATTGTAGTCATCAAGGTCGGCCTTGTATTTCTTCACGAGGGTGTCGAGGCCGATGCCTGTCGTGACCGCAAAGGCTCCAAAATAATCCGGTGTGCCGGCCGGGGCCACGAAGTCTGCCAGCGACCAATTGGCCACTCCCGCTTCCTTCGCGTGTTGCTGGCGCAGGAAATGCAACGTCATGAGTGTGTCCTTGCGTGACTCCTCGCTGAAAAGCTCTACATCATCTGCACCTTTGCGATTCGCCGGGAAGAACCCGTAGACGCCCTTAGCCAGAATCAGCTTCTTCGCGATGATCTCATCCAGCAGCTTATTCGCATCGATGAACAATTTGGTGGCCTCTACACCATATTTCTCGTGTTGAAGAATGGATGGATACCGCCCACGCAATTCCCAAGTATGAAAGAACGGTGACCAGTCGATGTAATCACGCAGTTTTGCGAGATCCATGTCTTCAATCACCCGCACGCCCATAAATTCGGGTTTCGTCAATCCCTCGAATCTGAGCTTGGGCGCATTAGCGCGTGCTTGCTCAAGGCTGATGAGCTTTTGTTTGGGCCCCGCATGTTGTTCGCGCAGCTTCTCGTAATCGTCATTGAGCTTCTGTACGAAACCCTTCTTATCCTCGGGATTCAGCAAGGTCGTGGTCACCGGTACAGCGCGACTGGCATCCAGCACATGCACCACGGGTTGACTGTAATGCGGTGCGATTTTCACAGCCGTATGGGCGCGACTGGTGGTGGCCCCGCCGATGAGCAGGGGAGTCTTGAGCCCCAGTCGCTCCATCTCGCGTGCCACATGCGTCATCTCATCCAGAGAAGGGGTGATAAGCCCGCTCAAACCGATAATGTCGGCATTCTCCTGTTTGGCCCGTTCCAGAATTTTTTCACAAGGGACCATCACGCCCATGTCGATAACCTCAAAATTATTACATGCCAACACCACGCCTACGATGTTCTTGCCGATGTCATGCACATCGCCTTTCACCGTCGCGAGCACGATTTTTCCTTGGGCTTTCACCGTCTGTCCGGAGGCTGCCAGCGCCGCTTTTTCTGCCTCCATAAAGGGCGTGAGATAAGCCACCGCCTTTTTCATGACTCGGGCTGACTTCACCACTTGGGGAAGGAACATCTTGCCCGCGCCGAAGAGGTCGCCGACTACACTCATGCCATCCATCAGTGGACCTTCGATCACCAGCAACGGCTTGCCCAGCTTGGCTCGCGCCTCTTCTGTGTCTGTATCGATGTAGGTATCGATGCCTTTCACCAATGCATGCGAGAGGCGTTCTTCTACCGTGCCTTTGCGCCACTCTTCCTCTTTTTTCTCGTTGGCAACGTTGCCACTACTCTCCGCTTTAAGCTTTTCACCATACGTCACCAAGCGCTCCGTAGCGTCGGGACGACGGTTCAATAAGACATCCTCTACGAGCTCTTTCAGCTCCGGTTTGATTTCCTCATATACTTCCAACATGCCGGCATTCACGATGCCCATGTCCATTCCTGCGGAGATGGCGTGGTATAGGAAGGCGCTGTGCATGGCTTCGCGTACTGCATTGTTGCCGCGGAAGCTGAAAGAAATATTCGAGACACCGCCGCTTACTTTCGCGTGCGGCAGGTTTTGTTTGATCCAACGTGTGGCTTCGATGAAATCCACGCCGTAGTTGTTATGCTCTTCAATACCTGTTGCGACCGTAAGAATATTTGGGTCGAAAATGATGTCTTCTGGCGGGAATCCTACCTCATCCGCCAAGATACGATATGCTCGCTCACAGATGCGGATTTTCTCCGCATAACTGGCTGCCTGACCTTGTTCATCAAAAGCCATCACCACCACGGCGGCACCATACTTCAATATCTTATGAGCGTTCTCCTTGAACTTTTCCTCACCTTCTTTGAGCGAGATCGAGTTTACCACGCCCTTGCCTTGTAAGCATTTCAAGCCCGCTTCTATGACTTCCCATTTGGAGGAATCAACCATGAACGGCACTTTTGCCACTTCGGGTTCAGATGCCAGCAGGAGCAGGAAACGGGTCATGGCCGCGACGCCATCGATCATGCCTTCATCCATGCAGATATCGATGATGTTCGCTCCGTTCTCCACTTGCTGACGCGCAATGCTTACCGCCTCATCGTATTTGCCTTCTTTGATGAGCTTGGCGAATTTAGGCGAGCCAGCCACATTCGTCCGCTCGCCAATCATTATGTAAGTGCCGATTTGCTGGGTGAACGGTTGTGAACCGCTGAGGCGTAATGGTCGCGCAGTCTCGACGGTCTCTGCGGCTTCAGCCTTCTCAGCAGCGGCATTCTTTGATTCAAGCGGAGCAGGGGAGAATATCGTGCGGTTTCGCTTGGCCACGACTTCTCTTGGATGTCTGCCCTCCAAAGCTTTGGCGATCGCCGCGATATGTTCCGGCGTATTGCCGCAACAGCCGCCGGCGATATTGATCAAACCGCTGCTGGCGAAATCACCCAGATACTTGCCCATGTCTTCCGGCTTCAGATCGAAGCCGGTTTCAGACAATGGATTTGGTAGGCCTGCATTCGGATAGCAAGAGATGTAAGCATCAGATTTCGTGGCCAGCTCCTCCAGAAACGGCCGCATAAGATCAGGTCCGAGTGAGCAGTTTAGGCCGATGGCTATCGGTTGGATATGCTTCATCGCATTCCAATATGCCTCCACCGTTTGTGCTGAGATCATCGTCTCACCACCGCGGCCAACCGCTGCGGAAATGATGACGGGCAGCTTGATTTTATCTTGGTCGAATACCTCTTGAATCGCTACCAGTGCTGCTTTGGCGTTCAGAGAGTCGAAGATGGTCTCCACCATCAGGATATCGGAACCGCCCGCGATCAAGGCGCGAATCTGATTCAGGTATGCCGCTTTTACTTGGTCAAAGTTGACCACACGAAATCCCGCATCATCCGCATCCGGCGAGTTGGAGAGTGAAACGGTAAGTGGCCCCACCGCTCCGGCTACGAATCGTGGCTTGTCGTCTTTGTTCGCGATCCGGTCCGCCCATTCGCGGCATTGACGGGCTGATTGTTCGTTTATCTCCCAAGCCAGTTCGTTGAGGAACTTATCCTCGATGATTTTCTGGTAAAACTCAGGATCTTTGCGACCGCCATGCTCGCGTGGGTCATCAACGAAAAACTCGCTCTGACCGATACTGGTGGCCGAAAACGTATTGGTTTCGATGATGTTAGCTCCGGCCTCTAGAAAGCGCCGGTGAATGTCGCAAATCATCTTGGGCTGTGTTAGGGAGAAGAGATCGCCATTGTTCAGCAGATCTTTTTTAGAGTTCGCAAACCGTTCTCCCCGGATATCCGCCTCCTTCATGCCGTAGGTGCGGATGGTGGTGCCCATGGCACCGTCGATGATAGCAATGCGTTCCCTGAGGAGCTTCTCCAGCACCTCTGCCGAGCTGATCGTGTATTTTGATGGCGTTGACACAGCGTTAACCGGAAACTGTTTCATAGTTCCCTATACCCCCTGAATTTAAGCATCTCGAGTCGCTATTTCAATTTAAAAATCAACGTATCTTGATATGTAGATATGAAATAATTAATTCACACTGTTGCAATGTATCCGTTTTATAATGAATAAGTTAAGTAGGCAGTAGCAAATCTCTGAGTAATATCCTAAATCCCGTGATTACCCGCTCTCTATTCTGATGCAGGCCGCACGAAGGCCTTGTCAGGAGAGTGCAGAATCAAAGTTGCCTAAAGCAGAGCAGGGCGAGGAAACTGCCGGGAGTTGGGTTATCAGACCTCCTTGGGCAGTTTGGATTTGCCGTAAAGGTTGTGCATTTTGCTCAGCGGAAAGTTTCTACCGGGGCAAAGGGTCCGGCCGGGAGCTACTTCTTTATGCACGGTAAACTTGAGCTTTTTACCCCAGGTCTCTCCCCGTAGGTAATCGATCAACTCTTGCAAGGCGGCGACTTGTTTTGCTGTCGGACGGGTTTCCTCGAAATTGCCCACCAAGCAAATCCCGATGCCCACTTTGTTCATGTCTTCACGGTGCACATGGCCGCCATCCAATTGCTTTTGCCACCGTGGACCGATCTCGATTTCCCCATCGCCAGAGTTGATTCCGTTGCCGATGATGAAATGATAGGCCAAGCCGTTTTCCATGCCGCGCTCAAGATGGGTGCGTCCGTAGATGGCGGCATTGCCGTATTTGATGGCACTATGATGCGCCACGATCCATTTCCATCGGGTGCCGGGTATCTGCAACTTGCTCGTAGTCTCACGGACCTTTCGAGTATGAAATATTCGGGGCTTGGAGCTGGTCTTTGCTTCCGCCAGAGCAGGTGATGCAGACAAACTTAGCAACATCAGGTTGCGCAAAAAAGCGCGCCTGTCACATGTGGTTTGTTGGATTATTTTGTTGCTGCTGCTCATCACTCTTGGCTATCAGGCAAATTGTTTAACCAGATTCGACTTGTTCCTAAAAGCAAAAAGACCGGCAGTTGCCTGCCGGTCTTTTCAGATGAAACAGTGAGACGATCACTTGATGGCGAGCAATTCCACTTCGAAGATAAGGGTGGAGTTTGGCGCGATCGTGCCGCCGGCACCACGTTCGCCATACGCGAGATCAGCCGGGATGAAGAGCTGCCACTTGGAACCCACGGGCATCATTTGCAGAGCTTCTGTCCAGCCTTTTATGACCTGACCCACTTCGAATTCCGCAGGCTCATTGCGTTTATAGGAGCTGTCAAATTCCGTGCCGTCCAGCAGAGTGCCGCGGTAATGAGTCTTGACCACGCTGGTGGCCGTAGGCTTCGGTCCGGTTCCTTTGGTGAGCACCTTGTATTGCAGGCCAGAAGCGGTCGTCACAATGCCAGATTTCTTCTTGTTGGCCGCCAGAAAATCAGCGCCTTCCTTCAGATTCTTAGTAGAGGCTTGGGCAGACTCCTCCATCTGTTTTTTGGCCATCTCTTGCTGCACGGCCATGAATGTGGCCTTGATCTCTTCTTCGGAGATTTTGGGCTCCGCACCAGACATGCCATCTTTGAAGCCTTTGAGCAGGGCGTCGGGGTTGATTTCAAGCCCTTGCTTCTTGAAAGTTTTGCCCATGTCCAAGCCGATGCCGTAGCCGAGCTTGTCCTTGGTATCTTTGAGAGATGAATCCGCCGCCGTGGCCGCCGTGGCAACCATGGTAACGGCGAGAATTGCCGCAGTAACTTGTTTCATTTGATCAATATTATCCACGACAACGCGCCGTGGGGACCGGCGAACGCTATCAGACGGATTGTAAGCGTCAACGGTTACCTTCCATTGGTAAGGCCGGGTATTTGCCTTTTACCGAGTAATCTCTCATTGCCCGAGGCCTGCCTAGCCGATAGTATTACGACGCTTTCCATGCGCGCTCAACTTGCCATCAAGGCTTTTCGCCTCTGGACAGTCTGCCTTTTTATCTGGGGACTGGCCTCAGCCGGTTGTCTGGCTGGAGAGGTTCACCGCGCGATCATTGAGGAGCGCTTTGATGACGCTCTGAAGCTGTTGCAGGAGGATGCCAGTTTGATGAAGGCAAAGGATCTGCAGAATAATAAACCTTTGCATTTGGCTGCTTTAAAAGGATCCACGAACTTGGTCTCCTATCTGATTGCTCAGGGGGCCGAAGTGAATTCGCGTAACAAATTCGGCCAAACTCCATTACATCGCGCTATGGTCGAGGGACATTATGCGGTGGCTAAGTTGTTGATCGACGCTAATGCCGAGGTGAATGGGCGAGACAACCAGGGGGTGATTCCGGTCCATGTGGCCGCTCATCGTCGACATGGGAAGCTGGTGGAGCTGCTTTTAGAGCATGGCGCGGAAGTGGATGCCCAGGATGCCTTTCGCCGACGGCCAATCAATATGAGCATCATGGGCTCAAGTGACGAATCGCTCAGGGCGTTAGTTAAAGCCGGTGCTGACTACAATTACATAGATAACCATGGAAATAGCTTCCTGCATCTCGCTGCTGGCGGAGGCAGTCCAGCGCTGGTGATTACCTTTCTGGAGCTAAAATTGGGGGTAAATGCTATTAATTCCTCAAAATTTACTCCGGCTCATTTTGCTGCCCAAGGAGGGCATAAAGAAGTTTTAGAGGTCTTGGACAAGTGGGGGGGAGACTTCAACATGCGGTCCGCCAACAAGCGCACCCCGCTGGACCTTGTCAAAGCCATTCGAGACCCATTCCGCATGTCACGTCATGACGAGGTGCAGATTTATTTGGAAAAATGGCACGCAACGCATAAGGCCGAAGAAGCCGATGCTATTACTAAATCCCCGGCCAAACCCTAAGTTTTCCCTTCCCAAGTTGTCCGGCACGAGTATCTTCTCGCCTCTGTCATTTGCTGGTGGCGGCTGTCTGGTTTGCAGCCTCGCCTAAATAGACAAATCATAGTCGTAACAGCATGGATTCAGCGCACATACGGAATTTTAGCATTATCGCCCACATCGATCATGGCAAGACCACCTTGTCCGATCGTCTGCTGCACATGACCGGCACCATCGCTACCCGCGATATGTCGGAGCAGATGCTCGACGCCATGGATTTGGAGAAGGAACGCGGCATCACCATCAAGGCGCATCCTGTGACCATGCTCTATAAGGCCAAGAATGGTGAAACTTATGAGCTAAACCTCATAGACACTCCTGGTCATGTGGATTTTGCTTATGAAGTTTCACGCAGCCTGAGCGCCTGTGAAGGTGCTTTGTTGGTGATCGATGCAGCCCAAGGTGTGGAGGCACAAACAGTGGCAAACTACCACCTCGCGGCGAAGCAAGATTTGGCGATCATTCCGGTCATCAACAAGATTGACCTCGGCCACGCCAATGTGCCTCAAGCTCTGCAGCAATTGGAAGACGTATTGGCGGTGCCGAGTGAATGGGCCATTCCGTGCAGCGCCAAGCAAGGCATCGGCATTGAAGACATCTTGGAGGCTATCGTTGAGCGCGTCCCGCCACCGAAACCGACAGGCGAAAAGAGTCTCCAAGCTCTGGCTTTCGATTCGTATTACGACACCTATAAAGGCGTCGTAACGCACGTCCGTGTTTTTAACGGTGAATTGAAGCCGGGTATGATGGTGAAGCTGCTTCACTCCGGCCAAAACTTCGAGGTCAAGGAGGTTGGCAGTTTCAACCCGCGACCGTATTCACGTGACAAGCTGGAAGCTGGCGAAACAGGCTACATGACCGCCAACATCAAGAGTGCGGCTGATGTAAAGATGGGCGACACCATCACGGATGCGAGGAATCCCTCTGGGGAGCTCCCTGGATTCAAAGAAATCCATCCGATGGTGTTCAGCGGTATTTATCCGATCAACACGGCGGATTACGAAGCGCTAAAATCTTCGATGGCCAAATTGAAATTGAACGATTCTGCGTTCGTGTACTCCACGGAAACCTCCGTGGCGCTCGGCTTCGGATTCCGTTGCGGCTTCCTTGGTTTGCTCCATTTAGAGATCGTCCAGGAGCGTCTGCGCCGAGAATACGACATGGATATCATCGCCACGTATCCCAGCGTGGTTTACAAGGTTTACCTCACTGATGGCACCATGAAGGAAGTGGACAACCCTTCCTTCATGCCCGACCTGACTTATATTGAGAAAATAGAGGAACCAATGGTCAAAGCGTTCGTGATCTGCCCGAACGAGAACATCGGCGACATGATGGCTTTGATCTCGGAGAAACGTGGCAATGTGAACCACACTGAGACTTTGGATTCACGCCGCGTCATGATGACAAGCCTGATTCCGCTCAATGAGATCCTGATCGACTTCCATGATCGCATTAAGAGCATCACCCGTGGCTTTGGCTCGATGGATTATGAGCCGGATGAATACATGGAGAGTGACATGGTGAAGCTCGACATGCTCGTGAATGGTGAACCGATGGACGCGTTCTCATGTATTGTGAACCGTTCCAAGGCGGAAGGCCGTGGACGCTCACTTGCTGAAAAGTTGAAGGAAGTCATCCCGCGCCAACAATTCCAGATCAAGATCCAGGCTGCCATTGGTGGCAAGATCGTTGCCTCTGAGAACATCAGCGCATTCCGTAAGGACGTGACCGCGAAATGTTACGGTGGTGATATCTCCCGTAAGCGCAAGCTGCTCGAGAAGCAGAAAGAAGGTAAGAAACGCATGAAGTCCATCGGCAACGTGAACATTCCTCAAGAAGCGTTTATCGAGGTGCTTAAGTCTTAAATCAAAAAGGGCAGGGGAATGTTGCTACTACGCTGGTTCACATCCAAGACCGTCCGCCACGCGGTAGACATGCACAAGCATGTCCGCAAGCTGGTGCGTGCTCAGTGCGACCTGCTCTCTGCTGAAGCTATCAGCAATGTCACCAAGCCGGCTGACGAACTGAAGCAGGCACTCGCTGCTGCGGCCAAACCAGAAGACTTGGAGAAATGCATGCAGGCTCTGGAGGATGCCGCGAACAAGAACTTGCGACCGTATCCGGATGCCTCAATGCGTGAGAATGTGGAGGTGTTTTTGGTCGCCATAGCGGTGGCTGTGGCGATTCGCACCTTTGTGTTGCAGCCCTTTAAGATTCCCACCGGTTCCATGCAGCCAACATTGTATGGCATCACCCATGAGAATCTTTTGACTGGTGATGAACCGCCGCCATCAATCAGCACTTTTCAGAAGTTCAGGGAGATGTGCTTCCAAGGTGTCTCTTATTATGAACTGACAGCCGAGGTGGATGGTCCGGTCACGCAAGAGGCTTCATTGCGTTCGGTGTTTCCCATGTTCAAGCGTCTGGAGTTCGGCTTGGGAAATCAGCGGCACAGCAAAATTTTCTTTCTCCCACCTGATGATTTGGCCTCTCGATTGCGCCTTGATTACAACCGGGAATATAAAAAAGGCGATACTGTGGCCTATATCAAGGTCCGTAGCGGCGACCATCTTTTCGTCGATCGTCTGCGCTACAATTTCCGCCGGCCTAAACGTGGCGACATCATCGTTTTTGCCACCAAAGGTATTCAAGGCTTGCCGCAGGACCTTTTCTATATCAAGCGGCTGACGGGCATGCCGGAAGAAACTATCCAGATCGACCATACCCAGCATCTGGTGGTGGATGGTTGGCGATTGACGGCAGCCGATTCTGGGTTTGAGAATGTTTACAGCTTTCTCCCATACCGGCCTGAATTGGACAACAATCAATACCTCGGCCACGTAAATCAGACCTCAGCGATGGATTACGGGCGTTCCTTGGCGCATCTTTTTCCTGATGAGACCGCGAAATACCCAGTTCGGCCTAAGCACTACATGGCCATGGGTGACAACACGCTGAACAGCTTGGACTCACGCGACTGGGGTGACTTGCCGCAAGGTAATGTCATCGGCTGCTCATATTTCGTTTATTGGCCAATCACCAGTCGATTCGGATGGAAAAGTAAATAAATCAAGCATTTGCTGGTTTTAACTTAATCAGCCTAGCTGTATTAATTATGCGCACAATGTTTGTTATATTTAATAAACATATCTCCCGGGAAATGCCCTTTCGGTCTGAGTTTGTAGATTTTAGCCTTTCTTGGCTTCTTTGGCCCAAGCGTCCTTCAAGTTGATAACCCGATTGAAAACCAATTTCTCCGGACTGCTGTCCGCATCCAGGGTGAAATACGCCAGTCGCTCGAATTGGTAGCGTTCTTCGCTTCTAGCCTCTTTCAGGGATGCTTCGACCTTGGCAGTCACGACTTCCAGTGAGGTTGGATTTAGCGTTGTCATGAAGTCACGGCCGTCTTTCTCTGGCTCGGCTTCGGTGAACAGGCGGTCATAGAGGCGCACTTCGGCATCCAAGGCATTCGTGGCACTGACCCAATGGATTGTGCCTTTGACCTTCTTGGCGGCATTGGCTCCGCCTGAACGGGTCTCCAGATCCGCTGTGCAATGCAACTCAGTGATATTGCCAGCGGAGTCCTTAACGACTTCCTGACACTGGATGATGCAGGCGTATTTCAACCGCACCTCGCCACCGGGCTTCAGGCGGAAATACTTGGGCACCGGGACCTCCATGAAATCATCCTGTTCGATGTAGATCTCACGGCTGAAAGTGATCTTTCGAGTCCCTGCCGCGGGGTCCTGCTGATTGTTCGAGGCATCAAACGTGATGATTTCGCCTTCCGGGATATTTGTGAGGACAACCTTGAGCGGTTTCAAAACCGCGAGACGACGTTGTGCTGACCGGTTGAGATCATCTCGGATAGCGTGCTCAAACACTGCTATATCTGTGACACTACGATACTTGGTCACGCCGATATTGTAGGCAAACTGCCGGATAGCGCTGGCCGGAATTCCGCGGCGACGGAGCCCGGAAATTGTCGGCAGGCGTGGATCATCCCAACCGGTTACGATTTTCTCATTCACCAACTGGATAAGCTTACGCTTGGAAACGATGGTATAGCTGGGGATCAGCTTGGCGAACTCATATTGATGAGGCAAAGGCCGTGGCAGTTCCAAGCTCTCAAGAATCCAATCATACAGCGGCCGATGCACTTCGAACTCTAAGGTGCAGATCGAGTGCGTGATGCCCTCGATGTAGTCACTCAGGCAGTGGGCGAAATCATATAGCGGATAGATGCACCATCTATCACCGGTATGATGATGCGACGCATGACGGATACGGTAAATGAGCGGATCACGCAACCAGACGTTCGGTGCGCTCATATCGATCTTGGCGCGAAGCGTCCGGGCTCCATCGGGAAAATCTCCGTTCTTCATCCGGGTGAAGAGATCCAGATTCTCTTCCACACTGCGATTCCGATACGGACTGTCCTTGCCAGGTTTATCCGGTGCACCACGGTAATCGTCGGTTTCCTTCGGGGTCAGATCGCACACGTACGCCCTGCCCTTTTTGATCAACTGCACCGCGTATTCGTAAAGCTGCTCGAAATAATCCGAGGCATAAAACGGCTCCAGTGATTTACCTGCTTCCTCCGGCTTGCCTGCGACAGCAGCTTGATGGAAATCCGTTTTGCCGTTCACAGAATTGCTGGCAGGTGTCTGTCCTTTGGCTTTAAGACCGAACTGTCCGTCAGCCCAGCCGCCGATGAGCCATTTCACATCCGCGATGATGGATTCCACATATTCGACCTCTTCTTTTGTCGGGTTGGTGTCGTCCATTCGCAGATTGCAGACACCACCAAATTCATGCGCGATACCGAAATTCAAGCAGATGGACTTGGCGTGGCCGAGGTGTAGATAACCATTCGGTTCAGGCGGAAACCGGGTGATGCTTCGCTGGTGTTTACCGCTTGCCAAATCGGCCGCCACGACATCCCGGATGAAATCCGATGGGCGCACCGGCTCATCGGCACCTGAAGTCACACCTGCAATTGGTTCACTCATAATTTCCGCTCAAAATGGAGTCGCATCCTAGGCAAGCACATCAGGATTGAATAGAAAAATTCTGAGCGTAGTCTTATGTCTATGGCATCTCGCACGGCACAAGCTGCCCCTGATGCCTCCATTTTATCATGCAGAACAAAATTCATGATTCCGAACCGGATGACACAAATGAACCCAGTGTGCTGGACGGTCTAAACCGGCGTAAATTTCTGGCATCTGGCGGGCTGGCCACACTGGCAGCTGCTTTGGGTGCTCCCATTCCTTTTGCTGATAAACTGGCGCCAGGACTTGTCCCTGAGGCGCTCGCGGCGGAAGCGGCTGGTTTAACAGAGATACCCGGCAAGCGTGGTTTACGCATCCTCGGAGACCGGCCCTTAAATGCCGAGACGCCCGTCACCTTATTGCATGATGACATCACGCCTACTGAGCATCATTTCATTCGTAATAACGGCCACGTGCCCGAGCGTGCCGAGAAGAAAGATTTGAACGGTTGGAGCCTCACGATTGATGGTGAGGTGAACAAACCGCTTCAGCTCACGCTTGATCAGCTCAAGAAGAGCTACAAACATTACACACGAGCATTGGTGCTCGAATGCGCCGGCAATGGTCGTGCTGGCTACAACCCTCCCGCCAGTGGGAATCAATGGACACTCGGTGCAGTTGGTTGTGCGCTTTACACAGGTGTTTTGCTGAAAGATGTGCTCAAGGATGCAGGCGTCAAATCATCGGCAGTTTACATCGGCTACATCGGTGAAGATCCGCATTTGAGTCGATTGCCGAACAAAGATGCCATTTCCCGCGGAGTGCCTATCGCCAAGGCTCTGGATGAAAACACTATGCTGGTCTGGGAGATGAATGGGGAACCCCTGCCCACTTTGCACGGTTGGCCGTTGCGGCTCATTTGTCCAGGTTGGCCGGCATCTACTTCCGGTAAGTGGCTGAAACGTATTTGGGTGCGGGATCGTGTCCATGACGGCACCAAGATGACTGGCCATTCTTATCGGCTGCCCAGATATCCGGTCGCTCCCGGCACTGAGGTGGATGAGAAAGATATGGACTTCATCGAAGAACAGCCGGTGAAATCTATCATCACTAATCCAGCTACCGGCATGGAAGTGGCACTTGGACAAGAATTGAAACTCAGTGGCCACGCTTGGAGCGGATTTGGCGATGTCACAGCCATGCATGTCAGTTATGACTTTGGTGCTACTTGGGTGAAGTGCACCTTAGATAAACCGCGTAACAAATACGCCTGGCAGAACTGGAATGTCGCGCTGAAGCTTCCGCAGAGAGGCTATTACGAGATCTGGGCCCGGGCGACTGACCACACGGGCAGGATGCAGCCGATGTTGGTGCCGGGTTGGAATCCTGGTGGCTACTGCAACAACGCCATGCAACGTATCGCCATCAAAGCTGTATGAGCCGATTGTCCTACTCTTTGTGTGCGTTGGTCGCAGTCGTTGCATTGGCATTTAGCTCCTGCCTTCTCTATGCTGCTGATGCCCCGCCAGTTAACGGTCCGGCGAATATCAACGCCATTCAGCAGTTGAAACCGGGTAAGGGCCGCGAACTGGTGCTGGCAAACTGCATGCCCTGCCATTCCACTGCCATGATTGCCGCCAGTCACCAGACTCGCGAGCGCTGGGACCAGACTATCACCAAGATGCAGAAGGTAAACGGTCTTTGGCCTATTTTACCCTCTGTCCGCAGTAAGATATTGGACTATCTGGAGGCGACCCAACCGCCATCCGATCCAGGCTTGGAAAAAGCCAAAGAGACCGCATGGGCTGCTCCGCTATACCGACCCAATCCGATTTGGTAAGTATTAATGCCGGACAGGTTCCGGACTTACACAAATTTCAGCACCGAAGTCGTTTCCGCTTCATCCCAATTCCGCGGCGGCTTCGCGTTTACCGAAGCCACACTCTTGATAGTCATCTGGCGGCCTTTGGTTTTCGCCCCCTTCACTTCCACTTCGGATGGGTTGCAGGTCTGCTGATTCACCTTTTGGTGCGGCGCCGGTTTGTATTTGATATACAACTGCTCGGGCGTATCCGGTGAGAAAAACAGTATCTTGGACTTTTCCTGAGTGCAGGAATAGTCACGGTTCAAGATGATGCCGCCAAAAGTGAAGCGCTTGATGAACGTGGCATCACGATTCGCATAAACCAGTGTGAACACCCGATCACGATCCGGGATGTCACAGTAGATCACATCGGGGCCGACGAAGAGCTTCTCCTCTAGTTCAATGACCTTGTAGTGCCCGTCCTTGAAGACCAGCAGCAGTTTGTCGAACTTGGTGCAGTCGATTTTGAATTCATCGCCGGAGACTTTGTAGCCCACGTAGCCGGAAGCACGGTCATAGGACACCTTGAAGGCTTTGAAGGCGACTTCCTTGGCTTCCACTACATCATATCGGCTGGACTTGGTAAGACGCGGGTAGATCGGGCTGTATTTCTCGATCAATGCCTCGATACGGCCGATGACATACTTGGTCAGATTCTTGAGATTCTTTTGTATCTCTTTCAGCTCGGCTTTGACCTTCTCGATCTCTTCGCGGTGCTTGTTGATGTCGAATAGCGAGATGCGGCGGATGCGGACTTGCAGCAGCCGGTCGACATCCTCATCGCGCAACTCCCGCACGAGCTCCTTCTGAAATGGCTTGAAGCCCTCATGCACCGCTGTATGCACCGCCTCGTTCGTTTTGCATTGCTCAATCTTTTTGTAGATGCGCTCCTCGATGAAGATGCGTTCCAGGGTGCGAAAATGCAGATCATCCTGCAGTTTGCGTTCCTTCAACTCCAACTCCCGTTTGTAGAGCTCGACGAGTTGTGCTGTGTTCTCTTGGAGAACTTCCGTAACCGTCATCTCTACCGGCCGGTTGTTGCGGATGACGATAATGCGACTGCTGATGGATACCTCGCAGCCGGTAAAGACGTAGAGCGCATCGATCAGCTTCTCCGCACTGACCCCTGGTGGCGCTTTGATCTCGATCTCCACTTCCTCAGAAGTGAAATCACTGACACTGCGTACCTTGAGTTTCCCCTTCTTGACCGCATCTTCGATCGAAGCGATCAAAGACTCTGTGGTCATCGTGGGCGGGATCTCTTTGATGACGACCGTAGAGTCGTCCTTCTCTTTGATCTTCGCCCGCACTTTGATGCTGCCTTTGCCGTCCTGATAATCGCGAGCATCCATCAGGCCGCCCGTGATGAAATCCGGCAGACACTTGAAAGATTCACCCTTCAAGATGCAGATCTGCGCCTTCAGCAACTCGATGAAGTTATGCGGCAGGATGCGCGAGGACAAACCCACCGCGATACCTTCCGTCCCCAGCATCAAGAGCAGCGGCAAACGGCACGGCAAGGTCACCGGCTCCTTGTTACGGCCGTCGTAACTGGGGACGAACTCCGTCAATTCATCATTGAAGACTTCGTTCCGCGCCAGTTCTGTCAGTCGGCACTCGATATAACGGGATGCCGCCGCACCGTCTCCCGTGAAGATGTTGCCGTAGTTCCCCTGCCCTTCGATCAAGTAACGTTTGTTCGTCAACACCACCAACGCGTCGTCAATCGAGACGTTACCATGCGGATGATACTGCATCGCATGACCGCTGACATTCGCCACCTTGATGAACTTCCCGTCGTCCTTTTCGTGCAAGGCCCAGAGGATGCGGCGTTGCACCGGCTTCAAACCGTCAGCGAGATTCGGAATGGCCCGGTCCCGGATGACGTAGGAAGCGTAATCCAGAAACCCACGATCCACCCGCCGATGTAGGGCCAGCTCGATATTGGCCGGCACAAAAGGCTTATGCGCCACTTCTTCGACCTGTTCGGCCTCTACGTGCGCCTCGCCATTCCCATTGGCGTCCACCGGCGCCAGCTCCTGCCCTTCGATCGGCAGTTCTGGTTGTCCTTCGCTGTCAGCTTTCTTTTTCGGTGCCATGATGCTTCGTCAGCCGTTATGTAATTGAGCCGGGGATTGAAGCGGTCATCTGCCCGAGATGCAAGACTGAGATGCACCCCGTTTCAATCGTCGTCGATTCCTCCTGACCGGGTTCACTTTTCTGGTCCACATGGGGTGTTAGTCTCGGGACTGGTTTGAGTTTATGTTTTCG
>JAURFH010000090.1 GCA_030834415.1 Verrucomicrobiota bacterium | reverse complement strand
GGCTTCGATCCGCAACGCCTCGGCACCTTCGGCTCCTCCGCAGGCGGCCACCTCACCCTCGTCACCGCCTTGGGCAATGATCAGGATTACCCACTTACCCTGCCTCCGCCTGAATCCGCGGTGAAGATCCGCTGTGTCGCCGCCTACTACCCCCTCGCTTCTTTCGTCGATACCAACCTGATGAAAGGCAGCAACTTCGAGCGCACCCAGCGGATGATCCCGCTGCTTGGCGGTTTGATGGAGGAGCATCGCGAGACCGCCCTTAAGCTCAGCCCCATCAACCTCCTCAGCAAGAGCAGTCCGGCCATCTTTCTCGCCCACGGCGACAAAGACAAAGTGCTCTCCTACAAGAACTCCCTCGCGATGCAAGATGCTGCAAAAGCAAAACAGATCCCGGTTGAATGCCTCATCTCTGAAGGTGCAGATCACGGATTCTCCGGCAACGACATCAAACCCACTGTAGCTGAGATCAACCGGCGCACAGTCGAATTTTTCCTAAAGCACCTGACCAAGCCATAGCTCAGCATACTCTCTTTGGGCTCCACATATCGCAACTCAACTCCGCTTCGTCACCTATCTCTTTCTGTGTATTCCGCGGTTCAACCCTTCCCCTCCAAGTGGTCCAGCAGCGCGTGATACGCCTCGTTGATCTGCTTGGCTTTCTCCTCGGCCTGCGCTCGTTTGGATGCCTCGGCCATCGCATACAGGTCCGGATGATACTGCTTCATCATCTGCCGGTAAGCCCGTCGCACCACCGTCAGGTCCGCATCCTTCGGCAACTCCAGCGTCCGGTAATGCACAGATAGATCCACAATCGTTTCCTTCACCCGACCGCTCCGTCTCCTTTCCGGTTCCGGCTCTATCCGCACCCCGCCGTGCAAATCCAGCCGACACTGGTAGCGCGCATGGCATTGCGGGCATCGTATCGGCTGGTTGATCTGGAAACGACGGATACGCAAACGCTGTCCACAGCGACGACAGGGAAATTCGATGCGTTCCTCCCGTGGTGGTGGCTTCCAATCCCTTTCCGACCAACGTTGTCTGGTGAATGTCTGACGCAACTCACTCGTGAGACTTAATCCCGCCGGCCGCGAATTCAGGAAAACCACACCAGGAATCAAGCGGAGCTGTTGCAACATCGCTTCCCAATCCATATCTGGCAACTCCTGCTTCAAAACCTCCAAGGCCACACGATGCTGGCTGCCCAGCAGTTTGGTCAGCACTGCCGCACAATTCGCCTCATTCAGCCGAGACCAAACTAGGATATTCCCCCAAAAGCCAAAAGCCGTCACCACCACCGCCGGAGCCGCAAAAAGTATCTGCAGGAATATCAGCGGTATATCCAAAATGGCCGGATCGTCTTCCTTGTCTTCTGCCCTCCGGCTGCGCTCTTCACGCCTCCGTGCCCAAATCAAATAGATCAAGAACAAGCCGATGAAGAGTAGCAAAGCGATGAGGATGGAATTATCCATCACGAGACGGCCCCGTCCGAATATCTCCGACAACGGGTTTTCTCCCTTTGCTACCCGGACGAGCATCCAGAATACGAACAGCGTCAGCAAGGTCAAAGGCACCGCCAGCATCGCCATGACCACCCCGGCCGTGAGATTGCCGAAGATCGCTCCCACCTTCTGCCGCTGCAGCCATTTCTCAACGACAGATTTCACAATGCATCAATATTTCCGGGCCCTTAGGCCGCAAAGAGTCCTTGGATCTCATCCCAAGTCAGTGAATTGCTGAATGCCTCTTCGCCATCCAGTGTCGCCTCGGCGATCTCCCGTTTGCGTTGCTGCAGGCTGAGTATTTTTTCCTCCAGCGTGCCGCGGGCGATGAGCTTGTAGCTCGTCACCACACGATTCTGCCCGATCCGATGCGCCCGCCCTGTCGCCTGGTCTTCCACCGCCGGATTCCACCATGGATCGAAATGGATGACCGTATCCGCTGCTGTCAGATTCAACCCCGTGCCACCTGCCTTCAGACTGATGAGGAACAACGGTATCTCGTTCGATTTCTGGAACTCAGCCACCACTTCTCCGCGATTCTTTGTGCTGCCATCCAGATAGCAATACTTCACCCCGTCCTTGTCTAATTGTTCGCGCAACAGACTCAGCATCTCCACGAACTGACTGAACACCAGCGCCCGATGCCCGCCATCGATGATTTCCTCCAAAAGCTCTCCGAACAGTTCTAGCTTGCCCGAGGGTGCCTTCATCTCGGCATCAGGCAGTTTCAACAGACGCACATCACAGCATATCTGTCTCAAGCGCAGCAACGCACTGAACACCACCATACGACTCTTCGCCAGCCCTTGCGCGCCCACCGCTTCCATGACCTCCTTGCGACTTGCTTCCAATATCTGTGTGTAGGCCGCCTGCTGTTCTTCTGTAAGTTCACAGAAGGAGATTTGCTCCAGCTTCTCCGGCAGTTCTTTCGCCACATCCCGTTTGAGACGACGCAGGATGAATGGCTTCAATCGTCGCGCCAAGCGCGCCTGAGCATCCTTGTCTTTGTCTCTCACTATCGGCAATTCGTAGCGTTCGCGAAAATCCTTCGCCGCTCCCAAATAGCCGGGCATGAGGAAATCAAAGATGGACCAAAGATCGGTCACGGAATTCTCCATCGGCGTACCCGTCAAGACCAACCGGTGATCCGTACGTATGGTCTTCACTGCCTGCGCATTCTGGCTCTCGCGGTTCTTGATATGCTGTGCCTCATCCAAGATCACCGTATCAAATTCATGCTGCCGATATTGGTCCGCATCCCGCCTGATCAATGCGTAACTCGTCACCACCAAGTCTGACTCCGAGATTTCCGTAAAACGTGCCTGTCGTTGTGGGCCATCCAGCGCCAGCACCTTGAGTTTGGGTGCAAACTTCTTCGCCTCCTCCACCCAGTTGAAAACCAAACTTGTCGGACAGACGATCAATGAAGTCTTCAACTTGCCCTCACTGGCCGAACGCGTCGCCAGCAGCATTGCTAAGGTCTGCAAGGTTTTCCCCAATCCCATCTCATCTGCTAGGATTCCCCCAAATTGGTTCTGCCTTAAGAACCACAGCCACGCCACACCCTGTTTCTGGTAGGGGCGCAACACCTTCTCCAATTCACCCACCGCTGGCAAAGGCATCTCCGCCACTCCCTGCCTTGCAAAAGCCTTGGCTTGCCAGGAAGGCGGTGCTTGCAACTTCGTCAACCCAGCTTCATCAAGCGATGATTTTAGAAAGCCCGCTTGCGAATTATTGATGCGATACTTCCCACCCTGTTGTTCCGGCGAGACATCCTGTAAGACCTGCTGGAACTCCTGGATCGCTTCCGTATCGATCAACGCGATCTTGCCGTTCTTTAATCGAGTATGGTTGCGTCCCGAAAGCAGCAAGCGCTGGATGTCCATCGCCGAAAACCGTTCGCTCTCACCAGCAAAATTGACTTCCAGATCAAACCATCTCTCCCCGGACGGCATAACCCGAAACTCCGGTTCGATGCGCTCCAAATTCTTCTCCGTGCTCCGCTGTAACCGCTCCTCAAGCGTGACCTTCCACTCCTTTTCAATGCGTGGATACTCGCGCGCCATGAAGTTTAGCACCCGGTCTTCGCCTACGAGATGACAAACACCGAGTTCATCCGGACGGCTGAAGCCATACTTGAACAACCGATCCAGTGCCGCCTTTTCCGCCGCCATGTCACGCGTCACATAACGCGTCGGTGAATTCGGATCCGGTTGCCAAAGCCCGTCATCTACTGTCGCTTTCCCCACCGTATGGATGCGCACACCATAGGCACACTGCAACTGAGCCCTGAGTTGCGCCAATCCGCCTTGCATATGCAGCAGGAATTTGGGTGGTGAAGCTTCACAACTAAAATCCTCCAACTTGAAATTGGACTGCACCTCGCAAGCCGCCTGCAACATCGGCCAATCTCGCGTCAGAAACACCGGCACATCCGGACGCTTTAACCGCACAGCTCCCTGTGCCGCCGACATAAGCACGGGCGGTAAAATAACTGGCTGAAAGCGGTTTTTCTGGAACACCCAACTTTGCCCACCTCCAGTCAGCAATACGGCGTCAGCCGGGATGGCCCCGGCGCTGATGGTGATCTCCCCCTTCTCATCCAGTGTCGCTTTGATCGTTGCGCGCCAAGTCTGCTTGGATACTTCCACCGTTGCTTGCTTGCCTACACTGATACGCGGATGCCCCACCAACTTGGGCAACAAGTCAGCGACTTGCGCCGTGGTCAAAACCAGCATCGCTGGAACCTCTCCCTCGGCGAGTTGCTCCGCCTCTTGATACAGCCCTTTGTCCAGCGCATCGCACTGGTAAATCGTCCCCTTGGAAAACGTATTCAAAGGCTGACGTTTTCCACCGACCTCTCCCTCCAAAAACAGCATCGCTTTCCCCTTGGCCGCAGCAGCGGCAAAGTTCGGCGGAATCACTACATGAAGTTTCAGCGCTTCACCAGGTTGGCCCTCACCCGCAAATTTAAGCCCATTGGCTGGCTTTCGAACTGGAGCCACCGGTGCCGCTGGCTTGCTCACTCCTCCCGACGAAACCGGCGGCCGCGTGGCCAGCCCATCATCCGGTTTCAATTCCCCTTTCGATATCTGTTCCCGCCGCAGATGATGCAGCCCGATGGATACTGAATGCGCGCAAATCGTCCCCCACTCCCGTGAATCCCGGCATGAGCAGAGGTTTTCCACATCAGTGGCTCCCTTGATCACCAAACCGGCACGATAACTCGTGCCACCCGCATTCACCACCCCTTTGACCACCGGTGGCGACCAGTTGGAGGACAGCACCTGACCCGCCTCCAGATAGGAGCGGGCGCGCTTCATCACTTCCCAGCCCGCCATGTCCGCGAACAACTTTTCCGTTAACAACACGTGTGCCATGCTCAAGCGCCACTTTGCCGGGACTACCTGCAAAAGAAAAGGCGGCATCCACACGGATGCCGCCCTGAAATACTCACCAGCGCTTAGTATTCGCGGTCGCGCTTGATGCCCGGCTCGGGGATCGGATACTTGCCGTTGGCATCCGCAAGAACCGGAGCAGCGCTGTCGAACGTCAATTTATCGACATCCGGAGCGAACTCCATCTTGTTGGTCAGATAGTCTTCGTAAGTGACTTCCTGGCCAGTGTGCGCGGCGAAGCGTCCCATGGAAGTGACCAAGCTGGCACGAACACCGCGCTCAACCTCATTGTAAGGCTCATCATGACGAATGGCTGCCATCAGGTCATCCCACTCGAGCTGATATGGATTCGGCTCGGGTTGTGGGAACGCCCAAGTCATGTCAGCGCGAGACTGATTCTGGCCCTTGAAGATACGCGGCTTGCCGGGCGTGTGAGCGGCGGTCGTGATAATCGCCGAGCCTTTGCTACCATGAGCCACGCTGGAGAAGTTATCATTGCAACCGAACATTGTGCGACCATACATGAAAAGCTTGGCGCCATCTTCGTAGGTGTATTCGACCTGATAAGAATCGAAATTCTGGTCGATGTTATCGCCGCGATAGTGACGTCCGCCAATGGCCTGCGCCTTGACCGGCCAGCCGTTCTTCATCCATGAACATTCATCGATCTGGTGGATATAGAAATCACTGAACAGACCACCGCTAAGCCAGATAAAGCTATGGAAACGCTTGATCTGGAACATCAGCTCGCTCATGTCGCCCTTCATACTCCAAGGAGTGAAAGCAGAACCCACCGGGCCGTGCATGCGATAGCAACGCATGGCGACGATGTCGCCGATCTCGCCATCTTGGATGCGCTTGAAGAGCTCCTGACGACCACGGCAATGACGAACCATCAAGCCCACGCCCACCTTCAAGTTTTTCTTCTTGGCCTGCTCATTCAGGTCAAGCATCCGCTTGCCCGCCACCGGATCGGCGCAAACCGGCTTCTCCATGAACACATTGATGCCTTTATCGATGGCATGCTTGAAGTGTACCCAACGGAAGGCCAGTGGCGTGGTGAGGATGACAACGTCACCTTTCTTCAGGGTATCGATCGCGTTTTTGTAACCGTCGAAGCCGATGAATTTCCGATCATCCGGAACTTCCACCTGATCGTTGAACTTCTTCTTCAGACCATTGTAGCTGTTGTCCAGCTTGTCTTTGAACACATCGGCCATGGCCACCAACTTGGGCGGACCGCTGGTTGCCAAGGCGTTAGCTGCCGCACCGGTACCACGACCACCACAACCAACCAAAGCTACCTGCACTTGGTCGCTGCCTTGCGCATGGACGTGGGGAAGAGAAACCCCGGCCAGAGCAGAAGCACCGATGATCGTACCAGTGTTCTGCAAAAATTGACGACGGGACGGAAAAGAAGATTTTTCAGGTGTCTGGGACATGGCTCCATCGTTCTTCGGCCCAGCCTCGCTGTCAACTTTCCAGATGTGACAAACTGGAAATTTCTAAGGCGAGGAAATTCATCGTTCAAAAACCAAGCTTACGTCTTGCCTTCCGTGGGTGATATTTTAACAGTATCCCTTATGAAGTCCCACGAACTGCTGCGCGAGGTCTTTCACGAGGGCAACCCAAAACAGATCGCCGATGACATGGGCCTCTCCCTGTCCATGATCTACAAATGGGCCGAAGCCCCCACAGAAGGCGGCAGCGGCGCCACCAATCCTCTCGACCGCATCGAAGCCTTGCTCAAGTCCACTCAAGATCCACGACTGGTGCAATGGGTATGCGAACGGGCCGGTGGTTTCTTCATCCAGAACCCCAAAGAGCACTGGGCTCACCCCTACTATCTCATTCCTGCCACCAACCAAGTGGTGCAAGAATTTGCCGATCTTCTTTCCGTGGTAGCCGGGGCCGCCAGCGATCATCATATCGATAAAGAGGAGGCCAAGCGCATCCGCAAACGCTGGGAGCAGTTGAAATCCGTCACCGAGGGATTCGTCCATTGCTGTGAGGAAGGCAATTTTGTCCCACTGGAAAAGAAACTGAGCGAAAAGCCCCAAGATTAATCCCTTGGGAATTATGTCCGATGGCGACAGCCGTCATCGACCGCTTTTGTGGCCAAATCCAATTGGAAAGACTTTCGCCGGGCGTTTCAGTTCAGTCTCTTCTTTATCGGCATCCTTTATCTGACCTTCGCCGTAGATGTTCTGCTTAGGTCCAAAGGCTCAGGGCTTTCAGGCTTTGGCATACTGCCGCGCACACCTTACGGACTTATCGGGATCGTCTTTAGTCCACTGCTCCATGCCAATCTCGCTCATCTGGTCGCGAATTCCGTCCCCTTGCTGGTGGTGCTCACCTTGCTCTTCTGGGATCGGAAATATCATCCCGGCACTACCCTCACCATCATCTGGCTCATCAGCGGTTTGGGCACCTGGCTCATCGGACGCAATGAATCGAATGGCCAGCCCATCATCCATATCGGGGCCAGTTCGCTGATATACGGCATCGTCGCTTACCTCATCGCCTCGGCATTTTGGATGCAGCGTTGGCGTTCGGCCCTTATCGCGCTGTTGGTGCTAGTTTTGTATGGCGGCATCTTCTTTGGAGTGCTGCCGCAAAATGGGACTATCAGTTGGGAAGGACATCTCGCCGGTATGATCGCCGGAATCTGGTGCGCCAGCCGGCTCCACTCCTGAGCAACAAACCGATAAAAGTTACTACCTTCTCTTCTCCCTCATGTCAGATGACTCCCGCAGGTGTACCATTGGTGTTAGCTGGAGATGTATTTGGTTCAGGCGCGGTTTTGAGCTTTAGAATCAATTCTCCATTCTCGATGGCGAGTTTTTCAACACGTTGAAGCATTTTCTTGGTCTCAGCATCAAACTTTACATCCTTCGCCAAATTCTCACCCTTCAATTGCGTCATGAAGGATGGCGATACACGGGAGCCATTCACTTCCAAGGAATCCAAGTTCACTGTCAACTGGCCATTATTGATCTCTACTTTCAAGCCCGCCTTGCCGTTCAGGAAACGGCCTTTGAGTGCGTCCAGACCAAAGTTATCCAGCGGCACACTGACGGCACTCTTGATCGTGTCATCCTCAATCTCCACAAAGAACCGGTCACGCGCCTCTTTCAGTTCGTCATGGCTGTGGATCAGGACATTGATGTCACGGGCACTAAGTTTCAGCGTGGCTTCATTGGTCAGCGCATTGGCCGCCATCTGAAAAGCATTCAGCCGGTTGGTGAGTGATTGCAATTCCTCTCCGGTATAGGTGACCGCCGGAAGCTGTGCCGCGGCCGGACTGGTGTAGGTGCCGACCAGTTTCTTATATCCGTAACGCGCTCCCAGGATGCCAGCCACCCCAAGGATGATAAAAATGACGACCATCGTAAGGCATCCGTAGAGGATACAATTCGTGGTTTTGGATTTACCTTCACTCATACGGAAGATTCTGGCATATATCCCGTTACACAACAACCGCTTTGCTTGTAACAGATGACATCTGTAGGGAACGTTAAGGCTGGCGGATGGCAAAATTTTAGGAGCAACCACCTATCCTGACCGGTGTTAACTGAATGACCATGGAATCTAACCCAGCACCTGAATCAGTCGGCCGCGGCCTGCGAGCCAGCGTAGTGCTGGCATCATTAGCCATCTGCGTGATCTTGTTTTGGGGGATGAAGGGCCTGTTCCGCGGTGGCAGTGGAGATCAACCCGAGCCAGAACCTTCCCGCGGAACTTCCTTTTCTGCGATGAACCGTGGTCCGGCACCTCAAGAACCTTCCATCCGCCATCCGCACCAAGCCATCCCCGAACAGCTCAGCACTACGACCACCAATACTCCAAAGACACTTGCCATACCACCTGATCCAATCAGCGAAACGCCCCAGCCCAATCTACCCTTAGCTGCCACCCCAACATTGACTGCCACTCAAACGAGCAGCAGTGGTGCAGGCACAGATTTCGGAATGTTAACCGGCAAAGTGACACTGATTGGTGTACCTGAACCAGAGAAACTCATCCCTCTCGATCCTGGCTGTGGCAGATTGCATACGGGAACAAAACCTACCACCCTGTTCTATTTGGTCGCACCCGATGGTGGTTTGGCCGATGTCTTTGTCTATATCTCCAAGGGCATCGAGAACCGTAATTTCCTCCCGCCGCAAAATCATCTCGTGCTGGATCAGGTCGGTTGCCTTTACACCCCTTATATTTCCGGGGCATTGGCGGGACAGACCATTGAGGTCAGGAACTCGGACCCCGTGCTGCACAATGTCCACCCCACTCCGACCGTGGCTGGCAACAAAGAATTCAACAAAGCGCAACTGCCCAAGTCCCCGTCGTTCCTTTTCACTTGGAACCAGCCGGAATTATTTCTGCGTTTCAAATGCGATGTGCATCCGTGGATGTTCGCCTACGTAGGCCTGGTATCACACCCTTATTTCGCGGTCACTGATAGCAACGGCAACTACACCTTGCCCGCTGTCCCACCCGGCACTTACGAGATCGAGTTTATCCACCGCAAGACCGGCAAAGTGACCATCACGGTGACCATCGAAGCGGGTGGCACGACCCGGTTGGACAATCAGTTCAAGCTGAACTAGAGACCTTTCAGCGGCACAGCCAGGTCCTAGAAAGTAGTTCCCCTCACAAAAAAAAATGCGCACCTGTCGGTCAAAACGAGTGCGCAAAAGTTGATGGCAAACTGTCTATTCCGCTGCGGGAGTTTCCGGTTCGCCTTCGCTCTTTTCCGTGGGCTCAGTGAATTCGGCCACTTCCGTCCCTGCTGGAGTCTCGCCCGCCTCGTCTTCTTCATCCTTATCCTCACTGATGACCGGGGCGATGGCTTGCAGCTTATCGCCTTCATCCAGATCGATCAGCTTTACACCCATCGTGTTGCGACCCGCCTCGCGGATATCTTTCACAAAGGTGCGGACCATTTGGCCCACATTGGTGATGAGCATGATCTCATCCTCATCCCGAACGGTCAGCGCGCCGATGAGACCACCGGTCTTATCCGTGGTTTTCATGGTGATGATGCCTTTGCCGCCACGCGATTGGACCCGGTATTCACCGAAGTCAGTGCGTTTGCCGATGCCGTTCTCGCCAGCCACCAGCAAGGTGGCATCCTGCACAACGACAGCCGTCGCGACCACGCTGTCTGTATCACCCAAGGAAATGCCCCGCACACCGGCTGCCGGACGGCCCATGCAACGAACATCCTCTTCCGAAAAGCGGATGCTCATACCCTCGTGCGTGATCAGCACCACCTGATCGGATCCGCTGGTTAACTTGGCATCGATGAGCGTGTCCTTCTCGTCAATCGTGATGGCGATGATGCCGCCTTTACGCACATTGGCGAAATCAGACAATGCCGTCTTCTTCACTGTGCCTTTGAGCGTGGTGAAAAACACATTGTCCGGCTGCTGCCAGGTCAGGTCTTCCTTCTCCGGGCCATACTTCGCCAAGACACGCACAAGAGCCGCGACCTTCTCATCAGCACGCAGTTCCAAGATATTGGCAATGCTCTTGCCCTTGGACGTGCGGCTCATGTCCGGCACTTCATGCACACGCTCGACGTACACACGCCCAGTGTTCGTGAAGAACATCAGGTAATCATGCGTGCTGGCGGCGAAGAGATGCTCGATGAAATCACTTTCCTCAGGAGAATCGCCTTCCTTGGTCGCCATGCCGATGACGCCCTTGCCGCCACGACGTTGCGCCCGGTAACTGGAAACGTTCGTGCGCTTGATCAATCCGCTGTGCGTGATGGTGACGATGACGCCTTCATTCGCGATAAGATCCTCGAGCGCCATCTCGCCTTCATCCGGCACGATCTGGGACAGACGCGGCGTAGCATACTTGGTCTTGATCTCCAACAACTCGGCCTTGATGATCGCCATCACGCGCGATTCCTTGGCCAAGATGTCCAGCAGGTCTTTGATGATTTCCAAGATGGCCTTGTATTCCTGCTCCACCTTGTCGATCTCCAAACCGGTAAGCTGATACAGGCGCAAATCCAAGATGGCATTCACCTGACGCTCATTCAGCGCATAACGGCCGTTGGTGATATTCGCCTCGTTGCGGATGAGCACACCCCAAGCTTCCACCTGGGCCCGGCTCCATTCGAAAGCCAGCAATTTGACCCGCGCTTCATCACGGTTCTTGGAACTGCGGATGATCTTGATGAACTCGTCCAGATTGGAGAGAGCCACCATGTAACCTTCCAGCAACTCCGCCTTCTCCTCCGCTTTTTTCAGCTCATAGCGGGTGCGCCGCAGGATGACCTCACGACGATGCTCGATGTAGCACGAGATCATGTCCTTGAGGTTCAGCGTCTTCGGACGGCCATGATCGATGGCCAGCGCATTCACACTGAAGGTCGTTTCCAGCGCGGTATGCTTGAAGAGATTGTTGATGACCACCTTGGACACCGCATCGCGCTTGAGTTCCATGACGAGACGCGTGTTCTCATCGGACTCATTCCGCATTGCGGAGATGTCGGTAATGATCTTCTCGTTGATCAGGTCAGCGATGCGTTCTTCCAGCGCTGCCCGGTTCACGTTGAAAGGGATCTCCGTGACGACAATCTGTTCGCGGCCGCCCTTGAGCTCTTCAACGCTCAGGCAACCGCGGATCTTCACACTCCCCTTGCCCGTCTCGAAATAGTTCTTGATGCCTTCGATCCCGAGGATCACGCCACCCGTCGGAAAATCCGGACCTTTGATGAACTTCATCAACTCCGGGATCGTGATGTTCGGATTGTCGATCTGGGCACAGACGCCATCCACCACTTCACCGAGATTATGAGGCGGGATGTTGGTGGCCATACCGACCGCGATACCCGTGCCGCCATTTACGAGCAGATTCGGGAAGGCAGCTGGCAATACCGCCGGCTCAGTGAGACGCTCATCATAGTTCGGGACGAAATCCACCGTATCCTTCTCCATGTCCGTCATCAGGGCGCCACCAAGATGTGTCAAACGCGCCTCAGTATAACGCATGGCCGCCGGCGGGTCGTTCTCGATGGAACCGAAGTTGCCCTTGCCGTGAACCAGACGCTCGCGCATCACCCACGGTTGGGCCATGTGCACGAGCGTTGGGTAGATCACTGCTTCACCGTGTGGGTGATAGTTACCTGAAGTATCACCGCAAATCTTGGCGCACTTCATGTGCTTCCGCCCCGGATAGAGCGAAAGCTCATGCATCGCATACAGGATGCGACGCTGAGAAGGCTTCAAGCCGTCACGCACATCAGGCAACGCACGCGAGATGATGACGGACATCGAGTAATCGAGAAACGAGTTCTTGATCTCGTCCGCGACGTTGATTTTCTGAACCTTCTCACCGACCGCGTAGATGGAACCGGGACTGGCCGGTGGTGGAGGTGTGGGATCGTTTTCGTCAGCCATGTTAGGAAATCAATTGGTCAGGAAATTCGGTTACACATCCAGGTTGCGGACGTTAAGCGCATTGTCCTCGATGAACTGGCGCCGCGGCTCGACGACATCCCCCATGAGTTTGGTGAACATCTCTTCCGCCTCGATGGCGTCAGACAGATCAACGCGCAACAACTTGCGTTTGGCCGGGTTCATGGTGGTCTCGAACAACTCCTTGGCATCCATTTCACCCAGACCTTTGAAGCGATACATCTGGATACCTTTTTTACCGACTGCCATCACGCCTTTCAAGATCTCCGGAATGGAGAATAGCGGTGATACGGTGGCCTTCTCGCCTTCGCCTTCGATCAACTCGAAGAGAGGTTTGTCCTGGGCGGCATAATGCTCCACGCTCAATCCCTTGCGGGTCAATTTGCCGACGAGGTCGACGATGGCTTTGCTCTCGAGGTGCAGGTCCGCATGGGAAGCACGACGGGTTATCCCACGCTCTTTCTCCAAACGCTCTTTCGCTTCCTCATCACCGAACAAATCGGGATTCTCCACTTTAAATGCTTCAAACTCTTCATTGGTCACGAAGTAGTGGATCGTCTCGTCATTGCCTTCGCGTACCTTCACCAAGTGCAGCGGGAAATGACCATCTTTGCTGCGCTTATCCACGTAATCAGCAAAGTCACCGCCCTGGCGACGGATGTAGGTGGCGTGCTTGTCGAGCGACTCCAGCAGCTCCAAAATCTCTTCGAGCTGCTTCTGACTGAATTCCATACCATCGGCCAGATTCCGCAGACGCACTTCCTCCGAACCGATCTGGATCAGGAGGCGATTCAACTGCACATCATCATCGATGTAATCCGTGCGCTTCTTGCGGGTGATCGAGTAAAGCGGTGGCTGGGCAATGTAGACATAACCCTGTTTGATCAGGTCATGCATCTGACGGTAGAAGAACGTCAGCAACAACGTGCGGATGTGTGAACCGTCCACATCGGCGTCCGTCATGATAATGATTTTGTGGTAGCGGAGCTTTTCGAGATTGAAGGCGCCTTCGCCTTCACCAGCACCAATGCCCGTGCCCACCGCAGTGATCATCGTACGGATTTCGTTATTCTGAAGCACCTTGTCTAAGCGTGCCTTCTCCACGTTGATCAATTTACCGCGGATAGGAAGGATGGCCTGGAACTTACGATCGCGGCCCTGCTTGGCGGAGCCACCGGCAGAGTCACCTTCGACAATGTACAACTCGGTGTTCACCGGATGCCGGTCAGAGCAATCAGCCAGCTTACCGGGCAAACCACCACCAGTGAGGGCAGTCTTGCGAACCGCTTCACGCGCCTTGCGGGCTGCCTCACGCGCGCGGGCGGCATTGAGGCCTTTTTCCACGATACGCTTCGCGACTTGCGGATTCGCATCGAAGTAGGTCATCAAGCCATCGTAGGCGACAGAACTAACAATACCTTCGACTTCCGGTGAAATCAGCTTCACCTTGGTCTGGGATTCAAACTTCGGATCGCTGTGCTTCACAGAGATGACTGCGGACAAACCCTCGCGCACATCGTCACCGGTGATCTGCGGGTCTTTGTCCTTCAGCAGACTGTTCCCCTTCGCATACTGGTTGATGGAACGCGTCAGCGCACTGCGGAAACCGGACAGATGAGCACCTCCATCAGGATTATGAATGGTGTTCGTGTAACAAAGCACCTGGTCATTGTAGCTATCGTTATATTGCAGCACGACTTCCACATGGATCTCGGCCTGCTTTTCATCCGTCAGCACTTGGGTCTCTTTCTTGAATGCAATCGGATTAGGATGGATCACGGCCTTGCTCTTGTTGAGCTGCCGGACGAACTCCTCCACGCCATCCTTGTAGAAATAGACTTCCTGCTTGGCTTCTGCCGCGCGCTCGTCAGTGAAGGTGATCTCCAAGCCGGAATTCAAGAAAGCCAGCTCGCGAAGACGCTGACTGATCTTGTCGAACTTGAACTCAACCGTTTCACGAAAGATTTCCGGATCGGGCTTGAACGTGATCAAAGTGCCTGTGGCCTTGGATTTGCCGATAACCTCCAGCTTTTTGACGGTTTTACCCTGTGCAAACTCCATGTGGTACACCTGGCTGTTACGACTGACCTCCACTTCAAACCACTCTGAAACAGCATTCACGCACTTTGCGCCAACGCCGTGCGTGCCGCCTGAAAACTTGTAACCGCCCTGGCCATACTTACCGCCTGAGTGAAGCGTCGTCAGCACCATCTCAACGCCGGGAATGCCATATTGCGGATGGATGTCCACCGGGATGCCGCGACCATCGTCACGGATAGAAATGGAACCATCCACGTGAATGGTCACGCCGATGTGTTTGCAATGTCCGGCCAGATGCTCATCCACAGAGTTATCCAGCACTTCGGAGACGCAGTGATGCAGGGCGCGCTCGTCCGTACCACCAATATACATGCCCGGCTTCTTGCGGACGGCCTCCAAGCCCTCCAATTTACCCAATTTAGATGCGTCGTAAGTATCGCTCATATCACTTGCTACACTAAGCCCGTCCGCGCTTGCTTTTTGGTGGTTTCTGCGGGCCAAAAATGGCGAAGCCTGCGGCAATCGGACCCCGTGTTACAGAACGGTGAAAATTTACCGAAAACGGCCTCGGAAGACAATGGAATTCTGGCCCTAAAACCACTATTCCTTGTGGGGTCAGGATGCCACCACCGCAAAACTTTGTAAGGCCTCCCCTCATAAGCCCCAATATAGACGCCTCCAATTTCACCAAAAGAAAAAGCCCGCGTCTGAAAACCATCAGACGCGGGCTGAATACAAATCTAACTACTTGGATTTAGGCGCTTTACGGATCACCACAAACCAACCGGTGTCATTTTTCGCTTCACCGGCCAAAATGACCCATTTATCCAGCTTCGCTTTGGTGTTGCTGACCGGTTTGCCCTTACCGAAAAGATCGGCTTCCAAACGGGAGTTTCCAAGGTTCTTCACCTTCACCGTGCAAACGTCGCTGAGCTTGGCCTCTTTGATCTCATTTACTGAAACGGACAGCACCTTGCTGTTAACCTCGTAGTAATTGGACCAGCGGAAACTCTTCTTCAGAAAAGCCGTCAGTTGGCTGTCGAGTTTCTTGTGCTTGGGATCCGGGGAAGACTCGTCATTACTAGCCCAAATCAGACGGACTTCATAGTCCTCCACACCTGCATCGGCCGGCTTGGCCTTGTCATCTGCCGCCACGGCCAGTGCCACTGCTGGCATGCACGCGAGTGCTTGCATAAGAAACACCCGACGACTTTTCAACGACCGCATGGGATTCATCGGACTCACTTTGCGAAATTACCGCGATTATTCCAGCTTAAATATCGCTGGCGCGCTCGTAATGCCAGACCACGGTGACGCCTTCAGAATTGTCGCTAAAGGTGATCGCTCCCATGGAGTCATCCTTTTGCTCCACTTCGACAGCACTGTCGATCTGATTAATCGCGTTGTTCAATTCCTTGGCCAGTTCGGTAGGTTTCTTGTGCCCACCGGCCTCACCTGTCTGCGGCTGCATCTGCAAGGTCGCAAGCGTCACCACGACAGCAGCCAGCGCACCAACCGGCACCAGCAACTTGCGCCACCACGGGACTTCGACCACCGCGGCACGCTCTGCCTGACGCTCTTCTGCCTCGATTGAGCGGGCGATCTTGGACCAGTAGAAATCACGCGTCTCCGGGCACTTCACGGTCAACTCTCCCGCCGCGAAAGCATCCTTCGTGTGGCGCAGCTCGGTGGAGAGCGCCAGCATCTCAGCATCTTGGTCCAGCCAGCGCTCCACCTCGGCAGCTTCCGCTGCTGGCAGTTCGCCGTCCAAGTAGGCCTGTAACTTCAATTCCCGTTCCAGGTTGTTCATGTCAATTCATCCCGTTTGTAAGCAGCCATCAGGGCCGCCATTTTTCTCCGCGCGTAAAACAACCGCGACATCACCGTGCCAATCGAACACTCCATCCGCTTGGCGATCTCTTTATATTCTAAATCCTTATTAATTTCTGGTGATACACCCAACCCACCTTCTTCTTTAGAAGTTAAAACCATACCAATCTTCACTTGGTCTTTAACGTTTGGTGGTATAATTATTCCTTCTTTTTTTAGCCT
>JAURFH010000008.1 GCA_030834415.1 Verrucomicrobiota bacterium | reverse complement strand
CGACGAGCACCGGTACGATGCGCGGGCTGGAGATGGCGTAACCGGTTGCACCGGCGGGCCAATGTTTTTGGGCGACATCCCACGTCAAAGGTCCAGCTTCCAACATTGAGAAGGGAGAAAGCGCCGACTAATGTCGGCGTCTACGAATCAGTTCCGCAGCTGCTTGCGGATCTTGCCGTGGGCGCTGGTGAAGGGGAGGTCGTGGAGTTTTTCCAATGGATACCATTCACCGAGTTCGGCGGGTAAAGGGGCTTTGGTTTTTACTTCGGCGCGAAAGGCTTCGAGGGTGATGCGGTAGCGGGTGATGGAGTGCTTGATCACGCAGAAGGGCTCGGCGGAGGTGAATGATTTGCTCCAGGCTTGTCGGGCTGCGTTGAGCGGGTCCTTGGTTTTCAATTCCACTTCGAGATTCGGGAATTCCCAGAGGCTGGCGTTCACTACGCCGGTTGGGCGCTGACGCACGAGGACCTGGTTTTCAAGCTGGATGACGTAGGCGAAGAACTTGCGTTGCGTGGCGACGGTGCGCTCGCCGACGTTGGGGAGTTCGCTTTGGCGTGCATCGCGATTAGCGATGCAGTTCTTTTGCAAAGGACACAGGAGGCACGCTGGTTGGGCCGGGGTGCAGATGGTGGCGCCGAGTTCCATCAGGGACTGGTTGAAGAGGGAGCAGTGCCGAAGTTCGGCTTCCTTATCATAAAGGAATGCTGGCTGATTTGGCTTTTCGATTGCCTTTGGTGGATTTGAGGAGTTGGGCCTCCTCTCCCCGGCCCTCTCCTCCCCACGGGAGGAGAGGGGGATGGGAGTGACAGGTTCTTTGGCGGCTTTCTTTACCAGTTCTTCCGCGATGCTCCACAGGCGATTCGTGGTTTCCTTTTCTTTGGCGTTTTCGCTGATGCCGTAGAAGCGGGTGAAGACGCGGATGACGTTGCCATCTAGCAAAGGGACGGGTTGGTTGAAGGCGATGCTGCCGATTGCACCGGCGGTGTAACGGCCGATGCCGGAGAGGGCAAGGATGTCGTCGTGAGCGGTGGGGAACTTGCCTTTGTGACGTTCAATGATCTGTTGCGCGCCTTTTTGCAGATTTCGTACGCGGGTGTAATAGCCGAGACCTTCCCAGAGTTTCAGAAGTTTTTGTTCGGGGGCTTCGGCGAGTGATTGAATGGTGGGCAGTTCACGCATCCAACGTTCCCAATAGGGAATCACCGTTTTAACCTGCGTCTGTTGCAGCATGATCTCGGAAACCCAGATGGCGTAAGGATCCGTGGTGAGCCGCCACGGCAGATCGCGGGCGTTCGCGCGGAACCACGCGAGCAGGTTGGCGACTGGGAAATCCGGTGAGGACATCGGGCGGAAAGTAGAATGGGTGGAAGAAATGTCCAATGACGAAATCCGAATGACGAAGGAATGAGCAAAATCGAATGACCAAGAGAGCGGACGCACTAGAGCGTTTCATCTGCCAGTTCACGAGGTGGGACGATCTCTTTGGCCCACAACGCGAAGGCGGCTTTGGTGCAGCTTTCGGCACGGCGACGATTTTCACCGGCGACGGTGCGGAAGATGACGATCTGGCCATCGGGGGATTCATCCACGATGTGGCGGATGCAGAGGGCTGCGCCAGTGGCGCCGTTGGAATAACATTTGCCGAGTTGAATCTGGTCGGGGTGCAGGTGGGAGCCTTGGGCGTGTTGGCGGGCGAGTTCGTAGATCTCGGCGAGGTCTTCCTCGGTGACGTCGATGAAGGAGCCCATCTGTTTGAGGGCGTAGGAAAGGTGCTCGGGGGAGATAGCGGGATCGACCGGGTTCGTGACGGGATGGGGCTGGAGAAAGGCGGGGTAGCGTCGCCAGGGAAAGGGCCAATTCAGGGCGATGGCGGCGACGAGGATGATGGCGGCGTTCAGCAGGACGGGGATGAGCACGAAGAGGTAGCCAAGTTCGTGGATCTGTTCACCACCGATGACGGCGATGAGGGCGGTCGCGCCACCCGGTGGGTGAATGCAGCCGAGGTAGTACATGGCGATGATGGCCAGGCCGACGGCGAGTCCACTGGCTAGCAGTGGATGGTGGCACAGGCGGGCGATGGTGACCCCGATGAGTGCGGAGAGGGCGTGGCTGCCGATGAGGGGCCAAGGCTGGGAGAGCGGGCCGTGGGGGACGGCAAAGAGCAGGACAGCGGAGGCGCCAATGGAGGCGACGACGAGGGGGAGCCCGGCATCGCTCAGAAACAGGGAGGAGACGCCGAGGACGCAGAGGATGCCAAGGAAGGCGGCGAGGCCGGAGATGAGTTTCTCCGCGTGTCCGCCGGGGCCGAGTTCGAAGCCGGTCTTTCTGTCTGTCTTGCCGAGCATATCAAAAAAGGAGCGGGAAACTAGCAGGGCGGGGGAGGAATGCAAATATATCGTAATGGGATGTATTTTGCTCAAGGGAGATTGATGCATCACGACGACCTGATGCGATTGGGAGGGCAGAGGCTTCGGCGGCGGCCGGCTGAGGACAGCCAGCCCTACCAGTTGGGGCGAGGACGACGACGAGAACGAGGACGATTACTTACTCGGCGAGTTTGGAGATAACGGCTTTCATTTCTGGACCCATACGGCGAAGTTGTTCGCGGTGGGCGGCGGAGAGATCGGCGAGGATGGCTTCGCCTTTGGGCAGCAGTTGCAGGCAGACCTGACGTCGGTCTTCCTGACTGCGCACTTTGCGCGCGAGTTTCAATAAAGACAGGCGATTAGTGAGGCCGACGACGCTGTGGTGCTGGATCTGGAGGCGCTCGGCGAGTTCGCCGATGGTGATGGGGTGATCAGCGGCAAAGCCTTTGATGGCAAGCAGAGCCTGATGCTGTTGGGGGGTAATGCCGGTGGCGAGGGCGGCTTCTTCGCTGAAGCGCAGGAAGCGGCGTAGCGCGTAGCGAAATGAGGCGAGGAGCTGGTAATCTTCCAGCGAGACGGTCCGTAATGGGCTAGCCATGGTCAAGGGATGACAGAAAACGGAGGGCAAATCCAGTTGCTTTGCATCGTGGTGCGATATAAATAGAAGCATGTTACCTACCTGTTTAAGCCTTCGTGCTTGGCTGACCGTTCTGGTCGGCTGGCTGCTGGGGGCGGGGATGTGCGTGGGGGCAGGGGCGGAGGCGATTTCGCCAGCGGTGTTGCGCACGGCGATTGATCGAGCGTTGCCGTTGATCGAGCGGAGTGCGGCGCAGACGTTGAAGGTGCGGGATTGTTTCACCTGTCATCACGGGGCCCATGCGGCGATGGCGCAGAATGAGGCGTGGTTGAGAGGTCTTAAGCTGACCAGAAATGGTTTGGAGAGGCAACTGGCGAGGGCGTACAAGGAAATGGTGGAGGAGCAACCGCGTTTTAAAAAAGGATTCTCGGTGAGCAACACGGCAGATGGACCGGGGCATGCGTTGTGGATGTTGCAGGTGGCGGGTTGGGAGCGGGATGAGATCACGGAGGGGGCCGTAGAGTTTTTTCTGGGGCAACAGCAGCGGTCGGGCAATTGGGAGACGGCACCGGCGCGTTCGCCCACGGTGGGGAGTCCGTTCACGGTGACGTTCTTAGCGCTGCGCGCGCTGAAGTATTACGGGAAGCCGGACCAGGTGCGGGAGAGTTTGGCTCGGGCGGAGGCGTGGTTGTTGAAGACGCCAGCGGAGGATACGGAGGATCGGGTGTATCGGTTGCGGGCGCTGCATCTTTTGAATAGGCGAGAGGCGATGGAAGTGGAGGTAAGCAAGTTATTGAGTGAGCAGCGGAAGGATGGTGGGTGGGGGCAGATGACGTTTCTGGACAGTGATGCGTATGCGACGGGAACGGTCTTGGCGGCGCTGGTGGATACGGGGGCGATCTCGGTGGTTTCGGCTGATTACCAGCGTGGTGTGGCGTATCTGGTGCGGGAGCAGAAGGCGGATGGTTCTTGGCATGTGAAGAAGCGTACGCGGATGGTGCAGCCGATGTTCGAGAGCGGTTTTCCGCATGAGCATGACCAGTTCATCTCGTATTCGGCGTCGTGCTGGGCGACGTACGCGCTATTGAAGGGGTTGCCGGTGGATGGGCGGCGGGGGAGGGCGGATTTTGTGAGTAAGGCAGGAGTAAGGAAGATCAAAAGAATGGCCAATGACGAAATCCGACCCCGACCGTAACTGACGGCGCGGGGTTCATGACGAAGGAATGATTCAATGACAAATGGCTAATGGGTGTTCCTTCGTCATTCGGATTTCGTCATCGGTCATTCCGCGTTAGCGGCGGTATCGACAGGGAGGACTTGATTTGTTTACTTTCGGGCACGCGTGAAACCTTTGACGAACTATACTTGCAAGCTGACTTCGGAGCAGGCGGACAAGTTGCGCGGAATTTTGGAGGATCGCGGCTATCTGGAGCGCGAGGTGCCGTATGCACGGTTCGCGGCGGCGAATGATGCGGTGAATGTGGTGTATTACGAGAGCGGGAAGCTGGTGGTGCAGGGGAAGGGGACGCAGGATTTGGTGACGTTTATCTTGGAGCCGGACATCCTTGGGGAGGTCAAGCTGGGGTATGAGGCGGTTTTGGACCCGGAATTCTATGCAGCGAGGATCGGTATTGATGAAAGCGGCAAGGGTGACTTCTTCGGGCCCTTGTGTGTGGCGGGAGTTTACGTTAACGAAAAAGTGATTCGCGCGTGGGAGGATTCGGGTATTCGGGATTCCAAGTCAGTTTCGAGCGATAAGAAGATGGCGGAACTGGCAGATATCATCAAAAAGACCGAAGGGTGCGTGTATAGCGTGGTGCCGATCGGGAATGAGGCGTATAACCGGTTGCATCGCAAGATGGGGAGCGTGAACAGTTTGCTGGCTTGGGGGCATGCGCGCGTGGTGGAGAACTTATTGGCTAAGAAGGACTTACTGATTCCGCCGCCGGTGCGGGCGATCAGTGATCAATTTGCCTCCAGCAAGAGTACGGTATCCAAGGCGATGATGACGATGGGGCAGGGGATCGAATTGATCCAAAGGCATAAGGCAGAGGCAGATATCGCGGTGGCGGCGGCTTCGATCTTGGCGCGAGATGAGTTTGTGAAGCGGCTGGGAATGCTGGAGCGACTTTACGGGTTAAAGTTCCCGAAGGGAGCCTCAGCGGCAGTGGTTGAGGCGGGGAAGGAGTATGTGAGGAAGTTCGGTGATGAGAAACTGGGGCAGGTGGCCAAAATGCACTTCCGGACTTCTTACACGGTATTGGGTCTGCCGGAGCCGCCGAAAACGGAATGGCGGAAACCCGGGAAACCGGCGGCAGATGAGGGGGAATGAGGGATTGGCGGGATGAAGCAAAAATTCTTAGAAAAATATTTTGACTTCGGTCTCCAGTCTCATATTCTGTCCACCATTATTGGGCGTAAAAAGTAGATAGAAAAAGAAAAGTCATCAACCCTAAGCCGGAGCGAAAGCTAAGGTTGATGGATTTTTTTCGTCTCTTTTGTCGTCTGATGACATGAAATGCTGCCCATGTAGCTCAGTTGGCAGAGCACGTCCTTGGTAAGGACGAGGTCACCGGTTCAAACCCGGTCATGGGCTCCAGTTTTGATTTGTAACTGGTCTAAACCTAAAACGAAAAAATAAATAGGAAAGCGCGATGGCTAAGGAATCGTTTCAGAGAACTAAACCGCACGTTAACGTCGGTACGATCGGTCACGTTGACCATGGCAAGTCCACTTTGACGGCTGCTCTGGTTGCAGTGCAGCACCGCAAGGGTATGGCCCCGGCGATCAGCTATGCTGATATCACCAAGGGTGGTACGGTTCGTGATGACAGCAAGACTGTTACCATCGCGGCTTCCCACGTGGAATACGAGAGCGACAAGCGTCACTATGCCCACGTTGACTGCCCGGGTCACGCGGACTATGTGAAGAACATGATCACCGGTGCCGCCCAGATGGACGGCGCGATTTTGGTGGTGAGCGCCGCTGACGGTCCGATGCCGCAGACCCGTGAGCACATCCTGCTCGCCCGTCAGGTCGGTGTGCCGGCGATCGTGGTGTTCCTCAACAAGGTTGACTTGGTGGATGACACGGAATTGCTGGACCTTGTGGACATGGAAATCCGTGATCTGCTGAGCAAGTATCAATTCCCTGGCGACACAACGCCAATCGTCCGTGGTTCCGCCACGGCCGCCATGGCCGGCAAGCCGGAAGGCGAAGAAGCCATCCAGAACTTGCTGAACGCCATCGATGAAGCGATTCCGTTGCCGGAACGCGAAATCGACAAGCCGTTCCTGATGTGCATCGAAGACGTGTTCAACATTGAAGGTCGCGGCACGGTCGTGACGGGTCGTGTTGAGCGTGGTGTCCTTGATCGTATGTCTGAAGTTGAGATCGTTGGTCTGAAAGACACTCGCAAGACTACGGCGACGGACATCGAAATGTTCCGTAAGCTCCTCGACAAGGCTTCTGCTGGTGACAACGTCGGCGTGCTGCTGCGCGGCACCAAGAAGGACGAAGTGGAGCGTGGTATGGTGCTTGCGAAGCCGGGTTCCATCAAGCCGCACACGAAGTTCAAGGCCGAGGTTTACGTGTTGACGAAGGATGAGGGTGGCCGTCATACGCCGTTCTTCACTAACTATCGTCCGCAATTCTACTTCCGCACCTCTGACGTGACGGGCACGGTCCACCTCGCCGCTGGCGTGGAGATGGTGATGCCTGGTGATAACGTCTCGGTGGATATCGAGTTGCTTGCTCCGGTCGCTATGGAAAAGGGCCAACGCTTCGCCATCCGCGAAGGTGGTCGCACCATCGGCGCTGGTCGCGTGAGCGAAGTGGTCTCCTAATTGAATAAATTTGGAACGCGGGGGTCGGGAGGGTGGAAGCTCTCCTGGCTCTCGTTTCGTCTCCAAAAACATCGGATAAACTGAGAGCGAAGAATACCTCTGGGTAAAAGTTTTTTTAGGGCGGTAGCTCAATTGGTAGAGTAGCGGTCTCCAAAACCGTCGGTTGGGGGTTCGAGTCCCTCCCGCCCTGCCAAAAAGCTTAGCCGGAGAGGTGGCAGAGTGGTCTATTGCGGCGGTCTTGAAAACCGCTTTGGCTTAACCGCCAACGGGGGTTCGAATCCCTCCCTCTCCGCCAAAGCTGGAAAATTGTGAAAGAGTTTTTGCCAACATTAATCTGGGTGCTCGTCATCGGAGGCGTTTTCGGCTTCCTGTGGAGCAAGGGCTATATGCTGCGCCTCAGCGCCTATGTGGGCGAGACGCGGGAAGAGCTGCGCAAGTGCTCTTGGCCGACGCGCGAAGAGTTGAAGGGTTCGACACTCGTAGTGCTCGTATCCATCGTCCTGCTGGGCGGATTCACGGTGATCGTGGACTTTATCGTCTCCGCGCTGGTGAAGGCCGTGATGACCCTGTAACTGAAAGAACGGAATTTTGCCGATGAAAAGCCAGTGGTTTGTGATCCATACGCTGTCCGGGCAGGAACAGAAGGTCAAGGACAGCATCGAGAAGCGCATCAAGCCTGAAGAGATGGGCGAGTACATCCTCGAGGTGTTGGTGCCGATGGAAAAAGTGGCGGAAGTGCGCAACGGCAAGAAGACGGTCACGAGCCGGAAGCTGTATCCTGGCTACGTGTTTGTGCACATGATTTTGTTGGATGATAATGGACGGCCGATCGAGAAGCCGTGGTATTTCATCCGGGACACGCAGGGAATCATCGGTTTTGTGGGTGGCGAACGCCCCTCGCCGACGCCGTCGGACGAGATCGAGGCCATCAAGGCGCAGATCGCTGACGCGGAAGATTCGGAGCGTCCGAAGGTACAGTTCGATGTGGGTGAGACGGTGAAGATCAACGACGGTCCGTTCCTGAATTTCAGCGGCGTGATCGAAGATATCGAGCCAGAGCGTGGCAAATTGAAGGTTACGGTGAACATTTTCGGCCGGAACACGCCAGTGGAACTGGAATACTGGCAGGTGGAGAAGGCTTAAGCGGTAGAAATAATTAACAGCTAATTTTATGGCGAAGAAGGTAACAGGTCAGATCAAGTTGCAGATTCCTGCAGGTCAGGCGAACCCGGCTCCTCCGGTGGGTCCGGCGCTCGGTCAGCATGGTGTGAACATCATGGGCTTCTGCAAAGAATTCAATGCCCGCACGAAAGACCAGGCGGGCCTGATCATCCCCGTGGTCATCACGGTGTTTCAGGACAAGTCATTCACTTTCATCACCAAGTCGCCGCCCGCCTCGGTGCTCTTGAAGAAAGCCGCTGGCATCGCCTCCGGCTCCAAGACGCCGAACAAGGATAAGGTCGGCAAGGTGACGCGCAAGCAGGTGCTGGAGATCGTCAAGATCAAGCTGGCCGACATGAATGCGCGCAATGAAGAAGCTGCTTTCCGTGTGGTGGCCGGTACGGCCCGCAGCATGGGAATCGAAGTTCAGGAATAAACCCTAAACGCGGGAGAGTGCCGTAAATCCGGGACTCGCTTGCACCGCTTATAAAAAATGCCCAGCAAACGCTACAAAAAAGCCCTTGCGCTTGTGCCTGAAAAGGCGAGCACGCTCAAGGCCGCGGCCGAATTGATCGGCCAGTTCCCGAAGACGAAGTTCGACGAAACCTTGGACTTGGCTTTCCGCCTAGGCGTGGATCCGCGCCAGTCTGACCAGATGGTGCGTGGCACCGTCCCACTGCCTCATGGCAGCGGCAAGCTGGTGAAGGTACTCGTGTTCGCTAAGCCCGGACCGGCTGCAGAAGCTGCGAAGGCCGCAGGTGCCGAGTTCGTCGGTTTCGAAGACATGATCAAGCAGTGCAATGACGGTTGGACCGGTTTCGATGTCGCTGTGGCGACGCCTGAAGCGATGGTCGAAGTCCGTAAGCTGGGCAAAGTGCTCGGACCTCGCGGTCTGATGCCGAACCCGAAGACGGGCACGGTCACGGAAGACACTGCCAAGGCAGTGAAAGAAGTGAAGGCCGGTCGCGTCGAGTTCAAAGTAGACAAGACGGGCAATGTGCACGTCGTCGTCGGCAAGGCTTCTTTCAAGCCGGACCAGATCGAAGAAAACGCACGCGCCGTGATCGACGCGATCGTGAAAGCGCGTCCGTCGAGCGTCAAGGGAACGTTTATCCGTTCCGTCACGCTTTCGGCCACGATGAGCCCGGGCATCGACCTGGACTTGCGGGCATTGAACACTGCGGGCGCTTAATCATCAGAAAGGCAAAGAGAATACCATGCGTGCCGAGAAAAAATTTATCAGCGAAGAATATGTGCAGCGCCTGAACGCGTCGCCGTTCTTCATCGTCGTCGACTACACGGGACTGACCGTGTTGCAGTTCACCGAGCTGCGCAAGCGTTTGCAGAACACGAACGCCGAGGTCCACGTCGTCAAGAACTCCATCTTCCGCATCGCCGCGAAAGAGGCGGGTGTGGCAGAACTGAACGGTTCCCTCGCCGGCCAGGTGGCCGTTGTGACCGGACAGAAGGATGTTTCTGCCGCAGCGAAGATCGTGAAGACCTTCCAGGCGGAATTCGAGAAGCCGAAATTGAAGTTCGGTTACCTGAACAACCAGCGCCTTGAGGCGAAGGATGTTGAGGAGCTGGCCGACCTGCCGTCCATCGAAGTCTTGAGGGCCAAATTGCTCGGGGTGCTGCAAGCCCCGGCGAGCAAGCTGGCTGCGATCATCAACACTCCGGGCTCACAGCTCGCGCGTGTCATCAAGGCGAAGTCGGAAAAGGCTGAATAAAACAATTTCACCTGGCCGTTGGTGTTGTCGGCCAGGTGAGCAACGAACCTACAACATAGTAAATCGTCGGGTCTCAGGCTTGAGACAGAAATCACCGGCAGCTGCCGATGGCGACGAGACTGAAAGACAACAAACATATGGCAGACATTGCAAAGTTGGTGGAAGAACTCGGCAAGCTGACGGTCATCGAGGCCGCAGACTTGGTTAAGAAGCTCGAAGAGGCTTGGGGTGTGACGGCAGCCGCTCCGGTGGCTGTGGCCGCTGCTCCTGCTGGTGGTGGCGCTGCTGCTCCGGCCGCTGAAGCCAAGACTGAGTTCGACGTGATTTTGGTGTCGGTTCCGGCCGACAAGAAGATCTCCGTGATCAAAGCCGTGCGCGAAGTGAAGGCCGGTCTGGGTCTGGCGGAAGCCAAGGCTCTGGTCGAAGGCGCTCCGAAGCCGATCTTGGAAGGTGGCAAGAAGGAAGATGCCGACGCCGCCAAGAAGAAGCTGGAAGAAGCCGGCGCGAAGGTCGAGGTCAAGTAACCTTTTGTTCAAGGGCGACGGGACCCAAGTCCCGTCGCCTCTTTTGTCCGCAGTGGCGGGTCGCGGTAGTCAAGACCCGGGGGAAAACAGATAGTAAAATAATTTGGGAAGCGACAGGCGAGCCTGGCAGCAGATGCCTTGGCTTGCCTGCCATTGTCTCAAGAATAAAAACGGCCGGGTAGCGTAAAAAACGGCCAAACCTTAACGAAAAATGCCATCGAAAGCAACTGAGCGGATTAACTTCGGCAAGATTAAAGAGGTCATAGCACCGCCCAATCTGATCGAGGTGCAGTGTGATTCGTACCGGGAGTTTTTGCAGGCTGAGACCGCGCCGTCCAAGCGCAAGAACCTCGGTCTGCAAGCTGTGTTCAAGGAAGTGTTCCCGATCGAGAGTTATGATGGCAAAACGGTTTTAGATTTTCACAGTTACGAGATCGGCGAGCCCAAGCTCGACTGGCTCGAATGCCTGCGCGAGGGTGTCACCTTTGGTGCGCCGTTGCACGTCACCTTCCTGTTGCAGGAAGAGCGCGGCACGAAAGAGGAGAAGGTGTTCATGGGCGAACTGCCCCTGATGACCCCGCAGGGCACCTTCGTGATCAATGGTGCCGAGCGCGTGATCGTCAGCCAGTTGCACCGCTCGCCGGGTCTGGCCTTCGAGGCCAGTCAGCATGCGAATGGCAAGATGCTGTATTCCTTCCGCATCATCCCGGACCGCGGTTCGTGGTATGAAGCCCAGTTCGACACGAGCGACATGCTCTATGTCTATCTCGACCGTAAGAAGCGCCGCCGCAAGTTCCTGACGACGACGTTCTTCCGCGCCCTCGCGAACATCGATGGCAACAAGGACGAGAAGAAGACAGGTTCCGACGCGGAAATCCTGGAGCTTTTCTACAAGGTGGAATCCTTGAGCATCAAGGAAGCCGAAGCGCTGGAAGAGATCCAGAACAAGGTTTTGATCGAAGACGCGGTGGACGAGGACAAGGGCATCGTGGTGGCCCGTGCGTTCGAGCCGCTCTCCAAGGCGACGATCAAGCAGATCGCCGAACTGGGCATCAACAAGGTGCGCGTGGTGGATACGTCGGTCGACGACGGCATCATCATCAAGTGCCTCAAGAAAGACCCGACCAAGAACGAAGACGAGGCGTTGAAAGATATCTACCGCCGTCTCCGGCCTGGGGATCCGCCGACTGCCGCCAACGCGAAAGCGTTGCTCAAGCGCCTGTTCTTTGATCCGAAGCGTTATGATTTGGGCCGCGTTGGTCGCTACAAGATCCAGCAGAAGCTGGGCCTGAAGGGCAACGACGACGTCCGCATCCTGACGAAGCAGGATCTCGTGGAAGCAACCCGCTACCTCCTGAAGTTGAAGAAGGGTGAGGGTTCGTTGGACGATATCGATCACTTGGGCAGCCGCCGTGTCCGTACGGTGGGTGAATTGCTCGCCAACCAGTGCCGCGTGGGCTTGGCCCGTACCGAGCGTCTGGTCAAGGAGCGCATGACCTTGTTCGATCAAGAGCTGGAATCCATGACCCCGGCGAAGCTGATCAACCCGAAGGCCCTGTCGGCGGTTATCCGCGACTTCTTCGGCCGCAGCCAGCTGAGCCAGTTCATGGATCAGATCAACCCGCTCGCCGAATTGACCCACAAGCGCCGCTTGTCGGCTCTTGGACCTGGTGGTCTCTCCCGTGATCGTGCCGGCTTTGAAGTCCGTGACGTGCATCCTTCGCACTATGGCCGTATCTGCCCGATCGAGACCCCTGAAGGTCCGAACATCGGTCTGATCGCCTCTTTGGCGACGTTTGCCCGCGTGAACGACTTCGGTTTCATCGAGACTCCTTACCGCAAGGTGGAGAAGGGTCGCGTGACGAACCAGATCGATTACCTCACGGGTGATCGCGAAGAGAATTATATCGTCGCCCAGGCGAATGCCGTGATCGACGACAAGGGCAATTTCCAGACGGCCCGGGTCACCTGCCGTTGCCGCGGGGACTTTATCGACGTGGAGCCGGCGAAGGTCGACTACATGGACGTGTCACCGAAGCAGCTCGTTTCCGTGGCTGCCGGTCTGATCCCGTTCTTGGAGCACGACGATGCGAACCGCGCGTTGATGGGTTCCAACATGCAACGTCAAGCTGTGCCGCTGCTCGTGACCGAAGCGCCGTTCGTGGCGACCGGTCTCGAAGACCGCGTGGCGCGTGATTCATGCGCCGTGTTGGTGGCGGAAGAATCCGGCAAGGTCGCTTCCGTCGTGGGTAACCAGATCATCATCTCCAAGGATGGCAAGGTTCCCGAGGGCAAGAAGAAGATCAAGACGGACCCGGCTAACGGCGTTTACGTTTACAACGTCCGCAAGTTCATGCGTTCGAACGCGGCCACCTGCATCAACCAGAAGATCCTGGTGGGCAAGGGTGACAGCGTGAAGAAGGGCCAAGTCCTCGCGGACGGTCCTTGCACCGAAGGCGGCGAACTGGCGCTGGGCCGTAACGTGCTCGTGGCGTTCATGCCTTGGAACGGTTACAACTTCGAGGACGCGATCTTGATCAGCGAGCGCATCGTGAAGGATGACGTGTTCACGTCCATCCACATCGATGAGTTCGAAGTGGGTGCCCGGGATACGAAGCTGGGACCTGAAGAAATTACCCGCGACATCCCGAACCTCGGTGATGAAGCGTTGAAGAACCTCGGACCGGACGGTGTCATCCGCATCGGTGCCGAAGTGAAGCCGGGCGATATCCTGGTCGGCAAGATCACGCCGAAGAGCGAGACGGAACTGGCGCCGGAAGAGCGTCTGCTCCGCGCGATCTTCGGTGAGAAGGCCGCCGACGTGAAGGACACCTCGCTGCGCGTGCCCTCTGGTACTTATGGCATCGTGATGGACGTCAAGGTTTCCTCGAAGAAGGAAGCGGAGCGCGCCTCCTCTTCTTCGGCAAGCCGCCTGACGGGCAACGAAGCCAAGAAGCACCAGAAACAGGTGGAAGACGATTACAAGAGCAAGACGGACGAGCTGCGCGAGCAGTTGACCGAGGCGCTCTCGAACATCCTCCTGGGTGAGAAGATCCCGCTCGACGTGGTGAACAGCGAGACCGGTGAGATTATCATCCCGGCGAACCGCAAGATCACGAAGACCCTGCTGCGCAAGCTGGCCCAGGTCTATGATCGCATCGAGATCGATCCGTCCCCGATCCGTAACAAGATCAACGAGATCATCGGCACGTTTAAGAAGAAATTCGACGACCTGCAGATGCAGTATGATGAGGAAATGGAACGCGTCGAGGCTGGTGACGACGTCGATCCTGGCATCATCAAGTCGGTGAAGGTCTACATCGCCTCCAAGCGCAAGCTGTCGGTGGGTGACAAGATGGCCGGTCGCCATGGTAACAAGGGTGTGGTCGCGAAGATCGTGCCGGAAGAAGACATCCCGTTCCTCGCGGACGGAACTCCGGTGGACATCGTGCTGAACCCGCTGGGCGTGCCTTCCCGTATGAACGTCGGTCAGGTGTTGGAAACGCACTTGGGCTGGGCGGCTAAGCTGCTCGGGCTGAAGTACGCCACGCCCGTGTTCGACGGTATCAAGGAGAAGGAAATCCGTGGTTACCTCGAAGACGCGATCGACCTGAAGAAGAAGTCGGGCGACAACGCCCAATTGGTCGGGGAGAACGGCAAAGCGACGTTGTATGACGGTCGCACCGGTGACGCGTATGACCAGGAAGTGGTCGTGGGCTACATCTACATGATGAAGCTGGGTCACTTGGTGGCAGACAAGATCCACGCCCGTGCTGTCGGACCTTACTCGCTCGTCACGCAGCAGCCGCTGGGTGGTAAGGCGCAGTATGGTGGCCAGCGCTTCGGTGAGATGGAGGTGTGGGCGATGGAAGCCTACGGCGCCGCCTACACGCTGCAGGAACTGCTCACCGTCAAGTCTGACGACGTGCAGGGCCGCACCCGTATCTACGAGAGCATCGTCAAAGGTGACAATGCCCTGGAAGCCGGCGTGCCGGAATCGTTCAACGTGTTGGTCAAGGAAATGCAGTCCTTGTGCCTGGACGTCAAGGTGGGCTACACGAACCCCGCTGACCAGCCGGAACAGACGGCAAACCTGGCAACCCTGTAATTGAAGAATTGAGCGTATGATGAATCCGAAAGAATCAGCCCGTGAGTTGCTGGGCCTCGAGAAGGTCAACCTTGTCGATTACGTGTCCATCAGCGTGGCCTCCCCTGAGAACATCCGCGCATGGTCCAAGGGCGAAGTCAAGAACCCGGAAACGATCAATTACCGGACCTTCAAGCCTGAAAAGGGCGGTCTGTTCTGCGAACGTATCTTCGGTCCGGTGAAGGACTGGGAGTGCTCCTGCGGTAAGTACAAACGCATCAAGCACCGCGGCGTGGTCTGTGACCGTTGCGGTGTCGAAGTGACGTTGTCCCGCGTGCGTCGTGAGCGCATGGGCCATATCGAGCTGGCGGTGCCGGTCTCGCATATCTGGTTCTTCAAGTGCATGCCGTCCCGCATCGGCCTGATGCTGGACATGACGGCGCGCAACCTTGAGCGCGTGATCTACTACGAGGACTACCTCGTGATCGATCCGGGCACGACCCCGTTGAAGGGCCATCAGCTCCTGACGGAGAACGAGTATCGCGAAGCCCGTGAAACGTACGGTGCCGATGCGTTCGTGGCGAAGATGGGTGCTGAAGCCGTGCGTGACGCACTGGCCCGCACGGATCTGGCCCAGAGCATCGAAGGTCTGCAGCAGGCGATGACGGAAACGAAGTCGAAGCAGATCCGCAAGAAGCTCGCCAAGCGCATCAAGCTGTTCCAAGGCTTCCTGACCTCCAAGAGCCGTCCAGAATGGATGATCCTCACGGTGCTGCCGGTGATCCCACCGGATCTGCGTCCGTTGGTGCCGCTGGAAGGTGGCCGCTTTGCGACGTCTGATCTTAACGATCTCTACCGCCGCGTCATCAACCGCAACAACCGTCTCAAGACGTTGCTGCAGCTCAAGACGCCTGAGGTCATCATCCGCAACGAGAAGCGCATGCTGCAGGAAGCTGTGGACGCGTTGTTCGACAACGGCCGTCATGGTCGTGCGGTGACCGGCGCGGGCAACCGCCCGTTGAAGTCCCTCTCGGACATGCTGAAGGGCAAGTCCGGCCGCTTCCGTCAGAACTTGCTCGGCAAGCGCGTGGATTACTCCGGCCGTTCGGTGATCGTCATCGGTCCTGAGCTGAAGCTCAACCAGTGCGGTCTGCCGAAGAAGATGGCGCTCGTGCTGTTCGAGCCGTTCATCATCCGCAAGCTGAAGGAACGTGGCTATGTGCACACGGTCCGTTCGGCCAAGAAGATGATCGAACGCCAGACCCCTGAGGTGTGGGATATCTTGGACGAAGTGACGAAGGGCCACCCGGTTCTCCTGAACCGCGCCCCAACATTGCACCGTCTTTCCATCCAGGCGTTTGAACCGACCCTCATCGAAGGTGAGGCGATCCGTATTCATCCGCTGGTTTGTACCGCTTACAACGCTGACTTCGACGGCGACCAGATGGCCGTGCACGTTCCTCTCTCGGTGGAAGCCCAGATGGAAGCGCGCCTGCTCATGATGGCACCGTTGAACATCTTCAGCCCGTCCAGCGGCAAGCCGATCATGACGCCGACGCAGGACATCACGCTGGGTGTGTATTACCTCACGGCGGAACCGCGCGTCCACAAGGAGAACAACAAGGGCAAGCCCATGTTGTTCGGTTCCAAGGAAGAAGTGCTCTTCGCCTTGGCAGACGGTGCCGTGCGCACGCATGACCGCGTGAAGCTGCTGAATCCGGACCTCGGCAAGAAGACTCTGTTCGGTGATGCAAGCTCGAAGCTGATCGAGACCACCGTTGGTCGCGTGATCTTCAGTGAGATCTGGCCGGCGGAGATGGGTTTTGCGAACTTTGTGGTGGGCAAGTCCAAGATCGGTGACCTGATCTGGAATTGCTACAAGCATTGCGGCCACGACAAGACCGTGGTGATGCTCGACAAGCTCAAGGAACTTGGCTTCCGTGAAGCTTCGAAATCCGGTTGTTCCATCGGTATTGATGACATGATCATCCCGAAGGAGAAGCACAAGGAGATCGACGATGCGCAGAAGCAGATCGCCGAAGTGGAGAAGCAGTATCGCCGCGGTGTCATCACCCCGGGCGAACGCTACAACAAGATCGTCGACATCTGGACGCATTGCACAGACCAGATCTCGAACGTGATGCTCCGCACCTTCGAAAACAATCAAGGCAAGCGCGAATACAACCCGGTCTTCCTCATGGTGGACTCCGGTGCTCGTGGTAACAAGGCGCAGGTGCGTCAGCTCGCCGGTGTGCGTGGTCTGATGGCCAAGCCGTCCGGTGACATCATCGAGAAGCCGATTTTGTCCAACTTCCGTGAAGGTCTGTCCGTGTTGGAGTACTTCATCTCCACGCACGGTGCCCGTAAGGGTCTGGCCGATACGGCGCTCAAGACCGCTGACTCCGGTTACATGACCCGCAAGCTGGTGGATGTGGCGCAGGACGTCATCATCCAGCAGATCGATTGCGGCACGGGCAACGGCATCTGGGTGCAGGCAGTTTACGAGGGTGAAGAAACCGTCGTGAAGTTGAGCGAGCGGATCGTCGGTCGCGTGAGCGCCGAAGATGTCAACGACCCTTCGAGCCCGAAGAATTACATCGTCCGTGTCAACGACGAGATCGACGAGATCAAGGCGAAGGCCTTGGACGTCGCCGGTCTGGACCGCATCAAGGTGCGTTCTGTGCTGACCTGCGAAGCGAAGCACGGCATCTGCGCCAACTGCTACGGCCGCAACCTGGCCACCGGCCAGCTGGTGAAGCTGGGCGAGGCCGTCGGTATCGTGGCGGCACAGTCCATCGGTGAGCCGGGAACGCAGCTCACGATGCGTACGTTCCATACTGGTGGTGTGGCGCACGGTCAATTCCGCCAGCCGATCATCAAGGTGAAGTTCGACGGAACGGTGAAGTATCAGGAAATCCGTTCGGTGCAGCTCGAAGACGGCAACAACATCGTGCTGAACAAGAACGGTTCCATCGCCATCATCGGTGAAGACGGTCGTGAGCTGGAAAGCCACAACATCGTCATCGGTGCGGTGGTCTCCTTCGGTAATGGCGACGCCATCAAGAAGGGCGACACGCTGGCGATGTGGGATCCGTACAACGTGCCAATTCTGTCTGAGAAGGCCGGTCTCGTGAAATTCCACGACATCATCGAGGGTGTCACGATGAAGCAGGAAGTGGACGAAACCACGGGTCAGGAATCCATGGTGATCATCGATCACAAGGAAGATCTGCATCCGCAGGTGCTCGTGATGGACAACAAGGGCGAGCCGGTGGCGCAATACGCGATCCCTTCAGGGGCGCATATCGCGATCACGGAAGGCGACACGATCGTCGCCGGTACCTTGCTGGCCAAGACTTCCCGCAAGACCTCGAAGACGAAGGACATCACCGGCGGTCTGCCGCGTGTGGCCGAACTCTTCGAAGCACGTCGTCCGAAGGACGCGGCCGAGATCTCCAAGATCGACGGTATCGTCGATTTCGGGGCGAGTGTCCGCGGCAAGCGCTGCATCGTCATCAAAGACCCGGTCACCGCACTGGAAGAGGAACACCTCATCCCGATCGGCAAGCACGTCATCGTGTTCAAGGGCGACTTCGTGAAGAAGGGCCAGCAATTGACCGAAGGTCCGGTGGTGCCGCACGAGATTCTCGAGGTCTGCGGACCTCAGGAGCTGCAGGAGCACTTGGTGAGCGAGGTGCAGGAAGTTTATCGTCTCCAGGGTGTGACGATCAACGACAAGCACATCGAGATCATTGTGCGCCAGATGTTGCGCAAAGTGCGCATCACGGAGCCGGGCGATACCTTGTTCCTGTGGGGCGAGCAGATCGACCGTCTGGCCTTCGAGGCCGAGAACGAGCGCGTGGAGAAGATGGGTGGCAAGCCCGCCGAAGCCACGCCGGTGCTCTTGGGTATCACCAAGGCGTCGTTGGAGACGGAGTCGTTCCTGAGCGCGGCGTCCTTCCAAGACACCACCCGGGTGCTTACCGAGGCCGCTACGATGGGCAAGAAGGACACGCTGCGTGGCTTCAAGGAAAATGTCATCATGGGCCATATCATCCCGGCCGGTTCAGGTTTCGACCTGCACCGCAAGCTGGTGTTGAAGCCGCTCGTGGAACTGCCGCCGATGGAAGAGTTTCCGCCAGAGGAAGAACAACCGCTGGCGATCTAAGAATATGGGACAAGAAAATCCCGGTTTTTAGCCGGGATTTTCTGTCTAATTAAAAATAAGTGAAAAATATCAAAAATTTTTCAAATACTAGTTGCAACCAAAAACTGTTTTGCTAACCTCCGCACTCCGTTTCCCAATAGGTGACGGAAAAGTGCAATAGATAGGATCTACGGAATGCCGACGATCAACCAACTGGTCCGAAAAGGACGCAATAAGATTAAAGTGAAGTCGAAATCACCGGCTTTGGAGAACTCGCCGTTTCGGCGTGGTGTCTGCCTGCAGGTGATGACCCGCACGCCCAAAAAGCCGAACTCGGCGATGCGGAAGGTGGCCAAAGTGCGCCTGACTAACGGGTACGAAGTGATCGCCTACATTCCGGATGAAGGCCATAACTTGCAGGAGCACTCGATCGTGCTGGTGCGCGGTGGTCGTGTTAAGGATTTGCCGGGTGTGCGTTACCACATCGTGCGTGGCGCGCTGGACGCCAACGGGGTGGAGAAGCGCCGGGTGAGCCGTTCGAAGTATGGTGTCAAGCGTCCGAAGGCGCCGAAGACCGCAGCCAAGTAATTAAGGAATTTTTTGTATGTCACGTCGTCGTCGAGCATTTAAGCGTGAGTTGATCCCGGACGGGAAATACCAGAGTCCTCTGGTGGCCCGCCTGGTGAACACGGTCATGCGTGGTGGAAACAAGAGCACTGCGCAAAAGATTGTTTACGGGGCTTTTGATGAGCTGGCCGACAAGCAGGCAGAGGTGAGCCCTCTGGAAGTGCTGCAGCGGGCAGTTGATAACGCCAAGCCGCGTCTGGAAGTCAAGGCCCGCCGGGTTGGTGGTGCTACCTATCAGGTGCCCTTGGAAGTTCCGGCCGATCGTCAGGCGGCTCTGGCGATGCGGTGGTTGGTCCGGTTCGCGGATGCCCGCAAGGGTCTGCCGATGCGCAAGGCGCTGGCGGTGGAGATCCTGGAAGCCTATCAAGGGCAGGGTAATGCGATTCGTAAACGCGATGAAGTGCATAAGATGGCCCAGTCCAATAAGGCATTTGCGCATTTCCGCTGGTAGTCACAATTTTAATTTTGACGCCCCGAGCCGATGTGATTCGGGGCGTTTTAGTCTCTAAAAGCAATGCAAGCAGCAGCAGAAGATAAAAATCTGAACTCGCCCGATCGCGAGTATACGATGGAGCGTACCCGCAACATCGGTATTGCGGCGCATATCGATGCGGGCAAGACGACGACGACGGAGCGTATCCTGTTCTACACAGGCTTGATCCATAAGATCGGTGATGTGGATGACGGTAACACGGTCACGGACTGGATGGCGCAGGAAAAGGAACGTGGCATCACGATCACCTCGGCGGCTGTTACCTGCTTCTGGAATCAGCGCAAAGAAGACGGCTTGTTCAAGGCTTTTGAGAGTGTCCCTCACCGGATCAACATCATCGATACTCCGGGTCACGTGGATTTCACGGCTGAAGTGGAGCGCTCGATGCGTGTTTTGGACGGCGCGGTAGCAGTGTTCTGTGGTGTGGCTGGTGTGCAGCCGCAGTCCGAGACGGTCTGGCGCCAGGCGACGAAGTATAAGGTGCCGCGTATCGCGTTCGTCAACAAGATGGACCGCACGGGTGCCAATTTCGAGAACGCCCTGAATGACATGCGCACGAAGTTGAAGGCGTATGCATTCCCGGTGGCTTTGCCCATCGGTGCAGAAGACCAGTTGGCTGGTGTCATTGACGTAGTCAACCAGAAGGCAGTTGTCTGGGGTACGGGTGATTTGACGACGGAAGGTCTGAAGTACGAAATCACTGACATTCCGGAAGATCAGAAAGAGCGTGCGCAAGCTGCTCTGGCTGAACTGATTGACGCTGTTTCCAACAAGGACGACGCGATCGCTGAATTGGTCTTGGAAGAGAAGCCGATCACGGCGGCGGTGTTGAAGGCGGCAATCCGCCGTTTGACCTGCAAAATCGAGATGGTTCCCGTGTTGTGCGGTTCGGCCTTCAAGAAAAAGGGTGTGCAGTTCTTGATCGATGCCGTTGTTGATTACCTCCCGTCTCCTTTGGACATTCCGCCGGCTACGGGTCATGAGGCTGGATTAGAAGAGAAAATCAACATCGCCTCGGATGACAATGGCAAGTTTTGCTCCTTGGCGTTCAAGCTCTGGACTGACCCATACGCCGGTAAGCTGGTGTTCTTCCGGGTTTACTCTGGCAGCCTGAAGAAGGGTGATACGATTTATAATCCGCGCACACGCAAGCGTGAGCGGGTGAGCCGCCTGATGGTGATCCAAGGCAGTGAGCGTAAGGATGTGGAGTCGGTTTACTCCGGCGACATCGCCGCGCTCGTGGGTCTGCGCAATATCACCACGGGTGATACGCTCTGCAATGAAGACTTCGACATCATGCTCGAGCCGCCGACGTTCCCGGAGCCGGTGATCAGCATGGCCGTGGAACCGAAGACCAAGGCTGACCGCGACAAGATGGCGGAAGGTCTGCAGCGTCTGGCGGAAGAAGATCCGACGTTCCGTTGCTTCACGAACGAAGAGACCAGCCAGCTCATCATCGCGGGGATGGGTGAGTTGCACCTGGAAATCATCATCGACCGTCTGAAGCGCGAATTCAAGGTTGAGGCGAACTCTGGTGCGCCGCAAATCGCATACCGTGAGACGATTACGGCTGCTGCCGACGGTGAAGGCAAATTCATCCGTCAGTCCGGTGGTCGGGGTCAATACGGTCACGCCTGCATCAAGGTGGAGCCGAATGAGCGCGGCAAGGGGATCGAGATCAATAACAAGATCGTGGGTGGTGCGATTCCGAAGGAATTCATCCCGCCGGTGATCAGCGGTATTGAAGAAGCGATCCGGAGCGGTGTTTACGCCGGCTTCCAGGTCATCGATATCAAGGTAGATATCGTGGATGGTTCATTCCATGATGTTGACTCCAACGAATTGGCGTTTAAGATGGCTGGCATTTTCGCGCTGAAAGAAGCCTTCAAGAAGGCGTCTCCAATCCTGTTGGAGCCCTTGATGAAGGTGGAAGTCACGACGCCTGATGAGTATCAGGGCGATCTGTTGGGTGACATCAACCGTCGCCGCGGAATCATCCAGGGTGTGGATGCGAAGGCGGGTCAGACGGTGTTGAACGCGCATGTGCCTCTGGCCGAAATGTTCGGTTACGCCACGGCGATCCGCTCCCTCTCGAAGGGCCGCGCTTCCTACTCCATGGAGCCGCTGAGCTTTGAACAGGTGCCGCATTCGGTGGCGACGCAGATTTTGGATACGGCGGCCAAGCGGCCGGCCGCTCGCAGTTAGTTAACTTATAATATTGTTCTTTGTATGGCTGGACAACGTATACGCATAAGGCTGAAGGCCTACGATCACCGGGTGATCGATCAGTCGGCGCATGACATCGTGGAAACGGTGAAGCGCACAGGTGCACAGGTGGCAGGACCAATCCCGCTGCCGACACGAGTGGAGCGCTTCACGGTGCAGCGTTCGCCGCACGTGGACAAGAAATCACAAGAAACTTTTGAGCAGCGCACACACAAGCGCCTGCTGGACATCATCGAGCCGACCGCCAAGACGGTAGACGAGCTGAAGAAGCTCAACCTGCCTGCCGGTGTGGACATCACCATCAAGATATAACGCGTATGCCACTCGGAATCCTTGGAAAGAAATTGGGCCAAACGCGCGTCTATGACGCCGATGGCAATGTCGTGGTCGTGACTGTGGTTCACGTGGGCAGCAACCGCGTGGTGCAGTGCAAGACGGTGGAGACGGATGGCTACAAGGCTGTCCAGCTCGGTATCACTGACCAGAAGGAAAGCCGCGTGAGCAAGCCGCTCATGGGCCACTTCAACAAGCACAAGTCGCAGCCGGTGAAGTTCCTGCGCGAGTTCCGTGACTTCCCGCTCGACGTGAAGCCCGGTGATGTGCTGGGTGCAAAAGTTTTCAACCCGGGCGACGCGGTGGATGCCATCGGTATCACCAAGGGTCAGGGTTTTGAGGGTGTCGTGAAGCGCCATGGTTTCGGTGGCGGTTGCATGACGCACGGTGCGAAGGGCTGGAAGCGCCGCAGTGGTGCTATCGGTCAGCGCCTGTTCCCGGGCACGGTCATGCGGGGCATGAAGATGCCTGGTCACATGGGCCAAGTGCAGCGCACGACGCAGAACCTGAAAGTGGTTCAAGTTTTGGAAGAGGACAATGTGCTCCTCATCAGTGGCGCGATCCCGGGCTCGAAGGGTGACTATGTGGTCATCCGTGAAGCCAAGAAGAAGCGCAAGGCAGCAGCAGCCAAGTAACCGGAGCCTTATTCCATGAAGCTTACGCTTAACGATATCAACGGTAAGAACCTCGGCGATCTCGAGGTCAATGTGTCCCTGATCGAGAACGGCAAGGGTACGCAGGCGGTGCATGATGCGGTGGTCGCCTACCGCGCGGCACAGCGCAGCGGCACGGCTTGCACGAAGACGATGGGTGAAGTGGCTGGCACCGGCAAGAAGCCATGGCGCCAGAAGGGCACGGGCCGCGCCCGCGCCGGTTCTTTCGCCAGCCCGTTGTGGGTCGGTGGTGGTGTGGTCTTCGGACCGAAGCCCCGCGACTTCCGTAAGAAGGTCTCCCGCAGCACGAAGTCCCTGGCCTTGCGCAAAGCTTTTAGCGAGCGCTTGAAGGATTCCGAGGTCATCGTGGTGGATGACTTGAAGCTGGCCTCGGCCAAGACGAAAGAGTTTCTGGCAGTGCTGGCCTCGTTGAAGATTGACGGCACAGTACTGGTGGTCGCCGACGCAGACAAGAATCTGACGCTGGCCTCCCGCAATGTTCCGCACGCGGAACTGACGGATGGTTTGACTTTGAACACGTATCAGCTCCTGCGTAACGACAAGGTGCTGTTCACGAAGAGCGCCTTTGAGAAATTCACGGCGCGGCTTGGCAACTAAGGGCTGAAGACATGAACGCATTTCAAGTAATCAAAAGCGTGCGCCTGACCGAGAAGGGCGCCATTCAGGCGGAAAAGTTCAACACTTACACGGTGGTGGCTGATCGCCGGGCCAATAAGGTCCAGATCCGCCAGGCGGTGCAGGAGTTGTTCAAGGTCAAGGTGACGAGCGTGAACACGCTGAACGTCAACGGCAAAGCCCGTCGCAAGGCGACGAAGCAGGCTGGCAAGACCTCGGATTGGAAAAAGGCCCTGATCACCTTGAAAGAGGGCGAGAAAATCAGCCTCACGTAATAAGGACTGAAGCACTATGGCAGTTAAGATTTTTAGACCACTGACTCCGGCGCGTCGCACGTTGACGATGTCGTCGTTCGCGGAGATCACGAAGACCAAGCCGGAGAAGAGCCTGGTCAGCACCCGGAAGAAGACCGGTGGCCGCAACATGTATGGCCGCGTGACGGCCCGTGCACGTGGCGGTGGGCACAAGCAGAAGATCCGTGAGATCGATTTCCGCCGCACCAAGCACGGTGTGCCGGCCACGGTGGTCGCGATCGAGTATGATCCGATCCGCACGGCCCGCATCGCTTTGCTCGAGTACAAGGATGGCGTGAAGCGTTATATCCTCGCTCCGAACGGTTTGGAAGTGGGTTCGAAGCTGCTGAGCGGCACGATGGCCAGCCCTGAAGTGGGCAACTCTCTGCCGTTGAAGAACATTCCGGCAGGTATGACGATCCACAACCTGGAAATCACTCCGGGCAAGGGCGCACAGATGGTGCGTTCCGCCGGTGCCGCCGCGGTGTTGATGGCGGTGGACGAAGGTCACGCGCAGATCAAGCTTCCTTCCGGTGAAATCCGCCGGTTCCACGAAGACTGCTACGCGACGGTCGGTCAGGTCGGTAACTTGGACCACGAGAAAATCATCTTGGGCAAGGCCGGTCGTAACCGTCACAAGGGTCAACGCCCGATGAGCCGTGGTGTGGCGCGCAACCCGGTGGATCACCCGAACGGTGGTGGTCAGGGTAAATCCAAGGGTGGTGGCGGTCGCCAGCATCTGGTGTCGCCGTGGGGCCTGCTCGCGAAGGGCAAGCGCACGCGCAAGAAGTATAAACTGTCCAACCGGTTCATCCTCGTCCGTCGGGATGGCCGCACGATGAAGAACAAGTAATAGCATATGGGACGTTCAATTAAAAAGGGTCCGTTCGTCGATCTGCATGTTCTGAAGAAGATTCAGAAGGCGAAGGAAACGAAATCGAAGCTGCCGATCAAGACCTGGTCACGCCGCTCGATGATCACCCCTGATTTTGTGGGGCTGACATTTAACGTGCACAACGGGAAAGTGTTTCACCCTGTGTTCGTGACGGAGAACATGGTGGGGCATCGTTTGGGCGAATTCTCGCCGACCCGCACGTTCAAGAAGCACGGTTCCCATACGGCGAAAGCGGAGAAATAGTATGCAAGTCCAAGCGATTACCAAAAACATCCGCATGTCCGCGCAGAAGATGCGCGAGGTGGTGCGCCAGATCCAGGGATTGCCGGCTTTGCAGGCCCAGGCGGTTCTCTCGGTGGTGTCCCGCAAGTCCGCCCGTGTGGTGGCCAAGACTTTGAAGTCCGCAATCGCGAACGCGGAGAACAACAACGGCGCGAAGCCGGAAACTTTGATGGTGCGCGAAGCGGTGGCCCAGACGGCCCGTACGCTGAAGCGTTTCACCCCGAAAGCCCGCGGTTCGGCTGGTCCGACCCTTAAGCGGAGCTGCCACGTGAAGATTGTAGTTTCAGACGAGAAATAGTTATGGGCCAAAAAGCAAATCCTATCGGCTTACGCCTGCCGCTCACCCGTGACTGGCGCTCCAAGTGGTATGCCGACAAGAAAGATTTCGGCAACCTGCTGAATGAAGACCGGAGCATCCGCGACCTGCTGAAGAAGCGTCTGGAATCGGCCTCAGTGCCGAAAATCCAGATCGAGCGCGCCGCGACCCGCTGCCGTATCACGATTTTCACGGCCCGTCCGGGAGTGGTTATCGGACGCAAGGGTTCGGAAATCGACAAGCTCAAGGAAGAGTTGAGCCTGATGACCGGCAAGGACATTTACGTGGACATCCAAGAGATCAAGAGCCCGGAGACGGATGCTCAGCTCGTGGCCGAGAACGTGGCGATCCAGTTGGAGCGTCGTGTGTCCTTCCGTCGTGCGATGAAGAAAGCGGTCCAGACCGCGATGGATTTCGGTGCTTCGGGCATCAAGATCCGCTGCTCCGGCCGTTTGGGTGGTGCTGAACTGTCCCGCGTGGAGAAATACCATGAAGGCAGTGTGCCGCTGCACACGCTGCGTGCGAATATCGATTATGGCTTTGCCGAAGCGAAGACGCTTTACGGCAAGCTGGGTGTGAAGTGCTGGATCTGCAAGGGCGAGATGAAGAAAGAAAAATCCGTCCAAGCCCCGGCCGAAGTCGCCAAAGAACAACTGTAATTTTAGCTGAGGATTTGATATGGCAATGATGCCCGCAAGAGTGAAGTACCGTAAGATGCACCGTGGCAGCCGTAAGGGGCTGGCCTCACGGGGTGCGACGGTGGCGTTCGGTGAATACGGACTTCAGGCATTGGAACGGTGCTGGATCGACGCGAAGCAGATCGAAGCTGCTCGTGTGGCCATCACGCGTTTCATGAAGCGCCGCGGCAAGGTCTGGATCCGGATTTTCCCGGACAAGTCCTTCACCAAGAAGCCCTTGGAAACCCGAATGGGTAAGGGTAAGGCGGGCGTCGAGGGCTGGGTGGCCGTGATCCGCCCGGGTAATATTTTGTTTGAAGTGGATGGTGTGCCGGAAGCGGTGGCTCGTGAGTCCTTCCGTCTGGCCGCGGCGAAGATGCCGATCAGCGTCCGCTTCATTTCCCGCCACAAGATGGCATAAAGGAACCAGAGGCCATGAAGATGACTGAACTTAAAGATTTGAGTGTGGCGGAATTGACGGCCAAGGGCCGTGATTTGCGCCAGGAGATTTTCAACCTGCGCCTGCAGCAAGCCAGCAGCCAGCTGGAGAAGCCGTCGCGCATCCGCACGCTGCGTCGTGATATCGCGCGGATCGAGACGCAACTCTCGACGCTCCGTAACAAGGCCGCCTAAGAACTATTTGCTATGTCTGAACAGAAAACAGCCCGCACCCAGCGCAAAGAGCGCACTGGAGAGGTGATCTCCGACAAGATGGCCAAGACCATCACTGTCCGTGTGGAACGCCGGTTCCAGCATCCGAAGTTCAAGAAGGTCGTGACGAGCTACAAGAAGTTTGTGGCGCACGACGAGAGGTCCGAAGCGAAGGTCGGTGACCGTGTCCGTATCGAGGAGACGCGCCCCCTTTCGAAGACCAAGCGGTGGCGCCTGGTGGAAGTGGTGGAACGCAACGCTGACGCAGAGATCGCAGCCTAATTGAAAGTTTGATCCATGTTACAAGTACGATCCATTTTAGACGTGGCCGATAACACCGGCGCCAAGCGGGCGGCGACGATCGGCGTGCTCGGCCGCAACCAGCGCTATGCGCGGGTGGGCGACGTGATCAAGGCCCATATCAAAGAGGCCGCCCCGGACGGTACGGTGAAGAAGGGCGAAGTGGTCAACGCAGTAGTGGTGCGCACCCGCAAGGCCGTACGCCGCAACGACGGTTCTTACCTGCGTTTTGACAGCAATGCGATTGTCATCATCGACAAAGAAAACAACCCGCGTGGGACGCGTATCTTCGGTCCGGTAGCCCGTGAGCTCCGTGACAAGAAATTCATGAAGATCATCTCCCTCGCTCCTGAAGTGATTTGAGTTATGGCGAAGTTTCACGTTAAAAAAGGTGATGAAGTGGTGGTCATCGCCGGTGCACACCGCACGAACCGCGGCAAGGTCAAAGAGATCCTGAAGACCAAGAACCGCGTGATCGTGGAAGGTGTGAACATGGTCAAGAAGCACCTGCGCAAGAGCCAGCAAAACCCGCAGGGCGCGATCATCGAGATCGAAGGTTCCATCCACGTGTCGAACGTGGTGAAGGCCGAAGTCTATGACGCCCGTAAAGGTACCGCTGCCAAAGCCTAAGCCCATTTGAAGTCATGAAGCCGAGATTGTTCGAAAAATATCATACGACGGTTAAGCCGGCGTTGCTCGAGAAGCGCAAGTACAAGAACGTACATCAGATCCCGCGCATCGAGAAGATCGTCATCAACATGGGCGTGAGTGCCTCCTTGGAAAAGGGCGCGGTGGAAGACGCCGTGAAGGACCTGACGCAGATCACGGGACGCAAGCCGGTGATCAATCTGGCCAAGAAGAGCATCGCGAACTTCAAGTTGCGCGAAGGCCAGCAAATCGGTTGCCGCGTCACGCTGCGCCGGGAAGTCATGTTTGAATTTTTGGACCGCCTGGTGGCGGCCGCACTGCCCCGTATTCGTGACTTCCGTGGCATCTCGCCGCGCAAGTTCGACGGTCGTGGCAATTACTCCTTGGGCGTGGCCGATCAGACCATTTTCCCCGAGATCGAACTCGACAAAATCAAACGCACCCAAGGGATGGACATCACCATCGTGACCACGGCCAAGACGGACGAGGAAGCGCTGGACCTCCTCAAAATGATGGGTATGCCTTTTTCTGAAGGACGATAATATGGCAAAAGCATCTTGGCTCGAACGGAATAAGAAGAAAGCGGCGACCGTGAAGAAATACGCGGTGTTGCGGGCGGAACTGAAGGCGAAGCATGACTATGCCGGCCTGCAGAAGCTGCCGAAGAACGCCAGCCCGGTGCGCGTGGTGAACCGCTGCACGATGAGCGGACGCCGGCACGCCTACATCCGCAAATTCCGCTGCTCGCGCCTGACGTTCCGCGAAGCGGCCCTGAACGGCCTGATCCCGGGCGTCACGAAAGCCTCCTGGTAAAAGAGTAGAGTATATGAGCGATCCTATTGCAGACATGCTGACGCAAATCCGTAACGCCAATCAGGCGTTGCTGCCCTCCGTGGATTTGGCGCATTCGAAGATGAAGGAAAACATTGCGCAGATCCTGAAGCGTGAGGGCTACATCACGGACTGCAGCGTGGAAGGCGAGAAAGTGAAGCGCCTGAAGCTGAAGCTGAAGTTCCAGGGCCGCAAGGCGGTCATCGCCGGTTTGCGCCGCGTCAGCCGTCCTGGTCTGCGCCGTTACGTGGGCTCCAGCGAGGTGCCGCGCGTGCTGGGCGGAATGGGTGTGGCCATCGTCTCCACGTCTAAGGGCGTGATGACGGGGGTGGATGCCCGCAAGCAAAACTTGGGCGGAGAACTGCTCTGCTTCATCTGGTAGTAACCTGTAACTTTAATACTGATATGTCACGTATTGGCAAACTACCGGTCACCATCCCCGACAAGGTCAAAGTCGAGGTGAAGGGACAAAAGATTTCGGTCGAAGGTCCGAAGGGCAAGCTCTCCATGGAACTGCCGAAGCGGACGTCCATCGAGGTGAAGGACAAGACGCTCGTGGTCAACCGCAAGGACGAGACCGCTGAATCCAAGGCTTTGCACGGCTTGAGCCGCTCGCTGGTGAACAACATGGTTCAGGGCGTGGCCGTCGGTTTCGTGAAGCGCCTGGAGATCCAAGGCGTCGGTTTCAAAGCCGCCGTCCAAGGCAAGGTTGTGAACCTGACGCTGGGCTACTCCCACCCGATCAACTACTCCATCCCGGAGCAGATCAAGGTGACGGTGGAAGAGAACACCAAGGTGATCATCGAAGGTCCGGACAAGGCAACCGTGGGTCGCGTGGCCGCCGAGATCCGCAGCTTCTACCCGCCGGAGCCGTATAAGGGCAAGGGCGTCCGTTACTCGGACGAGAAGGTCATCCGCAAGGAAGGCAAGACGGTCCAATAATTTGGTTTAGTGAATAAATAGGTTACGGCAAAGACCGTGACTGGAAATAGTATGAGGACAGACAAGAAATATAAGCTGGAGAAGCTGCGCCGCTGGCGTATGCGTAAAAAAGTGGTGGGGACGACGGAACGTCCGCGCATGAGTGTGCGTTTCACCGGTCGTAACATCCATGTCCAGTTCATTGATGACAGCGTGGGCAACACGTTGGCCGCGATCACGACGTTGACCAAGAGCGTGCCCGACCGGGAGAAGCTCGCGGCCAATGCGGAGAGCGCCAAGGTCATCGGCAAGCTGGCTGCGGAAGCGGCCATCGCCAAGGGCATCAAGCTGGTCGTGTTCGACCGCAGCGGCGCCCGCTATCATGGCAAGGTGAAGGCGTTGGCGGATGCCGCGCGTGAAGCCGGTCTGCAATTTTAACTTTTAACGGAGCTTGACTGTGTCAGAACAAACCAATCGTCCAGCAAATAACAGGGGTCCTGGTGGCAACCGTGGTCCGCGTGGTCCGCGTCGCCCCCGTCAGTCCGATCAGCCGACTGAAGGGACAACCATCGACGGCAAAACCGTAACCGAAGTGGTGGAGAAGGTGATCTTCATCAACCGCTCATCCAAAGTCGTCAAGGGTGGCCGCCGTTTCAGCTTCAGCGCCCTGATCGTCACGGGTGACAAGCACGGCAAGGTGGGCTTGGGGCTCGGCAAGGCCGGTGAGGTGGCGGATGCCATTCGCAAGGGCGGCGAAGTTTCCCGTTCGCGCATGATGGGCATCTCCATGAGCGGGACGACCATCCCTCATGAAGTGTTCTCCGCTTTCGGCGGGGCAAAAGTGCTGTTGCGTCCGGCCTCGCCCGGTACCGGCATCATCGCCGGCAAGACGGTTCGCGCCGTGTTGGAATCCGTCGGCATCAAGGACATCCTGAGCAAGTCTCTGGGCTCCTCGAACGCCGCCAATGTGGCGAAGGCCACGCTCGCCGCCCTGCAGCAGCTCCGGGTGCGTGAGGAAATCTATAAAGCCCGCGGCCGCGCCGTGAAGGCCGTTCAACCCGCAGTCTAATCTTTCTTTGTTGATACTATGCGTTTGCATGATTTGAAACCCCGTCCCGGAGCCAAGCACCGCCGTAAGCGTCTTGGTCAGGGTGAGTCCAGCGGCCACGGCAAGACCAGCGGTCGCGGCGGCAAGGGCCAGTCCGCCCGTTCTGGTAGCTCGATCCGCCCCGGTTTCGAGGGTGGTCAGATGCCGTTGATCCGTCGTATCCCGAAGCGTGGTTTTAACAACACCGCGTTCAAGGTGAGCTACTCGCCGGTGAATCTTTCTTCCCTGAACCAGTTCGAAGACGGTGCCCGCGTGGATGAGAAGACCATCCGCGACGCAGGTCTGGCGAATGGCACCAGCGATGGTGTGAAGATTCTTGGCAAGGGTGAGCTGACGAAGAAGCTGACGGTGATTGTCAGTGCTTTCAGCGCCACGGCCAAGGCTCAGATCGAAGCCAAAGGCGGTTCCTGCGAGACGCTGCCCAAGAAGGTGCAGCCGGCCAAGTTCTCTGCGCAGAACGCCAAGAAGTAATTAATTCCAAGCCCGCCTGCCGTACATGCTGAAGAATATCATCAACACCTTCTCCAACAGCTTCAAGGTGCCGGAGTTGAAATCCCGCATCTTCTTCACGCTGCTGGTGTTGCTGGTGTGCCGACTGGTGGCCATGATCCCGATTCCGGGTCTGGACGGCCAGGCGTTGTACAAATTCATGCAAGATTCCCAGAATCAGGGCGGCCTGATCGGGATGTACAGCATGTTCACGGGTGGCGCTTTGGAGAAGTGCGCGATCGGTTCGTTGGGCATCATGCCCTACATTAGCGCGACGATCATCATCCAGCTCCTCTCGGCCGTAATCCCGCAGCTTAGCAAGTTGGCGCGGGAAGAGGGCGGTCGGGTCAAGATCATCCAGTATGGCCGTTACCTCACGGTGCTGCTGTGCTTGGGGCAGGGTATCTTCATGACTTTGGGTTGGGAGAACGCCGAGAAGGTGTTGCCTGGTTTCCAAGGCCATCTGGTGCTCTATGAGAACCTGTGGTGGTATCGTATCCAGACCACTTTGGTGCTGACGGTCGGTACGTTGTTGTTGATGTGGTTTGGCGAGCAGATCACTGAGCGGGGCATCGGTAACGGTGTTTCCTTGGTGATTACCATCGGCATCTTGGCCCGCTTGCCAGCCGCGGTGCGCGATCTCCAGATCATGTTCTCCCCGATCGGTGACGATCCGGCGAAGTTCGGCCTGTTCCATGGCATCGCCCTGATTTTGGTGTTGCTCCTCGTGGTAGCCGGAATCATCGCGGTGACGCAGGCGCAACGAAAGATTCCGGTGCAGTATGCGCAACGCGCTGTGGGCCGTAAGGTCTATGCAGGCCAGAGCTCGTTCATGCCACTGCGGGTAAATTACGCGGGGGTGATGCCCGTGATTTTCGCCCAGGCCATCTTGATGTTCCCGGGAGCCTTGTTCTCGAACATCGGTCAGCGTTTTGACATCAAGCTGTTCACGGATCTCGCGGTCCTGTTCAACCCGATGTCCTTCAGCTATATGATTATCTTCGGCCTGATGATTCTGTTCTTCTCCTACTTCTGGGTGGCTACCCAGTTCAATGAGATTCAAATCTCCGACGACCTGAAGAAGAACGGTGGTTATATCCCGGGGGTGCGGCCAGGACCGAAGACGACGGAATTTTTGCACAACACGATGAGCCGTATCACGCTCGCGGGCGCGGTCTTCCTGACATTGATCGCGGTGATCCCCTTGCTGATGAACCGGTTCATGAACATGCCTCACGAAGTGGCGAACTTCTTCGGTGGCACGGGTATGCTCATCTTGGTCGGCGTGATGCTGGACACGATGCGGCAGGTTGAATCGCACCTTTTGATGCGTCACTACGATGGCTTCCTGAAGAAGGGTGGCCGTCTCCGGGGACGTTTCTAGTAGTTTTTAACGGACCCGATGGCGGGTACAGTTGCTCTTTGGAACGCTGATAGACTGAACGATGATTGCCGCCAGCGAAAAAGAACAGGCAGGCATGCGGGCCGCAGGTGGGGTCGCAGCGCAGGTTCTGAGCGAGGTGGCAGCGTATATCGCTCCGGGTATGACTACCCGGGAAGTGGATGAATACGCGGGACGAAGGATTGCCCACTACGGGGGTAAGAGTGCGTTCTTAGGATACCACAAGTATCCGTGTCAGATCTGCATCTCGGTGAACGAAGAAGTCGTTCACGGGTTGGCAGGAGACCGCCGGGTGCAGTTCGGGGATATCATCAGTCTGGATGTCGGCGTGGTTTATGAAGGTTTTATCGGTGACAATGCCCGCACCGTTCCGGTGGGGGGCTGCGATATTTTGTCGCAAAAATTGATTGATGTCACCGAGCAGGCCTTGTATGAAGGAATTTCGCGCGCCATTCTGGGCAACCGGGTGGTGGACATATCGCGTGCGATTCAAACGCATGTCGAGGCGAATGGATTTAGCATCGTGCGGGAATATGTAGGGCACGGGGTCGGGCGGAAATTGCATGAAGAGCCGCAGATCCCGAACTATGTTGACCGGTGCGGTGATGTTAAGTTGAAAAAGGGCATGACCTTGGCGATTGAGCCGATGGTGAATGCCGGGGTCGCCAAGACCAAACGTCTGAATGACGGTTGGACGGTGTTAACCCAGGACGGGATGCCGTCAGCGCACTTTGAGCACACGGTGCTGGTGACTGACGGGGAACCGGAGATTTTGACGTGGCCGGAGAAGATGCCATCGAAATTGAAGGCATCGTGACCGAACGATTGGCCGCTGGGCTGTTTCATCTGAAGCTGCCCAACGGCCATACGATTCTGGCCCACACGCCATTACGCCTGCTGGAGCAGGTGAAAGAAGCGGTGGTCGGCGACCGGATGACAGTAGAGATGACGCCTTTCGACATGTCGAAAGGGCGGGTAAAAAGTTTGAACAAGATTTGATATGAAAGTACGCGCGTCAGTAAAAAAACTTTGCGAGCACTGCAAAATCGTGAAGCGGAAGGGTATTATCCGAGTGATTTGCAGCAACTCGCGCCATAAACAGAAACAGGGTTAAGCTATGCCACGCATTCTTGGTATTGATATTCCGGCCAACAAGCGCATCGATATTGCGCTCCGTTACATCTACGGCATCGGTCCGGTGAACGCGCAGGAAGTCCTCGCCGCCGCAAACATTGATCCCGCCATCCGGGCGAAAGATCTGACTGAGGCCCAGATGTCTCAGATCGTGCATGCCATTCAAGAGGGCAAGTACGTGATCGAAGGCGACCTGCGCCGCGAAATCGGTATGAATCTGAAGCGCTTGCAGGGTATCAAGTGCTATCGTGGTATCCGCCACATCCGCGGTCTCCCCGTCCGGGGGCAGCGCACCAAGACGAACTCCCGCACCCGCAAGGGACCTCGCCGCACGGTTGGTGTGCAGCGCAACCCGAATGCCAAGGCTGGCATCCACTAAAGAATAATCAGTATGGCCGAAGAATCTAAAACTCCCAAGGCTGCCAAGAAGACAGCCAAGCCCGCAGCCGCCGAGGCCGCCGCTCCTGAAGCAGCCGCCGCAGCACCTGTCGCTGCGGAAGCGAAACCCGCCAAGAAGGCGTCCAAGAAAGCCGAAGCCGCTGCTGAGAAGCCGGCTGAATCGTCGGGCATCGTTGCCGCTGTCAGCGCGCCGACTGCCGCCGAGTTGCTCGGTGAGGACTTGGCAGCCAAGAAAATCATCAAGGCGAAGGGTTCCAAGAACATCGCCATCGGTGTCGCGAACATCCTGGCTACTTTCAACAACACTTTGGTCAGCATCACGGACATGCAAGGTCATGTGATCGGCTGGTCCAGCGCCGGCAAGGTCGGTTTCCGTGGCTCCCGCAAGAGCACGGCTTTCGCCGCCCAGCAGGTGGCCCAAGATGCCGCCCGCCAAGCGATGGCCCACGGTCTTCGCGAAGTGGAGATCAAGGTCAAGGGACCTGGCTCCGGCCGTGAATCCGCCATCCGCGCCCTGCAGGCGATCGGTTTGGAGATCAGCACGATCAAAGATGTGACCCCGGTGCCGCACAACGGCTGCCGCCCGCGCAAGAAACGCCGCGTGTAACCGTAACCTTTAGCATAATCAGAGTATGGCACGTTATACAGGACCCCGCACCCGCATCAGCCGCCGTTTCGGCACGCCGATCTTCGGCCCGTCGAAATATTTGGAGCGCCGTAATTTTCCGCCCGGCATGCACGGCCCGAAGGCCCGTCGCAAATTCACCGAGTACGGTCTCGGTTTGATGGAGAAGCAGAAGCTGCGTTACTACTACGGTCTGTTGGAACGTCAGTTCCGCGGTATCTATGAGAAGGCGCTGCGTCGTCGTGGTGTGACCGGTGAGACCATGCTGCAAATGCTTGAGACCCGTCTCGACAGCGTGATCTTCAACCTCGGCTTTGCTGCTACCCGTCCGGCCGCGCGCCAGATGGTGGCCCACGGCCACGTGAAGGTGAACGGCCGCAAGCTGACGGTGCCCTCCGCGGCGCTGAAGGTGAACGACGTCATCGAGATCAAGGACAACACCGTTTCTCGCCAGCTCGCCACGCGCGGTCTGGAGTCCTCCACCAGCCGTCTGGTGCCTGATTGGCTCCAGCTCAGCAAAGAGGCGTTCCAAGGCAAGATCATGCGAATCCCATCGCGTGAAGACATCCAGCCGATCGCCAACGAGCAGGCCGTCGTCGAATTTTATTCCCGCTAGTCCCAATGCCCCGCAAGGGGCGCAACCCTGAAAGCGATTATACGGGTCTCTGGCGGTGCGGGAATAACCCGCCGGAGACCAGATTAAAATCGTTAACTAGAATACTATGCCAGTACGTTTAGGTCGTTTTGAAATGCCCAAGCGGTTGACCAAAGATGAGTCAACTGCCACTCCCACCTATGCCAAGTTCGTGGCGGAGCCGTTTGAAACCGGTTTCGGTCACACGATCGGCAACTCGCTTCGTCGCGTTTTGCTATCTTCCTTGGAAGGTGCGGCCATCACTTCCGTCAAGATCGACGGGGCGATGCATGAGTTCACCACGGTGGAAGGTGTCGTCGAAGACGTCACGGACATCGTGCTGAATCTGAAGAAGATTTCTTTCAAGGCCCACAGCCGCGAACCGCAGACCTTGCTCCTGAATGTGAACAAGGAAGGCGCCGTTCTCGCTGAGGATATCGAGCTCAACCAGAACATCGAGCTGGTGAACCCGAAGCAGCTCATCTGCACGCTGGACAAGAAGCGCAAGTTCGCGATGGAGTTCGAAGTCAAAGTGGGCCGTGGTTTCTGCCCTGGTGACGAGAACAAGAAGCCAGATCAGGCCATCGGTGTGATCGCCATCGACTCGCTGTTCTCCCCGGTGACGCGCGTGCGTTACAATGTGGAAGCAGCCCGTGTCGGTCAGCGCACGGACTATGACCGTTTGGTGATCGAGATCAGCACGGACGGCCGTTTGACGCCGGACGACGCTTTGACCCAAGCCTCCGCCATCTTGCAACATCACTTGGACGTGTTCGTCGGCTACGACAAGAACGCCGTCGAATTCGAAGAAGTGGTGGACAAGCAGGACGAAGAGAAGACGAAGATGCGCAAGCTGCTCAACATGAGCGTGAACGAGATCGAGCTCAGCGTCCGTGCGGCGAACTGCCTGAACAACGCGAATATCACCACGGTCGGCCAGTTGGCCATGAAGACCGAGGCGGAGATGCTGAAGTATCGTAACTTCGGCAAGAAGTCCTTGAACGAGATCAAGGACAAGCTGCAGGCCCTCGGCCTGATGCTCGGAATGAACTTGGATGCGTCCTTGTTGGAAGCACCCAAGGAAGACAAGACTTTAGCTTAAGGAAAATTGCAGTATGCGACATCGTAAACGCACGGCCAAATTGGGCCGCACAGGCACACATCGTAACGCGATGCTCACCAACATGGTGTGCAGCCTGATCATTCACAAACGTATCACCACGACGCTGGCTAAAGCCCGCGCTGCCCGTTCCGTTGCCGAGAAGATGGTGACGCTCGGCAAGAAGGACACGCTCCATTCGCGCCGTCTGGCGGTTTCCCGCTTGCATCAGGAAGACGCGGTCAAGATCCTCTTCACGGAGATCGCCCCGCAGCACAAGGACCGCGCTGGTGGTTATACCCGCATCGTGAAGCTCGGCCAGCGCCAAGGCGATGCCGGTCAGATGGCCATCCTCGAGTTCGTGGAAGCTGTGGCCCCGGCTCCTGCCGCAGTCGAAGCTGCGCCAGCTGCTGAAGCCGCTCCGGAAGCTCCTGCTGCCGAAACCAAGCCGAAGAAGAAGGCCGCCAAGAAAAAGAAGGCCGCTGAAGCTGCTGCTTAAGCACTCGCGATAGATATTCAAAAAGCCCGCTCAAATCTGAGCGGGCTTTTTTTATCGCTTGAGACGACGTATCTCAGGGCGAGTTGAAGACAGAGTGTTATTGCTTGGCACTGAAATCGAAGCAGACCAAGTGGTCCTCGGAGCGTAGATAGAGACGCTTGCGAGAGAGTACGGGAGCAGCCCAGCAGGGGTAATGAAGATCGGGCACCTGCCAGCGGGAGACTTCATCCAGCTTCTCCGGGTTCACCTTGACGATGCCCAGCAATCCGCCTTCGCCCAAGACGATCAATTTGCCTTCCGCCATGATGGCAGAGCCGCGGCCGAAGACATCCGGTTGCTTGCCCCGGCCTTTGCCCCAGCTTTCATCCCGGTCCCAGAGCACACGGCCGGTTTTCAGTTCCACACAGCGGAACCGGGCATCGGGTTCATTACGGCCGCTAAAGGCGTAGAGATTGCCTTCGTGATAGATCGGGGTGGTCCAGTGGATCTCCAGCGCGGGAGTGCCGCGTTGTTCTGGCGGCGGCGGGCGGCCTTGCAGCTCATTGGGGCTGCGCCAGACTTGTTCGAAGGATTTGCCGTCTGGCTTCACTTGGAGGAGCACGGAGCCGATGCGATAGTAGGCGGCAGAGATAAAGACGAAATCATCCACCACGACGGGGTTGGCGGCGTTGACGGAATCGTTCACACCGGACCGGAACCAGCGGCTGAAATTTACCTCGCCGGTTTTGGGCTCGAGTGAGACGAGGCCCTGCCGGGTGAGCGCGAATACAGTGCGCTTGCCATGCACAGTGGCGGCGACGGGCGTGGAATAGCTGGCCTGCTTTTCATAAGGAACCCAGCGGACCAACCGCTCGCCCGGCCAGTCATACATCGGCTGTCCTTCCCAGTTCTTGGCCCCAACACTTTCCCAGACGGTCTTGCCGGTGGCGGGGTCAAAAGCGACCACACCCGAGTTCGGTTGCCCGCCGACCATGACGATGAGCAGGCCGCCTTCCAAAATCGGGGTGCTGCCCACGCCGAAGAAAGCCTCGGGGATCTGGAAGTCTTTGGCGGTATCACGTTCCCAAACCATCTTGCCGGTGGCGAGGTCGAGGCAGAGAAGTTTGCCTTCTACGCCGAACGTGTAGCAGCGGTCTTCCGTGAGGAGCGGGGTGCAACGCGGGCCGTTGTTATAGCCGTAAGGGTCCGTGTAGTTGCAAGGGTAAGCGTAGCGCCAGTTGGAAGCCCCGGTGGCTGCATTGAAACACTCGATGATCTCTTCCTTGCCGAGCCGATGATGCAGCACCAAGCGGTTGCTCTGCACGGAAGGGGCGCTGTAACCGGTGCCGATCTTCAGGGACCAAATTTTTTTGGGACCGTCCTTGGGCAGGGCATTGAGCAGGCCTGTCTCTAGCGAGGTGCCATTGGCGCGAGGACCCAAGAATTGCGGCCAGTCCTCACCGGCCACCGAGGCTGCGGAGGCAAGGCGGGGGGAAAGCGAAAGCAGAGCCATCGCCAAAGTGCAGGCCAGAGTACGAAAAGAATGCAGGGCCATGGCGTCACGATAGTGCGAGGTACGCCGGGGCGGCAATGGGAAACTGTTCGTGGCAAAGGGATCTATGACGAGGACGAGCAAGGCGTCAGAGCCTGAGGAAAATCTTTTTCCGGTGCAGATACCAGCAGAAGAGGGTGGCGAGCGCGAGGGCGGTGATGGCTCCCAGCATGTCGCCCATTCCCGGGACATCACTGTTCAAGGCGGCTTTGATATCTCCACCGACGAAGCGATCGGCCAAGGTGCGGAAGCGGATGATGTTATTCGCCAGATAGACGGTGATGGAGTTCATGCCGATCCAGATGAAGGGCTGGCACCAGCGTTGATACTTCCACACATCCACGATGAGGTAGAAGGTTCCGAGCAGCATGGCGCTGTAGCCGCCGGCGACGAGCACGAAGGAACTGGTCCAAATCTTTTTCACGACCGGGAATTGCAGGTGCCACATCCAGCCGATGATGGCGGCGGCGATACCGGCGGAGATGAGGTAAATGACCTTCCGGTGATCGCAGCGATTAGGATCGCGCAGGAAGAGACCGGCGAAGGCCCCGAGCAAGCAGGTGGCGATGGCGGGGATGGTGCTCAGCATGCCTTCCGGGTCCCAGTAGGTATCATACTTCTTACCGGGGAGGCATTGGAAATCGAGGTGATTGGAGACGTTGTAGCCGGGCTCGAACTTGCCGCTCGTGGTGACAGTGGTGTTCGCAAAAGTGGTTTGGGCGAAGGCGAGATTGTTCGTGGCGCCAGCGGCTTTGGCCATGGGGGCGAGGGCGTCCTTGCTGAGTTGGATGTCACGGATGGGCACAAAGGTCATGATGCCCCAGTAACCGATGAGCAGGCTGGCGCAGATGTCCGCGAGAGCCTTGGGCTTGAAATAACAGAAGAGCAAGCCGCCGAAGAGATAGGCCAGGCCGATGCGTTGCAGGACACCAAGCAGCCGGATATCCGGCCACTTATTGCTGAAGCCACCCGAGTAAAAGATACCGATCACGACGAGCAATAGCCCGCGGCGGATGACGCGCTTCACAGCGGTGGCGCGTCCTTCCTGCTCAATGGTGCGGCTGAGGGAATAGACCATCGCCGCGCCGACCATGAAAACAAACAACGGAAAGATGAGGTCGTAGAAGGCGAAGCCCGCCCATTCCTTATGCTCCAGTTGCGAGGCGAGGAAATGGATGAAGCCGCCAGAGGCGTTCGCACCGTCTTTGCCTTCGTTCATGCGGTTGAGCGCGTGGACAAGGGCATCCGCACCGAGAATCCAGAACATGTCGAAGCCGCGCAGGGCATCGAGAGACATGAGACGAGGGGAGGCGGGTTTCGAACTGGCGACGTTCGGTGACGCTGGGGTGCTCATGTGCGGGAGTGTTAGCGCAGATCTATGGCGACGAGCTTGCGGGTGTCGCGGGCGTAGAAGATGCCGTTAGCCAAGGCAGGGTAATCGCGGACTTTGGTCCCTAGGATCTGATCGCGGTGGTTTAGTTTGAACTCATCGGGGTCGGCAGCGACGGAGAGGAGTTCGCCGCGTTCGGTGAGGACGAGCAGTTCGTCGCCCGCAAGGATCAAATGCGCAGGCAGGAGGCTGGGTTCGCTCCAGCGGACTTTGCCGGTGGCGAGTTCCACACAGCGGAGCTCTGTGCCGCCGGGGAAATCATGGCGGCCATGGAGACCGTAGAGGAAGCCGTTGGTATGGACGCTGGTGGAGTATTGATTGGACATCGATTCGTCGTTTG
>JAURFH010000089.1 GCA_030834415.1 Verrucomicrobiota bacterium | reverse complement strand
AATCTCATGAGGAATGGCGTATCAGATTATTTCGCAGCCACGGCTTTGTGATCCATCGTCATACGGCGGGCGATGTACTCGCGGATCAGCGGAATCTTGGAGCTGGAGAGTAGATTAAGGGCGAGTGCTGGTTGTTCAGCCACCACCGGCTCGGTAGCATACCAATACATCAATGGCAGGTTGTGATCCGTCGCATCTTCAGTGTGTGAGAGGAGGCCTTCGAGAATCTCCACCCGCTTGGCGCTCGGAATGCGTTGCAGTGCGGAAGCGAGATAGAGGCGAACCATGGCGGAGGAATCTTCACGAGCCATGCGGGCAAATGTTTTCAGAACCGTCTCCGAAGGAGTCTTGTCCTCACAAAGAAGCTGAACACTCCAAGATCTGATATATTCGCTTTTGTCAGCCAACAGGCCTGCCAAAACACTCTCAGAAGTTCCACCTGTTGCGTGCAATGCCCAAAGCGCTCGCAGCTTCATCGATTCTGATTTCGCACCATTCAGCAACTTCAACTGCATCTCGTGTATGATAGGGGAAGATTTTCTTTCTTGGAGAATTCTACGTGCATGAGCGGTGATCCATTCATTCGTCAAGCTGCCAGCAGCGGCGGCAATCAAATGCATCGGTTCCATATTCTGCCAATCGATCCTCGTCACCTTCTGGTCGTTGTAAACGATCTTGAAGATGCGGCCATTGCTACGGTCATGCACCTCAGGCTCGCGACGATGGCATTGCTGTTTGTCATACCAGTCGATCATGTAAACGGAGCCGTCCTGGTCATATTTCAGATTGATGATCTGTGACCAGCGGTCATTGAAGTTCGCGAAGTCCGGCGAGTGCTTGCCCACATAACCAGAGCCTGTGCGCACCGGATTATCCACATTGATGCGTTGGCCATGGATGTTGTTCATGAAGACCTTGCCTGAATATTCCGCGGGCCAGCTTCCGCCGAGATAGCACATCAGACCGGCATGCGCGTGACCGCCACCAGCGGCGTCAGAACGGTTGTTGCCACTATGAGGACGATCCCCCAAGTAATGGACATGATCACCGTGGGTTTTGATGTCATCGAAGACATAGGGATTCTGTGGCCGCACATTTCCCCGGCTGAAGTCCTGGGCAAAATAATCAGGCGCGATGCGTTTCATCTCCGCGATACTCGCGGGATTATGCGGCCCGGCCTGACGCTGATAACGCCCACCCTGGATGATGTGCCAGAAGTGCGGGATGACACAGGCCTCGATGAATGCATGACCATATTCATTGAAATCCAAGCCCCACGGATTGCTGGTGCCCTCGGCGAAGAGTTCGAACTTCTTCTTGGTGGGATGAAAACGCCAGATGCCTGCATTGATGAACTGCCGTTCGCTCTCCGGTGCACCTGCCACTTTCACGTGCGAGTGGGTGAAGACACCGTGACAGCCATAGAGCCAACCATCTGGTCCCCATGTAAATGAATTCAAAGTCTCGTGCGTGTCCTGATCTGCCCAGCCTTCCAGTAGAATCTCGGGTTTGCCTGCAGGCTTGGGTGAATCCCCTTCCTGCACCGGGATGTGGAGCAGATACGGCACCGAACCGACATAGATGCCGCCGAAACCATACTCGATGCCCGTGACAAAACTCAGGTTCTCGATGAACACCGTGCGCTTGTCGAACTTGTGGTCGCCATCCGTATCTTCAAACACGAGGATGCGATCCTTCCCCTGCCCTGATGTGGGGCGGATCGGATAATCAAAATTCTCCACGACCCATAGACGACCACGATCATCCAGACAGAACGCCACGGGCTGTTGCACATCCGGTTCACCGGCGAAAGCAAACGCCTTGAAGCCCTTAGGCAGGGTCATCTCCTTCGCGGCAGCTTCAGGGGAAAGACCGGAGAACTTTACATCATCCAAAGGTGCCGGTGGAGGCGCGGCGGGAGCGGCCTTGGCCGCTACTTTCAGACTCATACCTTTCCGGACTGCTACATCAGCCTTACCGAAATCAGGCTTGCTGGCGTAGAATTTGAAGTCGTCAAAATTGATGTGCCCCCAGTGGCCTGTATGTTCATCGGTCAGGCGGATGAAAATCTCCTTGCCCTGATGCGCCTGCAAGTCCACCAGCACCGGCGTCATGGTCTCCGTGGCATTGTTGCGTTTCTGGAACTGGTCACCGTGGAATCCTGAGGTGGTGAAAATCGGTTTACCCGATGCGGCGTCGATCAGGTCCACCCGGGTATTCTCATACGGTGCGGCAGCGACGAGGAAAGCCGCCCATGGATGCGTGATCTTGAAGGGCGCGGAGGTCAAGGTGCCGGTGCCCGGGTCTTTGGTCACTTCATAAGTGCCCACCCAATAGCGGCCCGCATGATTGCTTTTGAAATCATCCCGCCGCGCCTTCACCACATCACCGAGCATCGGCTGTTTATTGAAAGCATCACCCTTGGCCGTCCAGTCACTCAAGTCGCCTTTCTCAAAATCGAGGTTCAAAGGTTTGCCGTCCTTGCCGAGCGGAAGAATACCATTGGGTGCTGGATCAGGATTGGGTTTCACCTGGGCTTGCTTGGCTGCCGGAGTTGCCCCCGTGCGAGGCACCACTTTATCCGGAGACAATGAACCATCCTTCACATCATAGAGCACCTTTGGCTGGGCGGCTTCCCATTCCTTCTTGCTCACGCTCTTCACCTGATGCGTCAGGAGGAAGGTGCCCTTCTTATTGCCGATCACTATATCAGGCAGCTTGTCGCCATTCACATCTCCGACGACCACTTGGGTTCCCACGCCGGAATTGTCATCCATCAGGTGCGGCACCCAATCCACACTCTTGTCCTTGTTTCGCACGAGCTTGAACCAATAGTTCACCGGGGGCGCACTGGAATCGGCATCGCCATTCGGGCCATGGGCCCAGAAACGTTTGCCGGTGACGATGTCCTTGAGACCATCACCATCCATATCGATCAGTTCCATCGCGTGGAGCTGGGAGAACTTCACTCCATAGCGATTCTCCTGCGGCTCCTTGTTCATGATGCCGTGCTGCTTGAACTGGATCTCGCCCGTTTCGCTCTTCTCCGCGAGTTGCTCATACCACACGAGGCCAAAGCCATGTGCCGCCATGCTGGTGATCACGTCATTGCGCCCATCACCGTTCACGTCGTAGGCGAACATCTGCGAGCCGCCGACATTGAACATCGTCTTGTGCTGTTTCCAGACCGGATCGCCCGCGAGTGAGGCGGGCTGTTCCCACCAGCCATCCCGCTCCAGCAAATCCATGCGCCCATCACCATTCACGTCGCCCACACCCAGACCATGCGTGAAACGTTGCCAGCCGCCTTTGGGCGAAATGGGATGGAAGGTCCATTTCTCGGTCGGATTTTTCCAATCCGGTTTCGCATAACCAAAGAAGCCTTTGGAATTGCAGACGATCTCGGGTTTGCCATCGCCATCGATATCGGCCCAAGTGGGTGATTCATTATCCACCACATCAAAGACCACATGCCGCTTCCAGTGCTGGCTGAAACCGGCCTTGCCGGGATTCTCAAACCAGGAAGCGTCTTTGCCAGGAAAGCCGTAGATGAGGATATCCGTCCAACCGTCGTTATTGATGTCGTAGGTGTAGGCGAAGAAATTGTCCGAGTAGGTGTTCTTCGTGCCCAAGCCGCCTTCGAAGCCGGGATATTCCACTTCCGTGCCATCAGGCTTCTTGGTCTTGAACTTCAGCGTGGCAGGATAGTACTCGTACTGTTTCTTGAAATCCGGCCCGGCCCACCAATAAGGCCCGGAGATGATATCATTGTGACCGTCCTTGTTGATATCACCGAACGTCGCACCTTCGCTCCAGAAATACTGGCTGAGCTGGGTCTTCTGGAAAGAATGGAGCTGATAATCGGCGGCATTGCCGGTGCCGGAACTGGCAATGGCACCAAGGCACAGCAACGGGAGGACAAGGGCGGCTTTCATAGGCTTACAGGCAAAAGTGCATTTGGGAACTTTGGGACGATACCGCAAAGCCACACACACGGACATATCGAAAATGCACCTGCGAGGCGGGGATTTACACTATGTAAAATGCTATCAAACCGAGGGATCAATGACGAATGACGAAGGAATGAACAATGCCTCAATGAAGATAGTGGTAATGGTGTCGATTAACCTATGTTAGCCAGATTTTCGATCTTGAGATTAGGCATTGTTCATTTTGTTATTCCTTCGTTATTCGGATTTCGTCATTGGTCATTCCCCCTGTTTCCGGCTGGACGACTCACTGGGTAACTGTTCTCTATTTACCCCATGGAACTGACCTGTCGGCGGTTGGACCTGCAACTGACTCATCGCTGGACCATAGCGAGCAGTTACGGTCCGGGCGGTGGTGGTGGCACCTCCACCTATGGTTCGGTGATCGTAGAATTGCGCGATACCCAAGGCGTAACCGGCTTGGGTGAGGCAGCTCCATCCAATCGCTACAAGGAAACGCCCGATAGCATCATCGATTTCCTCAAACGCGTCGATGCCCAGCGCCTGACCTTTGCCGATGTGCCGGGCAGCATGGCATATCTTGAGACCATCGCTCCCGGAAACTTTGCACCCAAGTGCGCCTTGAATATCGCGCTGTTGGATGGCGCGGCGCGTCTCGCGGGCAAGCCGGTGTATAATTTCCTTGGGCTTGGCTTCACCGAGAACAAGCATGTGACTTCATTCAGCATCGGTATCGCTACACCGGATGAGATCCGGCGGAAGGTGCTGGAGGCGGCCAATTATCCGGTGTTGAAACTCAAGGTGGGCAGTCTCGAAGACCGCGAGAACATCGCGGCGCTACGCTCTGCCGCACCCGAAAAGACTGTGCGAGTGGATGGCAATGAAGCGTGGAAGACCAAGGAAGAAGCCCTGCGCAATATTGAATGGCTCGCGCAAGATCCGCACATCGAATTCATCGAACAACCGATGCCTGCCGGGACCGCGCGTGAAGACCTGCGTTGGTTGAAGGAGCGCAGCCCCCTGCCCCTGATGGCGGATGAATCTTACAAATCCGACGCGGATATCGATCTCTGTGCCGAGTGTTATCACTACGTGAATGTGAAGCTGGTGAAAGCGGGCGGCATCTCCCCTTCCTACGAAGCACTGAAAGCCGCGCGCAAAGCGGGGATGAAAACAATGATCGGATGTATGATCGAGACGAGTATCCAGATCACCGCCGCAGCGCATCTGGCGGAGTTGACAGACTATCTGGATATCGACGGCAACCTGCTCATCACAGGTGACCCGTATCTGGGCGCGACGGCGGTGAATGGAAAAGTGTCGTTTGCGAAGACTGAGGAAACGCTGGGCCTACGCGTAAAAGCGAAAGAGTAATCGGAGACGCTCACTTCTTTTCCTGCGCATCAATCATCTCCTGCGTCTTGCGGACGTGTTCATCGATGACTTGCGGCACGGGTGAAAGCTGTCGGAGGAGTTTGTAATTCACCAAGGCGTTCTGGTAGTTGCCCGCCTTATATTCCATATCCGCGAGGCGGGCGACGATCTGTTCCAGTAATAAAGTATCGGCATCTTCCTTGGGACCTTCGACTTTATACCAGCGCATCTTGGCTAGTTCCCAAACATTGCGCGCACGATCCACATCATGAAAGTTCTCGTAGTAGACTTTGCCCAATTCCAACAGTAGTTCGGGATGATTGGGGTTGTTACGCAAGCCTTCGCGCAGGAACTCCTCAGCTTCCTTGGGCTTGCCGACCGTAGTGCGCAGCCAGAAGGCGGCTACCGTATAGATGTCCACCTGTGAGGGGTCCATCTCGGCAGCCAGCTTGAGCCAGGGCAGCATCTCGCGTTCCTGACCGTTTTCCAAGTGAGTGTGTTTGGTGATAAAAAAGTGGCGACTGAAGCTGTCGATCCAGTCGAGCGGTTTGCCGAGGAAATCCGTCTCGCCTTCATCCGCCAGACAGCGCCCGTTCTCATCGTGCTTGTGGGCGGAGTGATCTTCTGCTGATTCACCGGCCTTGGGCGCATGCAGCTTCTTGCCGTCAAAGATGGTCGGGTAATAACCGCTGTGCATGTAGGAGTCGCCCTTGGCAAAGATCTGGTTGGCAAACATCTCCCGGCTGTCCCCCATGAAACGCGCCACCAATGACTGGCCACGACCCGACTGCTCCGCCCACGCCAATTGATGCGGCGAGATGGCGGTGATCAGCGAGAAGGCGATCACCAGCAAGGCAAAGATGATGAGACCGGGCCGCTTCATGGCATCATGCGCTCAGCGACTTGCGTTTGAAGATCCAACAGGCCGCGAACAGAAAGATGGCGATATACACCGCAGCATACGGCGTGGCCAAAGCCCACCAACCCCACTCGATCGGCGGCTGGTTGTGCACGATGAGATCACGCACATCGAAGATCTCCAAGTGAGGGATATTGTAGTAGATCGTGTAGAGAATGGTGCTGGAGGGTTCGCTCATCTGCAGTGCCACCTTGTTCAGATGCCGGCCTAGGAGCAAGATCCCCGCACTGACTACGAAACTGATGGTGGCATTCGAGGAAGGCGCAGCAAAGATCAACGATCCCAAGATGACCATGGCTGTGACGATGCCCAGCATCATCCAGTGCAACCAGATGGCCTGGAAGTAACTCAACACCGGCAAGTCGTGTTCCCTTACACCGGTCAGGACGGAGAAGAACACATAGAAAACCAGGAGCGCCAAACCACAGGCAAACCAGCAGCCAAGGAACTTGCCGAGGATAACCTCACCACGGCTGATAGGCTTGGCGAGTAGCGGAAAGATAGTGCGACTCTCGCGCTCCATCGGCAGTTGTCTCGCCGCCATGGAGATGGCCATGACGAGAGTGGATATCCAGATGAGCAGGAGACAGAGTTCTTTGAGGTAACGGACGATCTTGTCGTCATTGAAGAAATTCACGGAGCCCATGGCCAGCGTGATGATGACGGTCAGGATGAGCAGGACATAGAAGTCCTTGCGCCGGTACATCTCGCGCACAACCACGCCTGCCAGGGCCATCGCATTCGTCATCATACAGAAGCCTGATAACCGATAAGTTTGAGGAAAATCTGTTCGAGGTTCATCTGGTGCTTGGCGAGAAGGTCGGTGACTTGCCCCTCTTCACGGACTTTGCCTTGATTGATGATGACTACGCGGTCACACACGGTTTCGACCTCACCCATCTCGTGCGAGGAGAAGAAGACCGTTTTACCTTCATTCTTCAGGCGCTGGATGATCTCACGCACTTTCATGCGACCGATGGGATCCAAACCGCTGGTGGGTTCATCAAAGATCAGGAGATCTGGATTGTTCAGCACCGCCTGCGCCAGGCCGATGCGTTGCTGCATGCCCTTGGAGAAGGTTTTGATCTGGCGTTTGCGGGCATGCTCCAGCTCCACCAGCTTGATGACCTCATCAATGCGCTTCTCCAACTGGTCTTTGGGGATACGGAAGATGCGGCCGTAAAAGCGCAGCAGCTCTTCCGGAGTCAGGAAGCGATAGTAATAGGTGAGCTCCGGCAGATAGCCGATGCGCTGACGGGCAATCGGTTGGGAGACATCTGTGCCGAAAATATAAGCCGATCCGCTGGTGGGCGGCACAAAGCCCAGCAAGACATTCATGGTGGTGGTCTTGCCGGCGCCATTGGGACCCAGGAAGCCGAATACTTCCCCGGCGTTGACCGTCAGGCTCAGACCATCCACGGCGACTTTCACCTCTTCTTTTAGTCCCGCAACCCGGAACTCCACTCGCAGGTTGTCGATTTTTAGAATAGGTTCTGACGCTGTCATACGTTGCCCGTCGTGCATCGGACTATGCTGCATGGATGAATTTCACCCAAGAGCAAATATGCGACCAATCATTCATTAGAACGGAGTGAAATAGGGTTTGTTCAAGCGGGATAAAAAAAAGCGGCTGGGGCATCCGGCCCCAGCCGTGAATCTATTCTCTTGATTAACACCTACGGAGCCAAGGTATGGCCTGGTTCGGTGCAAGTCGGTATCTCACCGATCGCTTTCATGTCGTAACTCCCGCTGGAGGGACATGCCGGCTTAGTCTTGATGTAGAGAAACGGACCAATCAAATCCGCATCCGTGGGCACATCGCCGTCCTTCTTGCCCAGCTCTACGCCCCACATCTGTTTCGCCGCCTCGATGGTGCTCAGGTTCTTGATGCACGTCTGTTGCTGTGCATATGTCCGGTGCCGGATGATGTTCGGCACCGCTATGGCTGTCAGCAGGCCGATGATCGCGATCACTATCATGATCTCGACCAGCGTGAAGCCACTGGCCCGCTGCTTGATTTTCATGTCTTACATATGGTTTAACCCACTAAGCAGAAAGGGCTTGCCGTGTAAAACGGCAAGCCCCGCTTGTAGGTTTGCCTACGTAATCAAACAACGTCCGATCAAGGCAGCGAGTGACCGAGGGTCGCCGCGAGGTTGCAAGTCGGGGCGTTGGACACCGCGACTGCAATCGTGTAGCTGCCGCCAGCCGGGCAGGTCGGGGCAACGCCACCCTTGAGGTAGGTCACGGAACCGGCAGCGTCAACCGTGTCGCTGTCCGTCTTCTTGTTCTCGAGCGCCCACTGCTGGTTCGCACCGTCGATCTGCTTCAGGTTGGCGATACAGGCATTGCGTTGCGCCGTCGTGCGGGCTTTCACGAAGTTAGGAATCGCGATCGCAGCCAGGAGGCCGATGATGGCCACCACGATCATGATTTCAACGAGCGTGAAACCGCTCTTGCGTGAGGATTGGATTTTCATACGTTTACCTTTTTTCTATGTGCGGTGTGGACATAGTGAAAGGCGGTTTTATTATGAATACGACTATAGCGTCCACGGATTGCCTTCCACTGACCGCATGATGAGAATCTAGCAATAGCGGTGCCATGCAAAGAGAATAGCAAATATATTATTGTAACGCCTGTTTAACCCCTAAAAACTCACTTTCTTGCCACCATCTCTTGTACCACGATATCCACGGAAATGCTGGTAAGACACCGGCGATCAATCGGGCATTCCCTCAAAAAACAGGGCTGGCAAGGGGCTTTTCCCCGGATAAAGGTCACTTTTTCACTGCCCGGCAGTCCGGGCCCGGTCAATTCGGGTGAAGTACTCCCGAAAACCGCCACCACTCTCGTTCCTACAGCCCCGGCCAAGTGCATCGGCCCGGTGTCATTAGTGAGAACTGCCCGGCAACCACTGAGAATCACCGCCAGTTCACGCAGGCTGGTACGCCCCGCCAAGCTCATCACGGAGGCCTGCCCATTTAGCCGCTGAATCCCTTTTGTAATCTGCTCAGCCAGAGCCACATCACCTCTCCCACCGAATACTAACCACTGCGCATCCACTTGCTGGCTGATTCGCACGGCCGCTTGGATAAAATTCTCCGCATCCCAGCGCTTCGCCGGACCATATTCCGCCCCGGGATTGAGACCAAAAACCGGTTTCCCCTCATCCGACCAATCATATTTTGCTCTAACCTGCTGAAACTCATCGATATCCGTCTCAATTTTGGGAATTTGCGGTTCAGCACTCGCTCCCAAGGCTGCCACCAGATGCAGGTAATGGTGCATCTGATGATCCTTAAAGCCCGGCTTCGGTGCCATATCCGCTTCCCCGGCGACCAACCGCTCGATTTCCTTCACTGTCCGCTTCCGCATGGGCACGAGTCCCGGCGTCCGCTCCACCACCCGGTTCAGCAGCCAATCACGAGCCCGCCCGCCATATCCGGTCCGGTTCCCTACCCCGCCCAGCCAGAGTTCCAAGGCAGACCGCGTGGAGTTCGGCAAAATCACCCCCGTATCAAACCCCTTCCTCCGCAACTTCTTCACCACGCTCCAGAGTCCCTCATTCGCCCCAAAGGTGATGACCTCATTCAGCCAGGATTGTTTCTCCCAGAGCCCAGCCAGCTTCTCTGGCGTCAGCAGGGCGATGTGCGCTTCCGGAAACTTCTCCCGCAAACGATACATGGCCGGCGTCGTCATCACGGCGTCACCCAGCCAGTTCACCCCTCTTACTAGGATGCGTTTGGGTTCGCTGCTCATCCCTCCGCCTCCGGGTATTCGACCGGGATGGTCCTGCGATTCGTCTTCCCGATTTTCGTTTCGCGGCCACCACGATACTTGTTCGCCTTCCAGCGGTTGTGCACCCAGAACCAATTCGCCGGATCCCGTCTCACCGCCGCCTCGAACGCCAAGTTGACCTCCCGGCTGATGTCCTCCACCGAGCGCGCTTCGCCCTTAAAGAGGATCGGTATCTCGTCCCCCACCTCCACCCGCCATTGCGCCAATCCCGTGCGAAAACAGATGGCGGTGTGCAAGGGGCAATTGTATCGCAAAGCGAACACCGCTGGGGCCGCGCTCGTGGAACAATCACGGCCAAAGAATGGCAGTTTCAATCCCCGGTCCCCCGCGTGTTGATCCGCCAGCAAGCCAAGCAGCAGGCTGGAGGTCGCCATGGCATGCTTCAAAGCAGCCGCTTCCGTCCGCCGCTCGAAATACAGGCACTCGGATTTTTCCCGCAGATCCAGCAGCAGCTTGTTAAGCGCCGGCTGACGTAAACCACGGTAGGTGGTCGCACATTTATAGGGCGGCACAAACTGCCCAAAGCGCGCATACAATTCAAAGTTGCCGAAATGGCCCACCGCCACCACCCGACTCTGCGAAGTCGCGTTCTCACTGCCCAACCGCAATTTCTCATCCCCGACGAATTCAAAATGTGGTTTCAACTCCTCCATCGTCATCGCCGCCGTCTTGATGCCACAGGCGTAGTTCTCGCCGATGCGCCGGAAGTTCTCCTTGGCGATATCCCGGATCTGCTCGCGCGTGCGTTCATCGCCGAAGCAATAGGTCAGGTTCTCCAACATCACGCGGCGATGCCGCGCATCCACCAGCCAGCCCAAGGCTCCGCCAGCGCGCCCCAGCCGCGCCACGAAGCGCAAGGGCAGCGCCTGCAGCAGCTTGATGAACGTCCACGCGATGATGTAGAGCACCTTGTCCATTTACCGGAAACAGATTTGTCGCACGCAATCGTGAAAATCCTTCGCCCCGCTCAGGATCTTGATCTCCACGCGCATGAAATAGATGGGCAGGTCGCGCCGGTCGATCTTCGGGAAACGCACTGCATCCTTCTGCGTGGTGATGATCATCTCCGCCTGCCGCTTCTTGCTACGATTGATCGCGTTCAAGACCTCCTGCTGCGTGAAACGATGATGATCCGCAAAGCTCTTCGTGTAAACCAGGTCCGCCCCCAGCTTCGTCAAACCTTGCTCAAAACTCTCCGGCTGCGCGATGGCGCTGAAGGAGGCGACGCGACGCCCTTGCAGGAACTCCAGTCCATGCCGCTCGCCTGTGAACACATCCTCGAAATACAAGGGATGATGCACGCACTCGATGATGCCCGCCGTGGGATTGTGTTTCGCGATGCGCTTGCGCAGCTCCGCCGTGTTGCCATCGCTCTTCGTCAGGAAAATGTAGCTCGCCCGCGAGAGATGCGGAGGGGGCTCACGCAGGGTACCCCGGGGCAACATGTGCTCATTGCCGAACGGCTGCTGGCAATCGATCAACACGATGTCGCGACGGCGGCCCTTGATCTTCCAATACTGAAACCCGTCATCCAGCAGCAAGATGTCGCAGCCGAATTTCTGGATGGCATAACGGCCACTCTTCACGCGGTCCTTGTCCACCAGCACCACCACGTCTTTGAGATTGGAGGCCAGCATGTACGGTTCGTCGCCCGCCGTCTCAGAATCCAGCAGGAGCGATTTACCATCCGATACCACGCGCGGCGGTGTCGCATCTTCCCGGAAGAGCAGTTTGTTGATGAGCCGATGCCGGAGCGGCGGCGGCTTGGAGCGATAACCACGGGAAAGGATGGCCACCTTGCGCCCTTGATCCTGCAACTCGCGGGCGAACTTCTCCACCACCGGCGTCTTGCCCGTGCCACCTGCGGTGATATTCCCCACCGCGATCACCTGAATGCCCAGTGTGGAATCGCGCAGGATGCGCACATCATACAGGAACTTGCGCGCCTTCACGATGCCCTCGAAGACCTTGGACAATAAGTACAGGAGGGAGCGCACCACTGCGGCACGTTTGCCCTTGCGGCGTTCAAAAATGACTTCGAGGACGAACTGTTCTGTTTCCTCGACCCAGTTGCGGATCGTTTCCCGCATGCGTGAGGCGGATTGTGCGGTGTAACCCCCTGCCCCGCAAGGCGAAGTCCAAGGAAACCTCGGAGAACACTAAGGTAGGGCTGGCTGTCCTCAGCCGGCCGCCCTTCCCTAGCCGACCTCAGGAGGCTCTAACATCTATCTTTCAAAACGTAGCAGTGCCTCATCAGAGCGCGCTGACACAATATCACCTACCACCATTGCTTTTGCTTGCACCAAACAACCAATCTATTTCACGGGTATTGAACCCATGTATGCGAATAAGAGCTGCCTCATGGATCATTGCTGCGATATTTCTTTTGGTCTTCTGCTGGCTAGGTCTGGCGGCAGAAAAATTCACGTCCTTTATCTAAGGTTTGGGAGTGAAACTCCCCATTACGACCCGGCTAGTCTTGGCCTACGGATTGGCCGCCTGCCCTATGCTGGGGTTGATCTCTACAATCAGCCTTATTCTCACGGACAAACTGCGCTCTGGGTTTGGCAGAATGGCAAAACCAACCCTCATCATCATTTACACACTGTTGGTCGTTAACATTCTCATGTCACTTATGCCACCCATCGGCACAATAAGCTCAATCGCCCTCAATTGAAAGGCGCGTGGTAAGGATGGCTTCCACGCCGTCCCAAACTAGACCTAAGCGCTTCCGCAAATCCGCAGCAGGGACAAGAAAAGCTCACCGCATTCTAATTTGACCAGCTTGGTGTCCAGTAGCACACTATTGTTAATGGAAAGTATCCTGACTGCCTATAGTTCGTGGAGGCCAGTTTTCGGTAGCCGCACTAAATCCTGAAATGAGAGCATACAGGAAAATCACCAAAGAGCATATCGTCATCACCGCAGTCCTCGCCTGCTTGCTCGTCGTGTCGTGGCCTCACCAAACCAACGCCAAAATCCTCAAGCAACATCTAGGGCTAATCAACGCATCGCCATTTCATAACATCCAAACCGACTACCATTCTACCCGCGAGTGGACGGCTTGGATCTACTTGGAAGGTCGGTCTGAGGATATCCAGAAACTTCTGTCTGAGCAGCATTTCACACTCAGCAACAGTCAAACCAAGGAAACGCCGACCCTTGCACGGTTCACCGAAGCTCCACCGCCACCAACAGTTTCGCAAACCAAGTTTTATCATCGGTCGCGTTCCGGGATTATTGATTATGCATTCACAGGTCCTGATGGCACCCAGCTCTGGCTGGTTGCACAGAAGTTTTGAGTGATGAACGCCAATGAATTCATCAAGTATTTCAGCCGACGGATCGAAGGCGATGACATCGTGGATCGACCCGCAGAATGGGGACGGTCGGCGATTTACTTTGAAACTTCGGAAGAAGGATTTGTCGGCCGCCAGATCCAGCTCTTCGAATCCGGCATCGTGTTGGCGTATGACAACAACCACTACCATGATGAATACGGCTGGCTATGTGGCATGGATATTCACCCTGAGCCGCCAAATACCGTCCTCATCACACGCAAGGAGTTCAATGAAGCCTGGATGCGTCATACGGATGCAAAAAACTGGGCAAGAATAAACATCTGGTCCGTCTGGCGACAGGATGACTCAGGCAACCGTTTCCTAATCGAAGAAAAGCTAACGGAAGAAAAAGCCCGGCAGATGGTGTCCGAGTTCGAAGCCAGAGGCCACAAGCAGACTTACTGGTGCACAAGCGAGTCGAGGTGAATAAACGTGGTCGTGTACACTCACAACTTCACCTGCCAATACCCCACATCGATCCATCGCCCGAATTTGCGACCGACCTCCTCGTAGTGCGCGACTTTTTTGAAGCCCAGCTTCTCGTGCAACGCCACGCTCTTTTCATTCGGCAGCGCAATGCCACCGAGTGCGGTGTGGACATTCAGCGGCTTCAAGCGCGCGAGCAGCTCGCGATATAACGCCGTGCCCGCACCCTTGCCGTGTCCACCCTGCGCCACATACACGGCAGTCTCCACGGTATGACGGTAAGCCGCGCGTTCGTGAAACTTCCGCGCATACGCATAGCCCAGCACCTGCTCACCTTCGACAAACAGTAACCATGGATACACCACCGTCACATCCGCGATACGCTTCCCCATCGCCTCGGCGGAAACCGGCTCCTCCTCAAACGTGATCACTGTCTCCAAGATGTAGGGATTGTAGATGGCACAGACACTTTCCGCATCCGCCACTGAAGCATCACGTATCATAGGTATTGTTTTGGCGGTTATAGGAGCAAGCCCGCACCCTGTCCAGCCTGCCGCATCCCCCTCTCCTCCAAAGGTTGGAGGAGAGGGATGGGGAGAGGAGGCACTGAAGCTTCACCTGCGTTTTGAATGACTTCCAGCCAGTCTATCCATATCCCTGCCGTTATCTGCTTTGCCGGCTTGCCACCATGTGCTAGGCTGTCCCTCTCATGAAAACGATAGCTATTCTCGGCGCCTCTACGGACCCTCGCAAATACGGCAACAAGGCAGTGCGCGCCTTCAGCCAGCAAGGCTATCGTGTGTATCCCGTGAACCCCAAGGAAGCGTTGGTGGAAGGTCTTCCCGCGTACAAGAGCCTGGCCGAAGTCCCCGAGCGCCCGCAGATGATCAGCGTCTATCTGCCGCCGCCGGTCGTCTTGAAAACCCTGCCCGAGATCGCGGAAAAAGGGTGTGATGAACTCTGGCTCAATCCCGGCACGGAATCAGAAGAAGTCCTCGCGGAAGCCGAACGTCTCGGCCTGAATGTCATCCAGGCCTGCAGCATCGTGGCGGTAGGCCTCACGCCGTCCGCCTTTTAGCTCACTCGCCGAGCAGATGCACCGTGATCGTTCGCCGGTGCGGATGCGTCCGGTGCTCCCACAAGTAGATCCCCTGCCAGGTCCCCAGCGCCATCGCGCCACGGGCGATCGGGATGCTGAGATTCACCGCGGTGATCGCCGTGCGCACATGCGCCGGCATGTCATCTTCCCCCTCACAGGTGTGGCGAAAGAGCGGATCACCATCCGGACAGATGCGGGAAAAGAACCGCTCCAAATCACGCCGCACTTCGGGGTCCGCATTCTCCTGTATGAGCAATGAAGCTGAGGTGTGCTGCACATGCAGCGTGGCGAGACCGGTCTTCAGACCCGCATCCGCCACCAACCGCTCCACTTCCCGCGTGAACTCATAAAAGCCACGACCCTTCGTCGGGATCGTGACTTCATGGACGTGCTGCCGCAACATCGTGGCTTACTTCCCGAGCAGCTTCTCCAGCTCCGCGTTCACCGGATGACCGTAGCCGCGCGCCTTCTGGTAATGCCAGCGGGCCAGCTCCGTCATCGGCGGCGTCTGCGTGGCATAAACCACCGCGAGATTGTGATGCGCGTTCGCATTACCGGGCGCGATCTGGATCGCCTTCCGCAAGGCCGCTTCGGCCGCGCCGCGCTGACCCTTCTGGCTCAGCGTGATGCCCAGGAAGTTCTGCGTATCCGCATTCTCCGGGTCGAGCGTCGCCGAGCGGCTCAACAGCTCCAGCGCGTCATCATACTTGTCCTGGCGGAACTTCAAGATACCCAGCAGCGAAAGGCTGTAAGCGTCGTCTTTCTTCTGCCCCAAAGCCTTGTTCAAGTTCTTCTCCGCATCGCGCAACTTGTCCAGTTCCATCTGGATGGCCGCGAGGTTAGATAGCGCGAACACATTGTTGCTGTTCAGCTTCAACACCGCTTCATACTTCTCCGCCGCCAGCTTGTAATTCCGTTCGTTGAACGCCTTCTGCGCTTCCATCACGAGGGAACGCGCACCCGCCGGCAAATCATCCGCGCCACCAGCCGTGTTCGCCTTCGGCTTGTTCTCCACCGAAGCCACCAGCGTCGTCGGATTCGACGGTGCCTTGAACAACGCCAGTTCCTCCTTCGAGTAAGGCGTCTTCTTCGCTTCAAGCACTTCCAACCGTGCCTTCAGCACCGCCAGTTGGTCCGCCGCCATGGAAGAAGTGGCCGGCGCACTCGTGAAAGCATTCGGATCAGTGAGCAAAGCCTCGAGCTTCGCGTTCTCCTTGCGCAGCTTGTCGGCTTCCGCTGCCGCTAGTTTCATCTGCACTTGCGCGCTGGCCGCTTGCGCCGCCGCCTTCTGCTGCTCAGCCAGTTGCTTCTGCGTCGCTGCCAGTTCCTTCTTCAACTTATCATCGCCATCGGATGCCTTGACCATGCTGGCCGCGCGCTTTTGCTCAGCCTTGAGCTGCGCTTCCAAAGTCTCGTTCTGCGCCTTGAGTCCTTTGACTTCATTCTCCAGCTTGGTCGCCTGCTCCGCCTTCTTCGCGGCACCCTTCAGCGAATCCACCTGCATCTCCAGCGCCTTGTTTGCCGTCTCCAACTTCGCCACATCCCCCATCTTCTTGCTGGCCGACTTCAGCGCGTCATTCTCGGATTTCAATTTCGCCACATCCGCTTCCAACTCCTTGTTCTTCGCTTCCAGCTTCGGCGCACTGCCCGCCATCTTGTTCGCTTCGGAAAGCTGCTTCTTCAACGTGGAGACCTCCGCCTCCAAGCCCGGCAAATCTTTGCTCAACT
>JAURFH010000088.1 GCA_030834415.1 Verrucomicrobiota bacterium | reverse complement strand
CCGTGTGGGTGGCATCCAATTTGAGTTTATTGGCGGCCAGTGCTGGTCCCCACAAGCGCTGCAAGCCGCGGGCGCTTTGAGCCAAGGCGTAATCGAGGAATCTATCTCTTGGCGCATCTAAAGCCTTGGTGATGATCTCTGCGGCTTCCGGCTTGGCGACATAGCTCGCCGCCACGACAGCTTCCAGACGCACGCGGGCATTCTCGTCCGTGATGCTGGTGCGCAGCAACTGCAGAGAATCTGGCAGTTTATCAGCCCATTCTCCGACGATGCGTGTGCCATAAGCGCGCACGCGGGCGTCTTTTGCCGCCAGCAATTTGGCGAGCAGAGCAGGGCGGGTAACTTCATGTGCGGAGTAGATGCCGATAACTTCGAGCAAAGCGTGCTCGTAGTCAGGTGCGTTGGAATCAAGTTTTTTTACCCATGCATCGGCAGCGGCCAAGACCTGCTTGCTGGGCATGTCAAAGAGCAATCGCTTGGCTTGGTAACGCGTCCAGCGTTCAGGGCTGTGCAACTGTTCTAAGAGTTGCGCCGCCCGCATGGCGGAGAGGTCAGGTTGCTTCACGAGCGGGCGACCTTTTGCGGTGATGCGCCAGATGCGGCCATGGGTTTTGTCGCGATTCGGATCAGCGTAACTGGCCTGATAGTGACCGATGACAGGATTGAACCAGTCCGCGAGATACATGGCGCCATCGGGTCCGATGCTCACATCGACAGGACGGAAAGCGGTGGAGGAAGATTTCAGCAGTTTAGGCAGTTGCGTGGTCTTGAAGCCGGACCCACTATCCTCGAAGCGGTGCAGCTCTACGACGTTGCCGAAATAACCACCGATGAGGGCGCAGCCTTGGATGTCATCCGGCAGTGCGCGAGTGCCGATGATATCAAGGGAAGTTGTTTTGGGGGAGGTATCGAACAGGGGGCCGACGGGATGATACTCATCCGGAGCGTTGTTCTTCGTCATGCCCGGCACGCTCCAGTAGCCGACCGGCCGATCGCCTGATTTGTGGAAGACCTGACTGTAATCATCGAAGGCGACGCCCCAGCAATTATGACCGGCTTTGCCGCCGTTGAAGAACGCGTCGAGCTTCAAGGTCTTCGGGTTCAGTCGCCACACGCCGGCTTTTTCCAAGCGGGCCACACCCCAGGGTGATTCAACGCGGGAGAAGGCGTGCAAACCTTGGGTGAACCAGAGGCTGCCATCGGGTCCGTGCGTGATGGAGTTGACGAGCTGATGTGTGTCACCGATGCCGAAACCTGAGAACACGATGCGGCGTTGGTCCGCTTTGCCGTCGCCGTCGATGTCGCGCAGGTGAACGATCTGGTCGAAATCACAGACATACAAACCACCAGCTCCCGGCTCCAAGCCTTGGATCATCGTGAGACCCTCGGCATAGCGCCAAGACTTGTCGGCTTTGCCATCGCCATTGGTGTCTTCCATTACGACGATGAAATCAGCGGGCTTGGAGCTGGCGTAAGTCTGGGGGTATGTGGGAGAGCAGGCGACGTAAAGGCGACCTTTTTCATCCCAAGCGAACTGCGTGGGTTTGGCGATGCCTTCGGTTTCGGCAGCGAACAGGTTGACTTCGTATCCTTCAGCCAAGGTGAAGGTGGCCATTTCCTCAGCGGGCGAGAGCACGGGGACTTCGCCTGGAGGAGTCTGTTTGACTTCCACGGGCGGACTTACCTTCTCGCCACGGGACAAGGCATGGATGCGGGCATCGGCCTTGGCGATGAGCGGGCGGTAGTTCTCAAAAGTATCGCGGAGCGGCGGGCTGGTGGAGCTGCCTTTGCCGAACATCTGGGAGACGCGGTCGCCATAGACGAATGACCAGTTGGCCGGACGCCAGCAATCGAACCAAAAGCGGTTTTTGGTGACGATGGCGTCCTGCAGGTAGGTGAGATCTACATTGGGATTGGCTGCGGCACCTAGCTGTTGAGCGATGATTTTGGCAACCTCTTGCAAACCTGACTCGGTAAGATGGATGCCATCGTCGGTCAGTCGGGGGGCGCCAGCAGGACGTTTGGAAAGTGGAGTGAAGAGATCGATGAACGTGGCATCACGTTGCTTGGCGATGTCCCGGATGGCGTTGGCGTATGCGGCGACATCGGCATTGCGCAGAGTGAGGTCCGGAGCATGCGAGGCGGAAGGTTTCTCAAACGGCATGGGCGAAACCAAAATCAAACGACGCGTGCGGGCGCTAAATTCATCCAGTAGGCGATGACAGGCGGTGCTGAATTCGGTAAGGCGACCTTTGCCGTCCAAGGCTTCCATCTGCCCATACTGGGCCATGACAATGGTAGCGCCGGAGGCTTGGAGCTGGGCAGTCCAAGAACCGAAGTTCAAATCGCGCCATTGCTCATAGACAGTGTCGCCTTCCCAAGCCATGAAGCGGAAGCGGGGTGCTTTCGAGGCGAAACCGATCGCCAGCAAGGATTCCATCTCACCGGCTTTTTGTTCGCGCACGAAATTCTCCTGACCAGCGACAATGATTGTCTCATCGGTGCCCAAGTTGAATTTGCCGCCGGGCCAAGCTGGTATGGGATTACTAGTCTGAGGCAGGTCTCCGAAGCGGCCAAGGATCTCAGGCTCTGAGGGTACAAGGGCGTCAGGGAGTGTTTCGATGCTGATATTGCGATAGGAGATCTCGGCTTTGCACTTGCCGTGGATCTGGAGCGCGATGACGCCGGTCTGATCAATACCAGTTTCGCGTTCTGTATAGTCGGCAGTGAGACGGCCATTGAGATAGAGGCGGATTCGTTGTCCTTCAGCGCGGATCTCGTATTGGTTCCAATCGTTTGTTTTTTCGATCTTCAGGATGAGCTCTTGGTTGGCGGTATAGAGCATCTTTTTACGGCGGGATTCATCGTAAAGAGAGCCGGAGTAAGTCGCACCAATATCGGCCTGATAGCCTGACATCTCGTTTGGCGGAGTGGGGATACGTTTGCTGCGGAACTGCACACCGCCGTTCACGAACCCCTCAGTGCCGACGAGTTTGTATTCCAGCTTCAGAACGAAGTTTCGGAAGCTTTTCTGCGTGGCCAGAAACTCATTCTGGGGGTTGCCTTCGAGAGAGCCGCCGACAATTGCGCCGTCGCGGATACGCCAGACTTTGTTGGTTTCTCCCTCCCAGCCGTTCAGAGTCTTGCCGTTGAAGAGAGAGACGACGGCAGCTTGAGCTGGCAATCCACAGACCACAGAAAAGGCCAAGGCGATAATAAGGCGCAAATGCATCCGGTGATTTTGGGGTGGCTAGTTGTTTTTCAGCAAGCCTTCAGTGTGACCAATGTTCTTTACCGGAGCAAAGATGGCGAGGACTTCAGCCAACAATTCCTGATCGATGGGTTCGGCTGCCCACTTCGCCCAATTGCGGATGTTATTGGGATTGGCGCTACCAGCCACAGTGGTGGTGATAGCGGGATTGGCGATGGAGTATTGCAAGGCGAGCTTGGCGATATCGGAACCCTTCTGTTGGCATAATGCCGCCGCTTTGCGGGCGGCAGCTTTCACTTCTTCAGGTTCCTTGAGCCAGGCGGGCAGGGTGGCATTCGTGAGCAGGCGGGCACTGAAAGGACCAGCGTTCATCACGCCCACGCCTTTGCTTTGCAGATAGGGAACGGTCTCATCGGCAAAGCGGGTGTTCTGGAGCGTGTATTGGTTGTAGCTCAGGGCGCAATCCACGTCTGTCTGGTCGCAGATGAACTTGAATATCTTCTGTGGATAACCGCTGAAGCCGATGAACTTCACTTTGCCCTGTTCTTGGATCTTTCGCAGGACGGGAATGGTCTCATCCACGATCTGCTGCATCTCTATGAACTCGATGTCATGGCAGAGAATGATATCTAGATGATCAGTGCCCAGTCGGTGCAAGGAGACATCGACGCTTTCGGCTACGCGCTTGGCGCTGAAATCAAAATGCTGCAGATCGTAGCGGCCCAACTTGGTGCAGAGTTTGTAACTGTCGCGTGGCACATCGCGCAGGGCGATACCCAACATGACTTCGCTCATGCCGCGGCCATAGAAAGGGGAGGTATCGATGAAATTCAGGCCGCAGTCCAAAGCGACACGGACAGACTTGAGGGCCTCATCCAACGAGACGCTGCGAAATTCTTGCCCCAAGGAGGAGGCCCCAAAGCTGAGGATGGGGAGTTCCAAGCCCGTTTTGCCCAAGATACGTGTTTGCATGAGATGATTTTGTCAGTCCGGTGCGAGCATCCTATTGGATTCGGGTAAAAGTGAAATGGCGCTTTTTGACTGTGTAATGTCAATAATTGACTTTAAGGATTTTCCGTTTTGCGAGAGTTTATTAATGAATGAAGAAATCGACTCGGCATGATAAGCCGGATTTTGTTTCCAGTCAGGTCACAGATGCGCAACGCTATTTCTTGGATCTGAATCCTGCTCGCACGACCAGACTGACGGTGGTATGTGGGGGGCGGGAGCGCTGTCAGCCGGATTACATGGTGCAGCGGGAAGATTTCCGGTATCATTGTGTGGAATTTGTGGCGGAGGGTGAGGGGACTGTATGGTTGGATGGTAAGAGCTTTGAACTGAAACCCGGAACCGCTTTTTATTACGGACCGGGAATCCGGCATAGAATCGTGTGCTCACGCGAACGGTTGATGCTGAAGTATTACATCGATTTCACCGGAACGCTGGCCGAGAAGCTGATTCAGCAAGGACCGCTTGGGCAGGGGCGTGCAGTCAGTTTGGCGGATGCACCTGAAGTGCTGGAGCTTTTCGAGTTGCTGCAAAAAAATGGCACCGGAGAACGGCGCCATGCGGATGAAGTATGTGCTGCGTTGACGGAAGCGCTTTTATATCGTCTGGCGGAATCCGCGTTGCCGGCTGTCGATGCTGATGTGCGGGCGCAGAATTCCTTCCAAAAGTTGAAACAGCATCTGGAGATGAATTTTCTAGCCGTCCGCAAGCTTGAAGAAGCTGCTGCCGCTGTCCACATCAACGAAGCCTACGCTTGCCGTCTATTTCAGCGGTTCCATTTTTGCAGTCCCTACCAATACCTGATGCGATTGAAGATGAACCATGCGGCGAATCGCTTGCTTGAAGGGAATCGGCTGGTGAAAGAGGTGGCGGAGGAACTGAAGTTCCCCGATCCCTATAATTTTTCTCGTGCTTTCAAGGCGGTCTATGGATTGTCACCAGAGCAGTTTGTGAAACAGAGCCGTGGATAAAGAAAATAGGCGGACCGTTGCCGGTCCGCCTTGAGAATTCAAGAGCAGCTTACTTGGCCGAAGCGACTTTGCTGCCGATGTCGAGGCAGACACCTTCCTTGGTGCTGCGCAGATAGACTTTGCCATCGGCTAATGCGGGAGTACTCCAGCATTTGCCAGTGATGACGGTCGCCCTAGCGGTTTCGTTATAGGCCTTGGGATTGGCCTCCACGAGGACGAGTTGGCCAGCATCACCCAAGACCAGCAGATGACCATCGACTAGCAGCACATTGCCGGGTCCGAAACCTGCCTGTGACCACATCTCTTTTCCAGTAGCCAGTTCCACGCATTTGAGCGGACCGGTGCCGTATTCCTTGAACTGGAACATGCCATAGAGATAGCCATCCTTCAGGACGGGGGTGCTCCAGTGGTTGGGCAGTTCGTTGGCCTTGCGCCATAGTTCGGTAGCTTCGAAGCCGGTAGCAGTCTTGGCTACTTTGCAAGCACCAGCGCCTACGCCGTAGCCGGCAGACACATAAACGATGTCACCGGAAACGATCGGAGAGATGGCCGTGGAAACGTTGAAGCGGTAATCCCAGCGCCAGAGCACAGCACCGTTCTTCACGTTGCAAGCGACCAAACCTTTTTGGGTGAAGAAGATCACTTGGCGGACTCCGTGGATATCACGGACGACCGGGGTCGAGTGAGTCATCTTGTCGTCTTGCGTCTTCCACACGGTCTTGCCCGAGTTTTTGTCGATGGCCAGCAAGGCCTGTCCGGGACCACCGCCAGCCATGAAAATAAGGTCTCCATCAATGACCGGAGAGGCAGCGTTTTTCCATGTGATATTCACGCCGGCATGTTCCTTCATGATGTCACGCGCCCATTTCTTCTGGCCGCGAGCCGCATCGATGCAAACCAGCACAAGGTCGGCTGAGAGGGCGTAAACATTGTCGCCATCGACCGTTGGGGTCGTGCGGGGGCCGTCGCCGCCATCGTTGCCTTTGGCACCCGAGTTGCCACCGTTATGGCCGTACTTGGCGATGCCGATCGGCGTGGCCCAAAGAGCGCGGCCGCTAGCGGCGTCCAAACCGGCCACGACTTCCTGTGACACTCCGCCGACGTTTTGGCTGACGACGGTGAATGCCTTGCCGCCGGAAACGGCAAATGAACTGAACCCGTCGGTCAGAGGGCGGCGCCAGACCACCTTGGGGCCAGCAGCAGGCCAAGTCTTGCTCAGCAACTTCTCAACGGAAGTGCCATCGGCATTGGGGCCGCGATATTGGGGCCAGTCAGCCGCCTGAGTGAGAGTGGCGCAGACTAGCAACGAGGCCAGACCGAGCGTCCATGGTTTGGATGAAGAGTTTTGCTTCATGGTTCGGTTATCGGTTTTGGTGAAATTTGACGGAATATAGCGGGCTGACATTCGCTTTTCCAACAGGAATCGTTCAAATACCCAGCCGTTTGGCCACTTCTTCGGCCAAGACCTCGTAGGCAGCAGCTCCGGCGCTGTATTTATCGTAATGGATGATGGGTTTGCCGAAACTGGGGGCTTCGGCCAGGCGTGTGGCTCGCGGGATGACCGTATCGAACACTTTGTCAGCAAAATGCTGCCGGACTTCACTGACCACCTGATTGGAGAGATTGGTACGACCGTCGAACATGGTCATAACCACGCCCAGTAGCTCTAGGGAAGGGTTGATGCCTCCATCGCGCAACTGATTATGCAACCGGGTGATCATGGAGATGCCCTCCAGCGCGTAATACTCGCACTGAAGGGGGACCAAGAGGTAGTCGGCCGCCGCGAAGGCGTTCAAGGTCATGATGCCCAGCGAAGGCGGGCAATCTAGGATAATAGCCTGATAGCGGTCGCTGGAGCGGATCGCTTCGCAGATGCTTTTTAGCCGGAGCAGATGGCCATCCATGCGGGCCAGTTCGATGTCCACACCGCACAGATCGACTTCACTGGGAATCAGATCCAGATTCGGGAAAGCGGTTTGCTGGATCTTTTCCTCCAGAGAGCCTTCACCCAATACCGGTCGGTAAAGGCTGGCGCCTTCGATCTTTTCGAAACCAAGACCGCTGGTGGCATTTGCTTGGGGGTCGATATCCACCAGCAGGACACGTTTATTGCTGGCAGCAAGGCAGGCGGATAGGTTGACGGACGTGGTGGTCTTGCCCACGCCGCCTTTCTGATTAGCCACCGCTATGATTTTGGCAGGCACGCGAGGATTAAAAGGGGGGGCGGGCAGGAGTGCAAGCACTTCACAGTTTTTTGAGAGGCGCTGACTTGCGGCCCGCGAGGCTGCCAGTTAACCTGAACGCAACCGAAGGTTATTCCATGAGTGAAGTTTTGGTGATAGGACATCGGAATCCGGATACGGACGCCATCTGTTCGGCAATCGGATATGCGGAATTCAAACGTCGCAGCGGCATGCGAAATGTAGTGGCTGCGCGCTGTGGCGATCTGAACGACCGCATCAACTTCGTGCTGAAGACCTTTGGGATGCCCGCGCCAAAATTCGTGGCCGATGTCTCGCCGAAAGTGCGGGATGTGATGCAATCCAACGTGGTCAGTGTCTCCGCCCGTACGACTGTGGCCGAAGCATTGGGGATGATGGATGATCGGAATATCCGCGTATTACCCATCTTGAACGAGAACCGGAGCTGCAAAGGCCTGGTTTCGGTTTTCAAGATGAGCAAGTTCTTCTTTCCCGCGCCGAATCGCGTGTTCGATTCCCGTCGGGTGCTAGCTTCTCTGCGCAACTTGTCCCGCACGGTCAATGGCCGGATGCTGCATGTGGTGGAGCCAGATAAGGAAGAAGACCTGATCATGATGATCGGGGCGATGAGTCTGGATTCCTTCGCGCAAAGACTGCCGAACTATAAGCCGGAGCGTATCTTGGTGATCGTCGGTGATCGTGTGGATGTCCAAGAGCTGGCCATCAATGAAAAGGTGAAGGTGATGATTGTCACCGGCGGCTTGCCGGTGGACCCGGCGATCTTGGAGAAGGCTAAGGAAAAGGGCGTGAGTATCATCGTGTCGCCGCATGATACGGCCACGACGGCTATGCTCTGCCGAGCGGCCATCACTGTGACCCACATGTCACACGAGCATTTTCTCACCTTCCGGGACGATGAGCCTTTGGCTGGTATCCAGGCGCTGGCGGCCGAATCTGGTTTTCAGGCGTTCCCGATCGTGAATGACGAGAGCGAAGTGGTGGGTATCCTCTCCAAGTCTGACTTTTTGAAGAAGGTGGAGCGCCAGCTGATCTTGGTAGATCACAATGAGCTTTCGCAGGCGGTGATCGGGGCCGATCAGGTGGATATCATCGAGGTGGTGGACCATCACCGCATCGGCACATTCACTACGCAACAGCCGATCCTGTTCCGAAATGAGCCTGTGGGGTCCACGAGCACAATCGTTGCGGATTGCTTTTTCCGTTATCAAGTGGAGATGCCGACGCAGATCGCCGGACTGCTTCTGGCTGGATTGGTCTCGGATACCTTGAACCTGACTTCGCCTACGACGACAGAACGGGATGCCCAAATTCTATCCGAACTGGAGGTCATCGCAGGGGTGAATGCTGCTGAGTTCACCGAGAAGCTTTTTGCCTCCGGCTCCGTATTGATCTCGCGGACGCCAGATCAAGCCATCACCACGGATTGCAAGGAGTATGTGGAAAACGGCCTGAAATTCTCCGTGGCCCAGATCGAGGAGATCGGCTTTGACCAATTCTGGAAACGCAAGGACGGTTTGGTGGCGGCATTGGACAACTATCGCCAGCGGAACAGCTACGTCTTTGCAGCGTTGCTGATCACGGATGTGGTGTGTCAGACTTCGCTGTTATTGGTGGCAGGGGAAAAGGCCTTTCAAGGTGCAATCGACTATCCGGAATCTCAGCCGGGTATCTTCGAACTGAAAGATGTGGTATCGCGCAAGAAGCAACTCTTGCCTTACCTGACCGGCTGCCTTCACCGCATGCGTAGCTAACGGACTACTTGATCTGGGTGACCGGCGTTTCCGGTTGGTTGTTGGCCAGAGCGTTGCGGGCGTTGATCAGTTTCACGAAGTCGATGAGGATGTTTTCAGCTTCGTTCAGGGTGACATCAGGTAATTCAGCGGAATCATCCGCTTCCTCATCAAGGACAGCCGGTTCGCCGATGCTGCCGCGCTTTGGTTTTTCTTCCTTTGCCTTGGCGGGGTCATAGGGAGCTGGGAGGCCGGGCAAGGCGGCTTGTTTGAGCGAGATCTTGTACGTGGTGGGGATGGCAGTGTGGCGGTCTTTGCGCTCTTGTTTGCGGGCTTCTTCGATCTTCTTAAGGTCAGCTTTTTCCTTCAGGCGCAGCTCTTCGTTGAGCGAAACAGATTTATCTTTACGCATCTTATCGAAGCGCTCGATGTCTTCTTTCACGTAGGCGAAATCCTTGCTCGATTCCACCCGCTTGGCTGATTTGATCTTCAGGTCATCCAAGAAAGCGGCGATGCGGTTCACTGGACGATAGTCAGCCGCCTCGATGGTGTCCCATGGAAGGGCGTTATCGAGGGAAACTTCACCCACTTCAGCGTGATTGTTCACAGAGGGGAGAACGATATCCGGAACCACACCGCGCAATTGTGTGGAGGCTCCACTGGGACGGTAGAACTTACGGATGGTCACCTTGACCGCTCCGGGATTGAAGTCGGCATTGCGGAGGTATTTGGATAGCTCGATGAGTGTCTGTACGGTGCCTTTGCCATGGGTGGAGGAATCGCCCACGATCAAGGCGCGACCATAGTCTTGCAGTGCGCCTGCCAGAATCTCCGAGGCGGAGGCGCTGAAACGGCTGGTGAGGACAATCATCGGGCCATCGTATTCCACGCCGGGGTCGGTATCTTTGTCCACAGTGACTTCGCCAGTGGGGTCTTTCACTTGCACCACTGGGCCTTGGCGGATGAACAAGCCAGTCAATTTGATTGCTTCTTCCAAAGAGCCGCCGCCGTTCTTGCGGAGGTCCAAAATGAGGCCGGTGATGCCCTCGGATTTAAGTTTGTTGAGGAGACGGGTCACATCCCGCGTGGTGCTCTTGCGCTCACCTTCGGGCTTTTTGTCATCCAAGTTGAAGTCGGCGTAGAAAGAGGGGAGGTCGATGTAACCCAACCGTGAGGTCTTACCATTCTCAGCGGGCACCTCAATGATCTGGGCCTTGGCTTCCTGATCCTCGAGCTTGATCTCTTCACGAATCAGGCTGACGACGTTGCGGACTGAGTTATCTGCGGCATCGGCAGGGATAATGGTGAGGCGGACTTCGGTGCCTTTCGTGCCACGGATTTTTTCCACGATCTTATTCAAGGGCATCTCGATGACATCTAGCGGTTCTTCTTCGCCTTGGGCGACAGCAACGATGCGGTCGTTCGGTTTCAACTTCTTGCTACGAGCAGCCGGTCCGCCGGGGACCAATTCCATGATCTTGCAATAACCGTCATCCGTAGTGAGTTGGGCACCGATGCCGACGAGAGACAGGCGCATGCCGATGGAGAAATTATCCAGTTCCGACTTGGTCATGTAATCCGAGTGGGGATCGTAGATGGTGCCCAAGATGGTGAGATACTCGCCCAGCACCTGCTCGGCATCAAAGGCTTCCATGGCCTTAAATATGCGGTCGTAGCGTTTGGTGATGGATTTGACGATCTCTTCCGGAGTTTTCTTGTTCAGCTTTTCCGTGAGGTATTCGAAGCGGACGCGATCGCGCCAGAGCTGCTTGGCTTCTTTCAAGTCTTTGGGACGGGCGGCTTCTTTACGATTCAGGAGGAAGCGCTCATCGGTGTTGAACTCGAATTTCTCGGTTTCCAGCAGGGTGTTCACATAAGTGTTCTGCAGTCGAAGGTGTTCGATGAAGCGGTTGAAAATGATGTAAGCTGGAGAGGTGTCACCTGAGTTCACGGTCATCTCATCCAGCTTGGTGCGCCATTTGTTGAACTCCTCCACATCGCTTTGGAAAAAGTAGATATGCTGTGGGTCCAGGCGGTCCAGATAATGGTCCAAGAATTTACTGGAGACTTCGTCGTTGAATGCCATCTGGGAATAGTGGGCGCGCTCGAGCATCCGGGCGGTCAGGATGGCGGTAGTGGCATCATTGGGACCGGGCTCCAGTGGCTTCCACTCCAAGGCCAAGACGCGTAGTGGCAGCAGGGCGACGGCCAGCAAGGCCATCACAGCAGAGAGTTTGCGAAACTTCATGATAATAAGCTGGGCTGACAACGCAGGCACCGTAACACATCTGTTATCGTTTGCACGGAGAACTTTTTTGGGGCCTTACCGTGTCAGTTCTGTGTATCAGACCGGAGTGGTATGATTTCGTTAGAAATTATTATCATTCACCCTGATGCGCCAGCTTTACGACCTGAAAATACCGCCTAACCCGCAGGGAATCGGGGGCTGACATTGGTTGGAACAAGGCGGATGTCCTCAGGAGCAAAATTCACTAGGTTTGCTCACGGGCTTTCATGCGTTTTGCCCGCTGGCCGAGGGCGTCGTAGGTGGCGTATTTATACATCTCCGAGAGGGTGGGGTAGTTGAAGCAAGTTTGGATGAAAAGATCGGCGCCGGATTTGGTCTGGAGGGCCATGAGGCCGATATGGATGAGCTCGCTGGCCTGTTCCCCGATGACATGCACGCCGAGGAGCTTCATGTCGTCCTCGGCGAAGATGAGTTTTAGGAAGCCTTCCTTGTCGCCGATGATCTGGCCACGGGCATTGTGGGCATAGCGGGTACGACCGACGACATAGGGGACATTATTTTGAGTCAGGGACTCCTCAGTTTCCCCGGCCATCGAACACTCAGGGATGGTACAGATGCCGTAGGGGAGGATATGGGCCACACCGGATTTGTAATTGAGGTCGAAGGCATGGACCATGGCGACACGGGCTTGCTCCATGGAGGTGGAGGCAAGCGCGGGGAAGCCGATGACATCGCCTACGGCATAGATGTGTGGGACGGCAGTCTGGTAGTTGGCGTTCACTTCGAGGGTGCCGCGTTTGGAGGGTTGCACGCCGAAGTTTTCGAGATTCATACCCTCGGTGTTGCCGGTGCGACCGGTGGCGGCGAGGATGTTCTGGACGGAGAGGCGCTTGCTGGATTTGAGGGTGACGATGATCTCCTCTTCGGCGCTTACTGATTCGATTGAATCGGGCATGTGGAGGTCCACACCCATGCTCGTCATGCTCGCGGCGAAGGCGTGGGAGATCTCAGCATTTAAGAAGCCGAGCAAGCGGTCACGGCCCTCAACCAAGGAGACTTTCACCCCCAGAGCGGAGAAGAGGCAGGCGTACTCGCAGCCGATGACGCCGCCACCAGCGATGAGCATAGTGGCGGGAATCTCGCGGAGATTCAGGATGGTGTCCGAGTCATATACACGCGCATCATGAAAGGGGAACTGCAGCGGATGGTGCGGGTGGGAGCCGGTGGCGATCAGGATGACCTCGCCGCGCAGATGTGCCGCGGGCGAGTGGGCGGGCTTCACCGAGATGGTGTGGGCATCTTCAAAAGCGGCAAAGCCTTTGTAGAGGTCCACCTTATGGCGCTTGAGATTCTCGGCGATGCGGGCGCGTTCAGTCTGGACGACCTGTTGCTCGCGATAGAGGAAGTCGCGGGCAGTGACTTTGTCTTTCAGGGAGAAATTGATGCCATACAAGCCGCGCTGGTGGAAGCCGGAGAGATAGAGCGCGGTTTCACGCAACGTTTTCGAGGGGAGGGTGCCGGTGTTGGCGGCGGCGCCGCCAAGCACGTGCTCTTTCTCGATGAGCGCGACGCGTTTGCCGAAGTAGGCCGCTTGCGCGGCACCTTTCTCGCCGGCCGGACCGGACCCGATGACCACGAGGTCATAGTGTTTGGTCTCCATGAGGGAGGCGATATTGCCGAAAGGGTTCACCTCAACAGTAGTGGCAAGTGCTTGCTGCGCAAAGGAAAAAGGGAGCTGGCTTTTTACCTGCGGAGGGTGGTAATTGAATTTAAAAGTGTAGGAGAGCCATATGTGGGGGCTGTAGGTTTCTAAATCGCAAATTAATGACGACAGCGTCAACTCAAGGCTCCCCTGAGCTGGCTGCCACCCGACGATTGCCTTCACTGGATGGGTGGCGGGCTTTGTGCATCATTTCGGTGCTGGGGGCTCATTGCAGAAAATCAGATGCTTTTCCAAAAGAGCTGGACCGACTTTTTTGGTGGTTGTTTGACGGCGGGCTGGGGGTTCGGTGTTTTTTTCTCATCAGCGGTTTTTTGATCACCTGGTTGCTACTCAAAGAGGCGACAGCTTGCGGCAAGATTGACCTGAAATCTTTCTATTACCGTCGATTCTTAAGGATATTTCCAGTCTATGGGGCTTTTCTGCTCGTCCTCTTTATCCTGCAGTCTATGACCAGCTATCGTCAGGACATGTATATCTGGTTGGGTAACTGGACTTTTACCACCAATTTTTCGAGCGAGAATCCTTGGCCTAGTGCACATTTGTGGTCGTTGGCGGTGGAGGAGCAATTCTATCTGCTTTGGCCAGGGCTGCTGGGATTCTGTGTTTCGGCCGGTTCAGTCCGCAAAGTGTATGTATTTTTGATATTGGCCATAGTGATCGCCCCAGTCTGGCGAGTGGTCAGTTTTCTTAAGCTGTTCCCGGCTGGTTTGGCGCCATTATTTAGCGCCAGTTCCTTTTTTAATTACTGCGATTCATTGGCTATCGGATGTGTGGCCGCGTTCGCATTCATGCGCCTGCATGGAAAGGTTGAGTCTTTCGTTTTTCACCACCCGCTCCGTTTATCTGTAATTGGTGTCTTGCTGTTGTGCCTGCCTAAGGCTTTGGGGCAGTTCAATTCGCTGAACATAGTGATAATCCCGCTGCGAGATACGGCGCAGGCTTTAGGTTTGGTCGTTCTGGTTTTGCAGAGCCTGTTTATGCCCGGGGTAGCCCGGTATAGGCTGCTTAATCATCCGTGGGTGATGCATGTCGGGGTGCTTTCCTATTCGCTTTATATCTGGCAGCAGCTGTTCTGCAGTCCGGCAAGCGATTTTGGCCTCACAGCGGTCTGGTGGATGAGTTTTCCCGGTTGGTTGGTGCCTGCGTTTTTCATGGGGATATTATCTTATCATTGTTTTGAAAGGCCTTTGTTGAGCTGGCGGGGCAGACTTAGAAAAGTCTGAAACCTTTCTGGAGAAATTCGTTGACCCACCACGAATAAATCTCTTTCGTGATGCGTCTGCCTTCCTTTCGCATCACTCGAGGGCGGACTATGTCGAGACACAATTAATGTTATGGCCAAGAATTCTGAATCGAATGCGGGCAAGTGGATGGCGTTGCTGGCGGCTATCCTAGGTTGGCTTTTTGACGGTTTTGAGATGGGGCTGTTTCCGTTAGCTGGTGGACCGGCGTTAGCCGATCTGCTGAAGGCGCAGCCGGGAACACCCGAAGTGAATCAATGGTTTTCCGTGATCTATGCGGTGTTCCTGGTCGGGGCGGCTACAGGCGGGGTGCTGTTCGGTTGGCTGGGCGACCGCATAGGGCGGGTGAAGGCGATGTCTTTGAGTATCTTTGCCTACGCGATCTTCACCGGGTTATGCGGTTTTGCGACGGAGGCCTGGCATATCGCGGTGCTGCGGTTCATCGCCTCGCTGGGCATGGGCGGTGAATGGTCTTTGGGGGTGGCATTAGTGAATGAATTGTGGCCGAACAAATCACGGGCGTTGACGGCCGGTTTGATCGGGGCGGCGGCAAATGTGGGCTTCATGCTGGTCGGCTTCCTGAGTTTGAGCCTATCCACATTCATCGGTGGGGTGGAAAAAGTGATGCTGGGGATCGGGCTTTCCACGGGCATGGTTCAATCTTTGCTGGCGAATGGGGCGTGGCGCTTCCTGATGATCAGCGGGGCATTGCCGGCGCTGTTAATCTTTTTGGTGCGGTTGTTCGTGCCGGAATCGCAAAAGTGGGAGGAGGAGAAAAAGAAGGGGGGCACAGATCATTGGGCTACCTCGGATCTAATCGGGGTCTTGATCGGCTGCATCGGAACCATCGCGATCATCTATATGTGGTCGCCTGCCAGTACGGCGCATGGGGCGATCAAGGTGCTGGTGACGATCGTCGGACTGGGCGTAGCCCTGGTGGGGTATCTGTATCCAGTGAAGCGTTATCTCTCTCGTGCGCGGATCAGCGGTAACATGTCAGCGGAGAAAGAGGGCAGTGTCATCAAGATGATGTTGTTGGGGGCGGGTTTGGCGGGTGTCGCGCTCTTGGGTACTTGGGGTTCCATCCAATGGGCGGCTAAATGGGCCGGAGAAATGGCGAATGATCCCAAATTACACGCCAAGGAATACACGCAGATCTGGCTGGCGATCGGGGCAATCGGCGGAACCATGGTGGCGGCATTGATGGGGGATTACGTCAAGCGACGGACGACGTATGCCATACTCTGCGTTGCTTCATTGCTTTCCGCTTTGTATCTTTACCAATTCAATAATTCGTACGGCACGCATTTCCTCTTCTCGGTGTTCATCGCGGGTGGAGTGACGGCTTCGTTCTACGGTTTTTTCCCGCTGTATCTGCCGGAGCTTTTCCCCACCAGTGTGCGGGCGACGGGGCAGGGTTTTGCGTTCAATTTCGGACGTATCATCGCGGCCATCGGCGGGTTGCAAACGGCGACACTGACGATCTATTTCGGGGGCAATTTTGCCAAGGCAGGCTCGGTGCTGGCGGGCATCTATGTTTTGGGCCTGGTGGTGATCTATTTCTGCCCGGAGACGAAGGGCAAAGAGTTGCCTGAGTAAGCGGGTAAAGAGCCCGGCTGGTGAAGAGTAGCCACGCTTTCCTCGTCAACTGGCATTCTTGAGGCGCTGCTTCGATGAGTCCTGCGAAGCGGCATCTCTGAATAACTGCCTTGGCAAAGGGAGCGTTGGTGGTTACTAAAGTGTCACAGCCATGAAAATTTCATATATCCTCGGCTTCGCCATCGTATCCACCTCTCTGTTTGTATCTGCTACGTTGCATGCGGCAGAGAAGGGCAAATTGATCTTCTCGGATGATTTCGAACGGAATGAATCGCAGGAGAAGATGGATGATCCGGGGAATGGTTGGGGCACGAACAGCAAGAGCCGCGCGAAGGGTAACAAGCAGGTAGATCTGAAGAACGGCGCGATGTACATCTACATCCACAAAGAGGCAGATCATGGAGTCTCGGTGACGCATCCGGCGGAGTTCAAGGATGGGACGGTGGAACTGAAGTTCATGCTGGAGAATCCGCAGGACACCCTTGGTCTGGATTTTGCCGACCTGCAATGCAAAGAGGTCCATGCCGGGCATCTCTTCAAGGTCACGGCTGGAGTCAAGAAGGTGGATATCGACGACATGAAGAGCGGTATCATGAACCTGAAATTCGAGGAGGCGAAGAAGGCCAAGACATTGACGGACGAGCAGAAGAAGTTTCTGGCCACCACCAAGAAGTCCTTCCCGGTGAAGTTGGAAACAGGCAAGTGGTATGCGCTGGTGGTGCAAATCTCGGGCGACAAGGTTAGTGTG
>JAURFH010000087.1 GCA_030834415.1 Verrucomicrobiota bacterium | reverse complement strand
CTCCCGTCAGATGCCCGGATCCGTTTGCTCACATTCCCGCGGATGCTCGGCTATGTGTTCAATCCGGTGTCGTTCTATTTTTGCTTCACGCCGGATGAAAAGCCGGTTTGTGCCGTTGCTGAAGTGGGCAATACGTTCCGGGAAATGAAGCCGTTTCTGGTTGTACCAGTCGAAAGTCAAGCGGGGCGTTTTCATCTCCGTGCACCCAAACATTTCTACGTCTCCCCATTCTCCACCTTGGATACGGAATTCGAGTTCAAGTTGCATCTGCCGGCTGAGCAGCTCGAAATCCATGTGGATGATTGGGTAGGAGCTGACCGGACACTGCTTAGTACGTTGAGCGGCCATCGAACCCCCTTGACCAGCCGCCAACTGGCCTGGTTCACGTTGAAATATCCTTTTGTGACTTTGAAAGTCATCACGCTCATCCATTGGCATGCGTTCTTGCTCTGGCGGAAAAAGATTCCGTTCTTTCGCAAGGCGGCCGATACGGCTTTGCAGCGTGATGCGTTGAATCCCCACGTCTCTATCTCAGGAAAACCGTTATGAGCTTAACGCGCAATCACATCGCCACCCTGGAGCGACCATCGGCAACTGCGGTGTCGCAAAGCCTCACCTGGCTACAGCGCCTCTATCGCCGGGCGGTCATGGCTTCGCTGGCTCCGATGCAAGCGGGGTGCCTTCGTTTTGAGTTTCCTGATGGCGAAGTGCACGTCTTCGGCCAGCTCAATGCGACGCCGGTAGCGAACATCAAGGTGCGCCGTGAAGAGTTCTTCCGCCGGTGCGTTCTGTTCGGTGATGTCGGCTTTGGCGAGGCTTTCGTGAATGGGGACTGGGACACGGAAAGCATCATGGATGTGATCTCGTGGTTCATAGCTAATATTTCGCATGCCCCGACGATGTCGGGTTCCAAGGCCGGGAAGGATGCGGCGCTCAACCTCTTTCGCCGCTATAATGTCTGGCTGCATGATCGCCGGGCCAATAGCGTAGCGATGAGCAAGCAGAATATCCACGAGCACTACGACTTGGGTAACAGTTTTTACCGGCTTTTCCTAGACCCCACGATGACCTACTCCAGCGCGCACTTCACAGCCGCATCGCAGACGCTAGAGGAAGCGCAGGTGGCCAAGTACGACCGACTCTGCCGCCAGCTCAAGCTCAAGCCGAGTGATCACTTGCTGGAGATCGGTAGCGGATGGGGTGGCATGGCGTGTCATGCGGTGAAGCACTACGGTTGCCGCGTCACCACGGTCACCATCTCGGAGGAACAATACAAGTTTGCGCAGGAGCGTTTTAAACATGAAGGTGTGGCAGATTGTGTGGAAATCCTGTTGCAGGATTACCGCCTCATCACGGGCAAGTTTGATAAAATAGTTTCCATCGAGATGTTAGAGGCCGTGGGTGACAAGTTCTTGGAGACCTATTTCGCCAAGTGCCAGCAGCTTTTGAAGCCAGATGGTTTGCTGGCGTTGCAGATGATCACCTGCGCCGATTCACGTTACGATTCGCTGCGCACGAATGTGGATTGGATCCAAAAGCATATCTTCCCGGGTTCGCTTCTGCTTTCGGTGGGGCGCGTGAATGAGGCTATCCAGAACACGGGCGGCATGGTGCTGTATGATCTGAAGGATATCGGTCTCTCTTACGCCCGCACCCTGCATCTATGGTGGGAGGCGTTCAATGCCCGGGGCGAAGAAGTGAAAGCGCAGGGCTTTGATGAGCGTTTCATCCGCAAGTGGAATTATTACCTCTGTTACTGTGAGGCAGCTTTTGCCATGCGGAACATCAGCGTGGTGCAAGTCGTCTATAGTTGGCCGAACAACCCGACCTTGCGAAATTGATATGATAGCATTTCTTCGAGGGTTCTTCATTTTTGTGCTGATAGCCATGCTGGCGGTCACAACTTGGGCCAGCACGGAAGTGGCTTTGTGGAAGACGCCACGAGAGGTGGCCACGCATCCGTGGTTCATCGCCACGTTGTTTGATACTTACTTTGGTTTCCTCACATTTTACCTCTGGCTGGCTTATCGGGAGACCGCGAACATTGCCCGTGTCATCTGGCTCGTGGCCATCCTGTTGCTCGGTAACATCGCCATGGCTGCTTACATGCTCTATCGGCTTTTCAAACTTCCTGCCCATGCCCGGATGGAAGACCTGTTACTGCGACCGTCAGCAAAAGTGGCCGCCTGAAAGACTATGCTCGTGAGTGATGCCTTTAACAGAATGCCTGAACCCGCAGTGGCACCAGTTGCCGCGGCAAGGGAATCATTCTGGAAGCGTCGCATCGTGGCTCCCGTAGCTGGACAGTTGCAGCAAGGGCTTACGCCGGAGAAAGCAGCACTCACCATTGGTCTGGGCCTTGTCTTGTCGGTCTTTCCGATCTTGGGCAGTACGACCACGCTGTGCTTGCTGGTCGGGGCAGCGTTGAAGCTCAATCATCCCATCCTTCAACTCATCAACTGGCTGATGTCCGGTGTGCAGTTGCTGATGATACCGGTATTTATCCGATTGGGAGAAAAGGTAGTTGGAGCCAAACCGATGGCATTTTCTGTCACTGACATGGTGGGTCGCTTCAATGCGTCGCCGGGTCAGTTCCTGCAGGACTTCGGCTTAACTGGGCTGCATGCCATCTTGGCTTGGGCCGTCTGCGCGCCCTTCATTGCCTGGGGTCTTTACCTGGCATTTTTGCCTATAATCCGCCGCTGGTCATCCAAGGAAAAACCATGCTGAGCGACTTTCTTACCTTGCTGGCCGTTGCGTTCGCCTTCTGCGTGGTGCTGATGGCTTTTATCTGGTGGCTCAGTGTGCGCATCAAGAATGCGGGTATCGTGGATATTGCTTGGTCGGCCGGTTTCAGCGTGGTTGCGGTGTTGTATGGCCTGTTGGCGCATGGGAATGGCACTCGCCGTTGGATCATCACTTCCATGGCGGCCATATGGAGTTTGCGTTTGGGCGGGTATCTTTATTTTCGCGTGATGGGCCATCATCCGGTGGAAGACCGGCGCTATGCGCAATTACGTGTGGAGTGGGGTGCTCAGGCTGATCGCAAGATGTTCTGGTTCTTCCAACTCCAAGGAGCATTGCAGCTTGTGCTCTCGCTGCCATTTCTCTTGGCGGCTTTGAATCCGGAACCGCAGATCCAGTTGATCGAATGGGTTGGTTTCACCGTATGGCTGCTTGCCCTCACGGGTGAAAGCGTGGCTGATGCCCAGTTAAAGAGGTTCAAAGCGAATCCGGCGAACAAGGGCGGGGTATGCCAGTTGGGGCTGTGGCGGTATTCGCGCCATCCCAATTATTTCTTTGAATGGTTGATTTGGATGGGCTTTTTCCTGTTCGCCTGTGGCTCGCCATGGGGTTGGGTCACTTTCTTTTGCCCGCTCTTGATGTGGCATTTCTTGCTGAAGGTGACGGGCATCCCGATGACAGAGGAACTGGCGGTTAAGACCAAGGGTGAGCCCTATCGAGAATATCAGCGCACAACGAACAAGTTTGTGCCGTGGTTTCCCAAAAAGAAGGAACAAGTATGAAGACTAGCGAAGCATCAGCCGCATCGGTGACGGCTAACGTGGAATCTTTCTCGTTCAATGAGAAGGTAGCCTCATCCGGCCTACTGGACCGGTTGCTGGAACGAGATGTGTTCCCGGATTTTCTGCTGCGTATCGGCATTCGTCGTTTATTGGCCGAGCGTTTGCGGGAGGAGAACAAGGGCAGCATAGAGGCTCAGCAGGCTCACCTGTTGAAGCTGGTTCAGGAACTGCGCCGCTGCCCGATTGCCGTCGATATGTCGGCGGCGAACGAGCAACACTACGAAGTGCCAACACGTTTCTACCAGTTATGCCTAGGCAAACGGCTGAAATACAGCGGAGCCCTGTGGCCAGATGGGGTTCAGACTTTGGATGAAGCCGAAGAAAAGATGCTGGCGCTGTATGGCGAACGGGCCGAGCTGGCCAACGGCCAGGAGATTCTCGAGCTGGGCTGCGGTTGGGGTTCACTGACCTTGTGGATGGCCGAGCACTACCCGCAGGCATGCATCACGGGCGTTTCTAATTCCCGCACGCAGAAGCTCTTCATCGATGCCGAAGCCGCCCGGCGCGGCCTGAAGAACATCACCATCATCACTTGTGATGTGAACCGTTTCGACATCGAGACGAACCGTTTTGATCGCGTGGTGTCGGTGGAGATGTTCGAGCACATGAAGAATTACCAGACATTGCTCGGCAATATCAGTCGCTGGTTGAAGCCAGACGGGAAGCTCTTCGTGCACATCTTCACCCACAAGGAGTATGCTTATCACTTCGTGGCCAAGGATGAGTCCGACTGGATGGCCCGCTATTTCTTCACCGGCGGCATCATGCCCTCTGATGATCTGTTGCTGTATTTCCAAAATGACCTGAGTCTCCAAAACCATTGGCGCGTGAACGGCGTGCATTACCAGAAGACCGCCGAAGCGTGGCTGGCCAACATGGATGCTCATGAGCCGGAAATCCGCCAAATCTTCGCGGATACTTACGGGGCCGAGAACACGACCAAGTGGTGGGTTTACTGGCGTGTATTTTACATGGCGTGCAGTGAACTGTGGGGATATCGCAATGGTGAAGAATGGTTGGTGTCTCACTACCTCTTCGACAATAAGAAGGGATAAACCCTATCAAACTAACATCCGGACAGACCGCTCATCGTCTACGACTGCCCCAAGCTCAATCTCGCCTGCCTAAGGCTAATCGACATTCAGTTAAGCCAAAGGAGAGATGAAGCGAGGTAAAGGAAGGCTAGAAAGTGAGCGTCGTTGCGGTCAAAGCGGGTGGCGATGCGCCGGTAACGTTTAAGCCAGCCGAAGCAGCGTTCGATACGGTTACGCTGCTTGTAGAGTTCCTTGTCGTAAGGGATGGGCTGACAGCGGCGGGAACTGGTGGGGATGACCGCCAGTATGTTCTTTTGCGTCAGCAATGACCGGAGGCATTGGTATCATAGCCTTTGCCGGCCAAGACCGCTTGCGTCCGCTGACCTGCCAGTAACGTCTGTGCCTGCTGGCATTCGGCCTTTTCTCCGCCGGTTAGCAGCAGACGCAGAGGACGTCCCAAGGCATCACACAAAAGATGGATCTTGGTGGTCAGTCTACCGCGGGATCGCCCCAGAGCCTTGTCACACGCCCCCTTTTTCCCGTCGTGGCCTGCTGGCGGGCTTTGACTAGGGTAGCATCGATCATCAGGTATTGGTTCTTCGGGTCCTTGAGCAGGCAGTGGAACACTTTTTCCCACACCCCTTTCTGCGCCCAGCGGCTGAAACGTTTGTGCGCCGTCTTCCACTTGCCGTAGCGTTCGGGCAGATCGTGCCAGTGGGCACCGCTGCGCAACACCCACAGCACCCCATCAAGAAACTGCCGGTTATCCGTCCCGCTACGTCCGGGATTGCCCACCTAGCCCGGCAGCAGTTCCTTCACCTGTTCATATTGCTCGTCCGTCAGTTCATAGCGCTTGACCATCCCCTCTCTCATAACTAGCTGGAAATCGAAAACACGCGTACGCAATGGGTTATGAAAATACAGCTACTTGAATCATTGCTCCGACCAAAGGTCGGTTGGTGTGCTAACCATGCTCCACCAAAAAGTACAAGCCTGAATGTCGCTTAGCCCTAGATTGCGAGGCTGAAAAAGTTTTAATAGCGATAGACAATCCAATAAGCGAGATGTCTCCACCTTCTGGGTCAAGCCACCCCCAATACCCCCTTCGCCGGCGTACGAAAAATAATTTGAGGAAAACCACGTTTTCAGCGTCAATGCTTCAAAGCATGGACCCCAAGCAGCCACTATTGCCGACGGCCTTTATTGCCTTAATGGCAATGTTCTACTCTGCATTGGTCGGATTCGCCGCCGAAGCCTCCCGTCCGCTAAATTTCGTTAACGATGTCGTTCCGATTCTGACCAAGTCCAGCTGTAATTCCGGCGGGTGCCATGCCAAAGCAGTGACCGGCCAACGTGGTTTCAGACTTTCCTTGTTGGGGTTCGAGCCTGAGGAAGATTACGAGCATATCGTCAAGGAAGGCAAAGGCAGGCGCATATTTCGACCAGCCCCGGAGCAAAGTCTTTTCCTGCTGAAGGCGGCAAATATTGTGCCCCATGGCGGCGGCAAGAAACTCGATCCGGATTCTGAAGGCTACCGCACCATCGTCAACTGGATTGCTCAAGGCTTGCCCTACGGCTTCACCAATGATCCCCAGCTGGTCAGCATTGAAGTCTCCCCCAACCGGCTCTCGATGAAGGCGAAGACTGAGCAGCAGCTCAAGGTGATTGCCCGCTACTCGGATGGCAGTGATCGCAATGTCACCCACTTGGCGCTCTATGAGCCAAACGACAAGAGCATGGCGGAGACAAGCGAGAATGGCTTGATCAAGACATCCGATATCCCGGGCTATGTCGCCGTAATGGTTCGTTATGCAGGCAAGGTTTCTGTGGCGAGCGTCTCCATCCCGCTCGGCGCACCGGTGGACCGCTTACCGACGGCCAAGAATTTTATCGATCAACATGTCTTCGCCAACCTGAAGCAAATCGGCATCCCCCCTTCGCCGGTTTGCGATGATACTACCTTTCTGCGCAGAGTCTCATTGGATATCGCAGGACGCTTGCCTACTACCGAGGAAACGCAATCATTTTTGACCAGCACAGAACCGAAAAAGCGCGATCTCGTCATCGAGGCATTACTCAACAGCCCTGATTACGCCGATTACTTCGCCAACAAATGGACCGCCCTGCTCAAGAACAAGCGTGATGACAAAGCGGATATCACGGCGAACTTCGCCTTCCACGCCTGGATGCGCGACAGCCTGCTGGCGAACAAACGCTACGATGAGATTGTGCGCCAGATTCTTGGCGCCACCGGCACTATCGTCGCCAATCCTGCTGTTGCCTGGTATAAGCGCGTGAAAGAACCCACCCAGCAGCTTGAGGACGTCGCTCAACTTTTTCTGGGTGTTCGCATGCAATGCGCCCAATGCCACCATCACCCCTTCGAGCGATGGAGCCAGCAGGACTATTACAGCCTTTCAGCATTCTTCAGCCAAGTCGGTCGCAAACCGACGGCCATCGCCGACGAAGATCTCATCTATCACAAACGCGGCATTGCCCAGACTGAGAACAAGAAAACTCACCTGCCCGTTAAACCCGCTGGCTTGGGTCAACCCACACTTGATATCCCGCCCGACGAAGATCCGCGCCTGAAACTGGCGGATTGGATGAGCGAAAAATCCAACCCTTTCTTCGCCAAATCCTTGGTGAACCGCTACTGGAAGCATTTCTTCAAACGCGGGCTTATTGAACCGGAGGATGACATCCGCGATACCAATCCCGCGACGAATCCTGAATTACTCGATGCTTTGGCTCAACATTTCATCGAGAGTGGCTTTGACCTAAAAGCCGTCATTCGCGCCATCACGCAAAGCCAGACTTACCAACTCAGCGCATTCCCCAACGAGCACAACGCCATCGATAACCAAAATTTCTCCCACTACTATCCAAAACGGATGCAGGCGGAGGTCTTGCTGGATGCCATCGATCAGCTTACCGGAGCAAAATCCGACTTTGCGGATCTGCCCGCCGGCACACGCGCCATCTCTTTACCGGACAACAGCTACAACCGCGCATCCCCCTTCCTGAAAGTCTTCGGTCGTCCCGAAGGTGAGAGTGTTTGTGAGTGCGAACGGGTCCAGACCTCCAGCCTTGCCCAAAGTCTGCATCTCATGAATGCCTCCGATGTGAAAGCCAAGCTTACGGCCAGCAATGGCCGCGCCGAGCGATTGGTGAAGGAAGACAAAACAGAATCGCAACGCATCCGGGAAATCTATCTGGCCGCTTTCTCACGCGAGCCTGCCCCCGAAGAAGTCCGCATCGCAGAAAACTATCTGAGCCAACCTCGTACTGATGCCCAAGGCAAACCCCTCGACTCGCAGCGGGCCATTCGTCAAGGCTACGAGGACTTGCTCTGGGCGATAATCAACACGAAGGAATTCCTCTACAATCACTGACCATGACCGCTAAATCCGCCATAAATCTTGCGCTGGGGTTGCTAGCCCTCCTGCCGTCAACTGCCGTGGTCGCCCAGCAAGTTTGCCTGCCGGCTCCACGGCTGCTGACGGTGATGCCCATGGGAGGCCAGATCGGCTCCAGCGTGGAAGTTCAGATCACGGGCGAAAGCATTGAGGATGTCAGTGAGTTGCTGTTCTCCACGCCCAAGATAACGGCCAAGCCAGTGACTGGTCCCGATGGCAAGCCGTTGGAGAACAAGTTCCTGGTTGCCATCGCACCCGATGCGCCCGTTGGTGTCTATGATGCGCGCGTGATTTCTCGGCTCGGCATCTCCTCCGCCAGAGCATTCTCGACAAGCCACCTCCCCGAGCAGACCCGCGAGAAAGCGAACATTTCGGTAGAGACCGCCATGAAGTTGCCGGTCAATTCCATCTGCAACGCCACCATGACCAAGCGCGCGGTGGATTATTATTATTTCTCAGGCGTGAAGGGCCAGCGCATCGCCGTCGATTGCGCCGCCGTAGGGATTGATTCCAAGCTCACGCCGGTTGTCATCATCGCTGACGCACAAGGCCGCGACATCGTGCTGAACCGCACAGGCGGAGTGCTGTATTTCACCCCGACTGCCGATGGCACCTACTTGGTTAAAGTCCACGGCCTCACTTTTTCCGGCGGACCAGAGCATTTCTACCGGCTCGCCTTAGTGGCAGCCCCCGGGGATGAACTGATCACGCGTCAACCAGCCACCCCCTTGGTAAGTTCCATGTCATGGCCTCCGGTCAATCTGGCAGCCTCTGCGCAAACGAAAGAAACCGAACCTAACAACCAACAAATCCAAGCGCAGAAGATCACCCTGCCCTGCGATATCGCTGGCAGCTTTTACCCAGCCGCCGATGTGGACACCTATGAGTTCACCGCCAAAAAAGGAGAAGCTTGGTGGGTGGAAGTGGCCTCAGAACGACTGGGTTTGAACACAGATGCTTTCGTGCTGGTCCAGAGGGTCACTAAGGACGGCGAAAAGGAAACGCTTACAGACATCGCTGAGCTGAATGACATCGCCAGCCCGATGAAGGTTTCCAGTAACGGCTATTCCTACGATGGTCCGCCCTACAATGCTGGATCGCCCGATGTCCTCGGCAAATTCGAGATCAAGGAAGACGGCACCTATCGTCTGCAAGTTCGCGACTTGTTTGGTGGCACCCGTAATGAGCCTGGCAACGTTTACCGTTTGATCGTCCGGCAAGCTGCGCCTGATTTCACACTGGCAGCCTGGGCTGTGCACATGACTTTGCGCAATGGTGATCGCGCCGCGCTCTCCAAACCGGTCGCACTGCGGGCCGGGGCAAGCATGGCTATGGAAGTCGTGGTTGTCCGCCGTGATGGTTTCGATGGCGAAATCGAACTGTTCATGGAAGGGCTTCCCTCCGGCGTCAGCACAAGTGGTCTTAAGATCGCGAAAGGCAAATCCTACGGCCACATGATCATCAGTGCGGCCAGCGATGCCAAGCCAGCTCACTCCGTGGCTAAGATATTTGGTCGTGCCATCATCAATGGCAACACAGTCACCCACCCTTGCCGGGTCGCTTCGATGGAATGGCCGGTCCGCGATGCGAAGCAGGAAATCCCCAGCCCCCGACTAATGGCAGACATGCCCGTTTCTGTAAGTGATTCCGAAAAAGCTCCAGTAACCATTGCCCCTAATGAAAACAAAATCTGGGAGGCCAAGTCGGGCGATATCCTGAAAATTCCCTTGAAGCTGACATGGCGCGATGAGTTCACCGGGACTGGCATTGGACTCCGGACGTACGGAACGGGCTTCGAAGGGATGAAGGAATTTGAGATTCCGCTCAAATCCAGCAAGCATGAGGTCGTCCTTGATTTGGGTGCTTTAAAAACGCCTCCTGGCAATTACACTATCGCCTTTTACGGCAGCGCGGTGAGTCGTTACCGTTACAATCCTGCCGCAGTCGCGGAAGCCGAACTTGCCCAAAAGAAAGCTGAAGAAGAAGAAGAAGCCTTGGCTGCGACGGCCAAAAAATTGGCTGAGGAAGCCGCCAAGGCACCAACCGACAAGAAATCGGAAGCTGCTAATGCAGCAAAGATCGCCGCAGAAAAGCAAAAGCAAGCCGAGGCAGCAACGGCTGAGGCTGCCAAAAGGATGAAGACCGTCAGCAATACGGCGACACCTCAAGACACTGTAGATATCATCGTCTCAGAACCGATCCATATTTCTATCAAAGACACTCCCACCAAGACGGCAGCTGTGACTCCCAAAAAATGATGGCAAAAGACGAACATAGCAACGGACTCCGTTGGCTGAAGCATACCGTGCTTACTGCCGGTCTTTGTTTGCTGCCTGCCCTATCGGTATCCGCTGTAAATGTCGATTATTACCGGGACGTTTATCCCTTCCTAAAAGCCAATTGCCTGGCCTGTCATAACAAGACGACGACCAAGGCAGGTTTGGATATGGAGTCGCCGGAATCCATGCGCAAAGGCGGCGATTCCGGCCCAGCCATCGTTCCGGGCAAGAGTAGGGAAAGCCTCATCGTCCAAGCCTCCCTCCATCAGAAAGACATGGAGATGCCCCCGGCAAACAACAAGTCAGGCGCAGTAAAACTGACTTCTGCCGAGATTTCCTTGCTGAAGTCATGGATCGATCAGGGAGCGAAAAGTTCTGTCCAGCAAGAACGACAGGTCGTCTTTCAGGCACTGGCAGGTGGCAATTATCCCATTTACAGCGCAGCGATGACGAAAGACGGTCGCTACGCCGTCTGTGGCCGCTCCAACAATCTTTTCCTATACGATCTGGCTACACGACAGTTCGTATCACAGATACTGGACGAGTCGCTGAAATCCGGCACCGCGCATCAAGCCCAAGTGCAGTCGCTAGCCTTCAGCCCCGATGGCACGCGCCTCGCCTCTGGAAGTTACCGTGAAGTAAAAATCTGGCGGGAAGAAAAAATAGATGGGTTTGTCCGTCCCGCAAGTGCCAAGCTCGATCTTCAAGCAACCATCGTCAGCCGCGACGGCACAAAAATAATCGGAGCCAACGAAAACGGCGGTCTTGTTGTTTTGGATGCCAGCAAAGGCAAATCCATCAAGCGCATCAGCAACGTCAACAAATCCGGCATCAAGCTGTTGAGTATCTCCCCTGACGGCACCAAGGCCGCAGTCTGGGGCAACGACGCCGTGCTAAGTGTCTGGACTTTGAAGACCGGCAAACCGCTGACCTCCAAGACCGACGTAGCTGGTCTTAAAGTCTTGGAATGGTCCGCCGACAGTCTGTCCTTAGTAAGCAGCGGCGAGGATAAAATGATTCGGCTGTGGTCCGTGCCCACATCACGTGATGCAGAGCTCGTGCTGGCCAAAGAATTTAAAGATGCCGCCAGCAAAGTTACTGTTGTGATCAGTGGACCGACTTCCGACCAGTTCACCACTGCCAGCGAGGATGGCAAAGTGCGATTCTGGAGCATCAGCAAAGGCGCGGTGTGGAAAGAGCTTTCCGCCCCGAACTTATTGAATTTAGCCCTGTCTTACGATGGAAAACAGTTGGCTACCGGCAGTGCTGACGGGGTGATCCGCATTTGGGATATCGAATCAGGCAAACAACTGACTGAACTAAAAGAGCGTCTGAGTACCAACCAGCAGATTTCATCACTGGGATGGACTGTTGCCGCCCAATCTCTGGAGCAAACCTTCCATAAGGGAGAAATCGCCCGCATCGAGGTGCAGAACAAAGCACTGGATGAACTTCTCAAGAAAGCCAATGCGACCATCGAAACGATGAAGAAAGTGGTGCCTGAAAAAGCCAAGGCTGTTAAGCCCGCCGAAGAGGCCAAAGCCGCTGCGCAAAAAGCAGTGGATGAAGTCTTGGCCCTCATCGCCAAAGCTCCCGAGGGCAAAGCTGATGCCACCTTGGAAAAAAAGCTTAAAGACGCCCAGGAAAAACTCGCCCCGGTGATCATGGCGGAGAACTCTGCTATCGCGGACGTATCAGCCGCCGAGAGCAACTTGAAAGACGCTGAGAACGATGTCGCTCGCATCACAGATACCAAAGCCAAAAACCAAACAGCGTTAGAAACCGCCAAAGCGGCAGTCGAAGCCTCCAAGCAAGTATTGGACAAAGCAACCGCTGACCTCGCTGCCGCCAAGCAGTCCTTGAGCAAACCAACTGCAAAACCGCTTTCTTTGGCATTTTCTGAGGATAATCAACGAATCGCAGCGGCTTTCGACGATGGCAAAGTGGAAGTCTGGGCGGTAGCTTCCGGAATCCCGATTGAAGAAATCGCAGGCCCTATCAGCAGCACCGCCTCATTGGCTAGAGGCAGCAACGGATCATTCATCGCTACACTGGCAGATGGTGCCACACTGACAACCAGCACCAAGCCACGCTGGGAACTCGAGCGTGTTCTCGGCCAGGGCAGGGATCGCACGTTATTCGCCGATCGCGTGAATGCAGTGAGGTTCAGTCCGGATGGTAAGACCTTGGCTACTGGTGGTGGCGACCCATCTCGCGCCGGGGATGTAATCCTATTCGATGCCGCCAAGGGCAAAATCATCAAGACCTGGAAAGAACGCCACACGGATAGCGTGTTAAGCCTGGACTTCTCCCCGGACGGCACCCTGCTGGCCTCAGGCGGGGCAGATAAGATCGCTCGAGTCACCGATATCGCTACTGGCGAGCAAGTGAACCTTTTCGAGGGCCACACCCACCATGTCATGGGTGTCACGTTTAGGGCTGATGGCCGGGTGCTGGCCAGCGCCGGGGCTGATGGCGTGGTGATCGCTTGGGATATGACCACTGGCGAGCGAAAGAAAAAGATCGAAGGCTGGAGCAAGGAAGTGACCTCGCTCCAGTTCATCGGTGCATCCAATCAATTGATCACTTCTGCGGGTGATAACCGTGTCCGTATCATAAATGACGAGGGTCGCGAAATTCGCGCCATCACGAAACTGCCTGATTTCATGCAAGCCGCCGCCAGCACCGCCGATGCCAGTGTCATCATCGGGGGCGGCGAAGACAGTGTGTTACGCGTCTGGGATGGGACAAACGGCAAAGAACTCGCCGTGTTCGGCGCCCAACAAAAATGAAAACTGTTTATCACCGACTATCGAATTGATCGCCGCCATCTAATAACTCACAGCTTATGCCATCATCGATCATACCTTGCCCGGGCCCACTGAGCCGCCGCAGCTTCATGCGCGTCGGCTTGGCCGGTTTCGCGACGTTGAGTTTGCCCGCCGTGCTGCGTCTTCAGGCAGAGAGCGCCAAGCTGGCCGACCACAAGAAAACGGCCGTGATCATGGTTTGGTTACCAGGTGGTCTGTCGCATATCGACTCATATGACCCGAAGCCAGATATCGGCAGCGAGTATCGCGGGCCGTTCAAGACCATACCGACGAAAATTCCCGGAACGCATTTCACTGAGCTGATGCCCTTGCAGGCAAAGATCGCGGATAAGTTCACGGTGTTGCGTTCCATGAATCAGAAGGCGGGCGGGCATCCGGCTGGCTCCATGCAGATGCTCTCAGGTGATTCGGATGAACGCGACAAACCAAAGCCCCGCCTGCCTGATTGGATGTCCGTGGCCAATTACCTGCGCAGCAAGGGGGCGAAACGTACCAATCCACTTCCCAACTACGTGGGCGTAAATCCGCCACTGGAATACAATGGTCCAGCCTATCTGGGCGATGCCTTCTCTCCGTTCGCGGTACAAGATGACCCGAGTCGCCCCAACTTCCAGGTACCGAACATTGGTCTATCAGACACCGCCGAAGCAAAACGGCTTAGTAACCGCGTAGCCTTGCGCAAGAGTTTGGACCGCATGGAACGCGCCTTTGACCGTGAAGGTGAATTGGGAGCCTTGGATGAATTCGAAGCCCAAGCCGTAACACTGCTGACCAACCCCAAGGCGCGTGATGCCTTTGATCTTGGTAAAGAAGATGAACGCACGCGAGATCGCTATGGACGCAATCGCTGGGGGCAGCAACTACTACTCGCCCGGCGTTTGGTGGAAGCCGGTGTGGACATCGTGACCAGCAGCCTGAGCGGGCCACTCTGCGGCCGGGTTCAAAACTGGGACGATCACGCCGTGAACCATCATGTCTTTGAAGCCCTGCGCTTCCGTATGGGTAATTACGATCAAGCAGTGTCCGCCTTGATCGAAGATATCTACGCACGAGGATTGGATAAACGTGTATTGGTGGTCGTCACTGGTGAGTTTGGGCGCACACCAAAGATCAATTTCGATCGCAGCACCGGTGCTGGCAATGCCAGTGCAGCTGCCGGCACATTGCAACCAGGTCGAGACCACTGGCCGCGCGCTTTCTCGAACATCTGGGCTGGAGGCGGCATCCAGACGGGTCAAGTCATCGGCGCCACGGACAAGCGGGCTGAAGACGTCACTGAGCGACCTTGCGGGCCGGGAGATTTCCTAGCCACCATCTACCATCACTTGGGCATCGACTCCTCAAAAGTGGCCATCGAAGATTTCAATGGCCGACCGACACCAATCGTAGATCACGGTCGTCCGATTTCAGAATTGATCGCCTGATGACACCCTTTAAAACGGGGCATTAGTTTTATATCCGTTAGCACCGTTTCACCACCACGTCATCCAAATCACCCCTTTAAGTAATTTCGACCAACGGGTTTCCAAGCACCTCCATCTTCGGCCAAACACCCAGACCGGATTGGCGGCTGGCTGACATCCAGCCATCTTTGCGCTGCGGTGCTCCGACAGCTGTACTCACGGTGACATAACTGTTGAAATCCGTGGTGGTGAAAAGGAATTCCGTGGGGGTGCTCTGCGCGAGATGTGCTATGGCAGCAGTGGCGATATCTCCACCCCACGAATCTTCCAGCGTCATCGCAATACCCATGCTAACGCAAAGGTCGCGGGCTTGTTTGATCTTGGTAAGTCCGCCGAGCTTGCTGATCTTGAGATTCACCACATCCATCGCTAAATCGGCTTTGGCACGCAGTAACATCCCGAGGTCATCGATATTTTCATCTAGCACAAACGGATGCGGTATCTTTCGGCGCACAGCCAGACACTCCTCGTAAGTAAGGCACGGCTGCTCGATATAAACATCGATGTCACGCACGGCTTTGGCGACACGGACTGCCTCATGCTGCACCCATCCTGTATTGGCGTCCGCCACCAATCGATCGCCCGGTTGAAGCTTCGCTGCAACAGCTCGGATGCGCTCAATGTCCACATCGGGATCGCCCCCAACCTTGAGTTGAAAACGCCGGTAACCCTCCGCTCGATAGCCCGCAACTTTGGCCGCCATCTGCTCCGGTGACTCCTGCGAGATGGCGCGGTAAAGACGGACATCCTCGCCATAACGCCCACCGAGCAACTCACACACAGGCAATCCTGTCGCCTGCCCAAGGATGTCCCAGCACGCGATATCGATGCCGCTTTTCACATAAGGATGCCCTTTTAGGGCGGCATCCATTTTCTGGTTCAGTTTCACGAGCTGACGCGGGTCATCACCTAAAAGATGAGGCCCCAACTCACGAAGACCGGCACGGACACCATCCGAATAAGCAGGAAGATAGAATGGCCCAAGCGGACAGACTTCACCATAGCCTACTAGCCCGACATTGGTCTCTACCGCTACGATAGTGCTGTCGAACACGTTGACGGATTTGCCGCCGCTCCATTTGTAAGTCTGCTCATGCAATGGCAGTTCTACACGGTAGGCCAAGATGCGGGTAATATTCATTCGAAAGAGGCTTCTATGCTCAAGGTTTCGGGATCTCGTTCAGAGTGTAATAAGCACGGTCGTGCAACAGGTGGTCACCATCAGCAGATTTGAGATTTACCAAGTGGAAATCATGAACATGACCTTGGACAAGCCCTTCGATCCGCAATCTGACGCTCTTTCCATCAGGCGCGACTTCGGCAGATTTTACAGCAGGCTTGGTCTGGTCCACCTCCGGACTACCATAACCAGACTGGTATATATGCGTGTATGTCTCAATCTGGTAATTGCCGGGACGGCCAGCGAGAGCTTTGTCCACGTCTTTCGTAAAGCGAATGACGAAACCATCTGGTCGCGCACTGATATCCAGAATTTCAAAAGGCGTCCGCCCGGTCCAATCGAGGCGCTGCAAGAGGTTGTCCTTCATACCGCGGACGGGCCAGCCGCGGTTGGTTCCCCCGGTGACGAGCCTGCCTTCTGGTGTGAAATGCACCGCCAGAATACCTGTGCCCAATCCCTCACGAAATGGATAGCACGCCCCCTGCCAAACACCATTCACCTGCTCTGTGGTCGCCCGCATCACAAAGCCCAGAGTGAAATCACCAAGAAATATCTGGTTCTCAAAAGGTCCAAACTTACCGCCCGAGTGATTCACCTCGAAGGCTGAGATCGAACGCCCCATTTTCTTGTAAGGAAATACCACGGCGTAGGGAACGAGTTCTTTCACGCGATTACGCTCTGTCTCCATGCGCGAGGGCGTGTTCGGTTTCTCCGGAGCTGGCCCCAGTTCGGGGGCAAAAGGGTACCAATTGAAACTGACCGGATGCCCCATGAATCCGCCGGCTTTAACATGCTTCAGCGAACATGCGCCATTCCACGGCCCCTGGCTCTCCACATAGAATAGCTCGCCATGTTCATTTGGTCCTATCCCCAGCGGGCTGCGCAAACCACTGCAATATGGAATGGTCTTTCCCTCGGGAGTAACTTTTAAAACCCAGCCACGGAACTTGGCTTTCGAATAATAAGATTCAGAGAGTCCAAGTGCGACATACAGATTACCTTCGGCATCAAGTGGCGAACCAAACGCAAATTCGTGATAATTACCGAAGCC
>JAURFH010000086.1 GCA_030834415.1 Verrucomicrobiota bacterium | reverse complement strand
TCACTCAGCGTGGGCTAAAAACTGGAAGGGTGGCAACCTGAGGTCATTCGGGCGGAAATGATCTCGATCGATCTCAAGAAGGGCGGTGGGAGCACGACCCGCCGCCTGTGAGGGGGCAAGTTTTGTATCGAAGTTGTATCGACGAGGACTCCGTTCAATGCTGTTCCCTGCCGATCGATACCAACATTGGTGTTCAGCAAGAGAACTGCTGAAAACCATGAAAGCGTTGAAGGCCCAGGCATTTACGGGTTTAGGAGATGATCGTTCGGAATGCCACTCTTCGGGTTCGAGTCCCGTCGCTCCCGCCAAATTTTCTCTGAAGGATTCTCTCCCTCTTTTTTGGCCTGAGATTGCCTCACCCTTTCGTTGACCATGGATTTCATGAGGCGTTATTCTTGCAGCATGTTCCCCGCAGGACAGGGCAAGTCCGTCGACCGTAACCGGCTGCATTTACGTGCTTTATTGCCCGTGTTTTTACTGCTGATGCTGTGTGGTTCTGACCTCTGCGCGGCCAGTCGGATAGATTACGTCACCCAGATAAAACCCATTCTTGTCGAGCGTTGCTATGCTTGCCACGGGGTGCTTAAGCAGCAGGGCAAACTTCGAGTGGATACGGCTGAGTTTCTGAAACAGGGCGGCAAGCATGGGGCGGGATTGCTCGCGGGTAATCCGGATGAGAGCCGGTTGATTGAGCGGGTCTCAGCACGCGCTGAGGATGAGCGGATGCCGCCGGAGGGGGAGCCGCTCAAACCGGAGCAGATCGCCCTCATCAAACTTTGGGTGGCACAGGGAGCCAAAGCTCCGGCTAATGAGAAGCCTGAAGCTGATCCGAAAGATCATTGGGCGTTCAAAGCTCCGCTTCGCCCTGAAGTGCCCAAGGTGAAGTCACGTGAATGGGCGCAAAACCCGATCGATGCCTTCATCGCAGCGGGGCACCAGCAGCAAGGTCTGAAACCGCAAGGGCTCGCTGAGAAATCACTTTGGTTGCGGCGTGTGTATCTGGACTTGATCGGCTTGCCGCCGAGCTTGCAGGAGATGCGAGATTTTGAGGCGGACAATTCTGCGCAGGCTTATGAGAAGGTCGTGGACCGTCTGCTCGCCAGTCCGCAATACGGCGAGCGTTGGGGGCGTCACTTCATGGACATCTGGCGCTACACGGACTGGTATGGCCTGGGCGAGCAGTTGCGTTACAGCCAGAAGCATCTCTGGCACTGGCGCGATTGGATCGTGGAATCACTGAACAAAGATAAGGGCTACGATCGCATGGTGCTGGAGATGTTGGCGGGGGATGAGATCGCACCGACGGATCGCGATACTCTGCGCGCGACCGGTTTTCTCGCCCGCAACTATTACCTCTTCAATCGCACGACCTGGCTGGATGATGTGGTGGAGCATACGTCCAAAGCGTTCCTTGGCATCACGATGAATTGCGCGAAGTGCCATGATCACAAATACGATCCGGTGACGGCCAAGGATTATTACGCGTGGCGCGCTTTCTTTGAGCCGTATCATGTGCGGCTGGATGAATTGCCGGGAGAACCGGATCTGGAGAAGAACGGATTACCACGTGCTTACGACGTTCATCTGGATACCCCGACGTATCTGTTCGTGCGCGGCGACGAGAAGCATCCAGACAAGTCCAAGGAAATCGCGCCGATGGTCCCGGTGATTTTCAAGCTGCGGGCACTGGAGATCAAACCGGTGGACTTGCCACCCGAAGGATATAATCCGGCGCTATCAGCTGACATCTACCAAAACCATCTGACTCAGGCGCAATCGCAACTGAAAGAGGCACGTGCCGCTTTGGAAAAAGCTCGTGAGAAAGCTGCTGAGGTCGAAAAGTTGATTGAAAACACCAAGGGGAAGGCGCTCGTTCCTTTGCTTAAGCACCAAGATGATTTCCGAAATCCCAATACGGCATTATGGCACAAAATCGGCGGAGAGTGGCGCTATGAAGCAGACGGCCTTAATCAAACAGAAACGGGCAGCCAACGGCGTATGTTGCGTTCTCAGATGGATCACCCGGCCGATTTTCGGGCTAAGTTTCGGTTCAAGATAACGGGGGGCGAGAAATGGAAATCGACGGGTTTTTCTTTTGATGCAGATGACGCTCATGATGTCCTCGTTTATTTAAGCGCCCACAGTAGTTCAAAACTGCAGGTGGCGATTTCTGAAAACGGCAAGTCATCCTATCCGTCGCAAGGTGCATTCAACCGGCCGGTGAAAACGGGCATCGCTTACGAGCTGGATATCTATGTGCAAGGCCGGCAGTTGACCATTTTGATGGATGGTGAAGAGGCTTTGTCTTTCGAATTGCCCAGCAGACGTCCCGGGCGCTTTCAATTGGTCACATTCGATGCGAGTGCTGAATTTCAGGATTTTGCGCTGTATGAGTTGCCCGCCGATTTCGTCCGCACTCCAGTCGATGGTGAAGCGAGACGGACCGCTTCCAAACTCGCCTTGGCAACTGCAAACCAGAATCTCTTCGTGGCGGAGCGGCGTTTGACTGCGCTGCAAAGTGCGCGCCAAGCGGATGAAGCGCGATTTGCCGGAGTGAAAACGGATGACCTGACGGCGTTGCTTAAGCGGGCCGCGACGGATGCTGTAGCTTGGAAGATCGCTGAAGGAGAAGCTTTAGATGCCAAACACAAAGAGGACAGCGCTTTGCTGGAGGGTAAAAAGAAGACCGATGCGAGCAAGAAGTACCAGACCGCGAAAATGGCGATATCCAAAGAACTCGGCCGTTTCAAAAACTCCACGACGAACTACTTTCAATTGCGCGGCTCATTGAAAGCTCTCGAAGGTCCGGATGAGACGGAGGAGCATCGTGAGCTTCCTTTTCCAGCTACTAGCACAGGACGGCGCACCGCTTTGGCAGAGTGGATTGCGAACGAGCAGAATCCGCTCACTGCACGGGTCGCGGTGAATCATCTTTGGTTGCGCCATTTCGGCCAGCCTTTGGTGCCGACGGTCATGGATTTTGGGCGACGCGGTGCAGCACCGACTCATCCCGAACTGCTGGACTGGCTGGCGACGGAGTTCATGGCGAGCGGGTGGAGCATGAAGCATATGCACCGGCTCATGGTGCTCTCACGGACATACCGGCTCAGTTCCTCGAACGCTGATGCGCCGAAGGCATCGCTCGCGAAAGATGCAGAGAACAAATATTACTGGCGCATGAATCCGGTGCGGATGGAGGCGCAGGCCTTGCGGGATAGCTTGCTGCAACTGGCCGGCCAGCTTGACCTGACGATGGGCGGTCCCACCATCAATCCGGAGAAGGAAGATACCGTTTTCCGGCGCAGTCTTTATTTCACGCACTCGAAAGAGGATGTGCACAAATTCCTCGAGACGTTCGATAATGCCAATGTGTTGGAATGTTATCGTCGTCCGGAGAGTGTCTTGCCGCAGCAAGCATTGGCGCTCTCGAATAGCAAGCTCTCCATGGTCGCCGCGGGTAAGCTTACGGAGATATTTTTGAAGAATAGCGGGACTGCTTCCGATGATGGTTTCATCCGCGTGGCGTATCAGTCGATTCTTGCCGTAGAGCCCAATAAAGCAGAGTTGGAAGCTTGCGGTGAAGCTTTGCTTGAGTTGCGCAGTCTGGCGGAGAAGCAAGGACAGGCGGATCCGGTCAAGCGTGCGCGGGCGGGCTTGGTGCACGCTTTGTTCAATCACAACGATTTCATTACCGTGAGGTGAACTATGAATGATTTCTCCTCCTATCTCAGACGCAAGCAGCCGGTGCTGTCGCGCCGTTCATTTCTGGGGGACATCGGCATGGGCTTCTCCAGCATCGCCCTGGCGTCTTTGCTGAAGCAGGATGGCTACGCCACCGAAGCGTGGGCGCCCCCGACCGGGCAGCCGCATTTCCCACCCAAGGCCAAGAGCGTCATTTGGTTGTTCATGCGTGGCGGGGTGAGCCACATGGAGAGCTTTGACCCGAAGCCTGAGTTGACCAAATACGCGGGCAAGACGATCGGGGAAACGCCGTACAAGAGTGTGCAGGACCCGGACAAACTGAAGAAGGTACGGGTAGTGGTGGTGAACGATGCGAATGGTAAGCAGCGCAATGTCATCTATCCCTTGCAAACCGGTTTCCGCAAAGCAGGACAGAGTGGTATCGAAGTAAGTGATTTTTTCCCGCATCTGCGCGAGAGCGTAGATGATCTTGCCATCATTCGTTCCATGTGGACCACTGATGACAATCACGGAGCGCAAGTGCAGTTCCATTCCGGGCGACACATGCTGGATGGACGTTTCCCGACCATCGGTGCCTGGGTGAATTACGGGTTAGGCTCGTTGAATGAGAATCTGCCGCAGTTCATCAACATGGGACCGCGTTTCTTCGATGCGCGTGACGGGCATTATCTTGGACCGGCCTACGATGCCGTGCCGCTGAAGATCGATCCGAAGGCGCCGCTCGATTTCGCCAAGCCGGAGAGTGATATCACAGGCGCCGAACAGGCGGCGGAATTCGCATTGCTAGGCAAGCTCAACCGCTTCAGCGCCGTGAAGTATCCGCAGGACCCGAATCTGCTGGCGCGTATCAAGGCCTATGAACTGGCCTTTCGCATGCAAGCTGCGGTGCCGGAAGTCATCAAGTTCGATGCTGAGAGTGAATCGGTCAAAAAACTGTATGGATTGGATGATGCGGCGACCAAGCCTTTCGGCATGCAGTTACTGGCGGCTCGTCGATTTGCCGAGCGCGGTGTGCGGTTCATCCAGATCCAGCATGGCGATGGTGCTGCGGGCGCTTGGGATGCCCATTCCGGTTTGAAGAACAATCACACGAAACTGGCTCGTGAGGTGGACAAGCCCATCGCGGGTCTGTTGCAAGATCTGAAACAGCGGGGGATGCTGGAGGATACGATGGTGGTGTTTGCCACCGAGTTCGGGCGCACACCGGGATCTCAGGGAGCAGATGGGCGCGATCATCATCCCTATGGCTTCTCAGTGTGGATGGCAGGTGGCGGGATCAAGGGCGGTATCGCGCATGGCTCGACTGATGAGCTGGGCTTTCACGCAACGGAACATCCGCACTATGTCACAGATGTGCATGCCACCATCATGCACCAGTTGGGGCTGGATTCCCGCAAGCTGGAGGTGCCGGGGCGCAAGCGGTTGGATGTGGATCATGGCCATGTGATTCAAGACATCTTAGCCTGATAGTGGCTGGTGTTTGGGTAATCTCTACAAAAGAAAAAGCCGGTCACCTTGCGATGACCGGCTCTTGAGATTCTAACTACCTGCTTATGCGGCTTCGGCAGTTTCCAAGAAGCCTTGCAGGTGGCGGATACGTGTCGGGTGACGCAGCTTGCGGAGCGCCTTCGCCTCGATCTGACGGATACGCTCACGGGTCACCTTGTATTGCTTGCCGACTTCTTCCAGCGTGCGGGCGTAGCCGTCCACTAGGCCGAAGCGGAGTTCCAAGATGCGGCGTTCGCGCTCGGTCAAGGTGTTGAGCACCTCGCCCAGCTTGTCCTTCAACATGCTGTAACCGGTCGAATCGATCGGATTTTCCACCGATTGATCCTCGATGAAGTCACCGAAGCTGGAGTCGCCGTCATCACCCACGGGGGCTTGCAGCGAGACCGGCTGACGGGCCATGCGCAGGATGGAGTTCACGCGCTCCACCGGCATGTTCATTTCATCAGCGATTTCTTCCGGATTCGCCTCACGACCTAGCTCTTGCATCAACTGCTTCTGGACGCGCCAGACCTTGTTGATGATCTCGATCATGTGAACCGGGATACGGATGGTGCGGGCTTGGTCGGCGATGGAGCGGGTGATCGCCTGGCGGATCCACCACGTCGCATAGGTGGAGAACTTGTAACCACGGCGATACTCGAACTTCTCAACGCCCTTCATCAGACCCATGTTGCCTTCCTGGATGAGATCGAGGAAGGACTGGCCACGGTTCGTGTATTTCTTGGCGATGGAGATCACGAGACGCAGGTTGGCCTCGGCCATTTCCATCTTGGCCTTCTGGGCGGCCTCGGCGAAGCGCTTCATCTCCGCGTGTGCCTTCAGGTAATCCGCTTCCGGCATGCGGACGAAATCTTCCAATGAGCGGATCTTGGACTGCTCGCCATCGATGATGTTGAGGACTTGGGCTGATTTACCCTTGTGCTCCAAGTCTTTGATCATCCGGCGGCTGACGAGAATCTTGTCGTGGATGTTGTCGGAGACAACGGCCATTTCCTCGAGCACCTTCTGTTTGAAGAAGAACTGGCCGAAGGTGGTCTGGAGCTTCTTGTCCAGCTTCAGCATCTCCGCCTGCAGCTTGTTCTTTTTGGTGCCTTCGGCGGCTTTGCGCCAGGCGGCATAGGCTTCGTCCACATTGTGGTCGATCTCGCGCACTTTCTTCACCAGACGGCGCAGGGCCTTCAGGTGATTTTCGCGGCCTTCGATCTTGCTATCCACGATCACGCGGTCGAAACGCTCTTTCGGCGGTTCGGAAATCAATTTCTCAGCCAGCGCGATGTGTTCCTTGGCGGTGAAGCCGAAGGAATAGATGATGCGCTTGACGTTGAGTTCGGCATCTTCGATGCGCTTGCAGATCTCGACTTCCTGTTCACGAGTGAGCAGGGGGGTCTTGCCCATCTGGCGCATGTACATGCGAACCGGGTCATCGAGGCTGTCGAGACGGGAACGCTCGTCCTCGTCTTCGGCTTCGGTGGTCTGCTTGGCGCGCTCCACTTCCTCCTGATCCACGATTTCGATATCGAGGTTGCTCAGGCGCTGGTGGATCTCGTCGAGGTCCTCAGCGGTATGGGGCGTCTCGGCGAGGCCTTCCACGATATCATCGTAGGTCAGGTAACCTTGCTCGCGGGCCAGATCGGAGAGTTCTTTGACCTTCTCCAGCAGATCCACGGTGGTGAAGCGCTGGGGCACGGAAGCTTCGAGAGCAGCGTCCTTTTCTTTGTCCACCTTGTCCACGCGCAAGGTAGCTGGCACTTTGGCCGCCGCTTTTCCTGCGGATTTGCCGGTGGTAGGAGCTGCTGCGGGAGCCTCGGTTGCCGCGCCTTTGCCAAATACTAGTTTGCGTCCACGAGAACGGGGCGGGGTTGATGCCGTTTTTGTGTTCGTTTTGCTGCGAGTCGATTTAGCCATATATCCGGTTCGTCACTTGCGTCTCTTGCTGGAGACAACAAGATTCCCAAGGTGTCAGAAAAACCACCCCTAGTCAATACATGGACTTGATTCTTTTGAGTCGGCGGGTTACCGGCTGGTTACATTTCGATGGCTCGCACGGTCACAAGACTCAATGATATACGTCGGGCGGCAGCCTTTTGCCGCCGGGTCAGCCCCCAAGCACCACCGCTGGCCATTGTGCTGGGCAGCGGCTTCGGCAGCGTGGCGGATGGATTGAAAGGACGTTGGATCAAGGCTGCCAAGATACCGGGGTGCCCACTCCCTCGGGTGCCCGGGCATGAAGGGCGCTGGGGGTGGGGCGAACTGGGCGGAGCGCCGGTCTTATTGATAGCCGGGCGGGTTCATTACTATGAGCGGGGGGACATGGCGGAAGTTACTTTTGCCGTTCGCACTTTGGCAGCTTATGGGGTCCGGAACTTGCTATTAACAAACGCCGCAGGCTGCTTGTCCCCCCGGTGGTCCTGCGGTGAGCTGATGATAATAAAAGATCACGTGAATCTGATGGGGGTAAACCCTTTGTGTGAAATGGGTTGGAACAGTTTTGAAGATTTTGTAGATTTGACTTCGGCTTACGATTTGCGATTGCAAAAGCAGCTTCATTCAGCTGGAAAGGAAGCCGGTTTGAAGTTACATTCCGGGGTCTATCTGGCGGTATCTGGCCCGAGCTATGAGACTCCGGCGGAGATTAGGGCCTTTCAGCGGTTTGGAGTCCAAGCGGTGGGGATGAGTACGGTTCCGGATGTGATTGTGGCCCGCCGTTATGGCATGCGGGTGGCCGGGCTTTCCTGCCTGACAAACATGGCGGCAGGCATGACGAAACAGGCCATCTCCCATGATGAAGTGGTTGCTATGGGAAAACAGAACAGTAAACGGAACAGCGAAGTTATACGTATTTTTGCACAGAAGTTTGCGCGTGCGTCTAAGGATGGTTAATGTTGGATTGTTGAAGCCAAGTCGCCGTCAGGAAAAGGGCTGTCGGCCAAGGTGAGGAATGAGTGATAATTGGATAAATATGTTGGGACAAGCCACATGGCCAGTCCTGTCAGTCGGGCCTGATGGGCGCGTGGCGGAAGCAAACGAAGCCGCCCGCCATAACTTTGGCCAGACCATTGCCGGACGCCCTTTTACCGAATTGTGGGATGTGGCCAATCATAGCGATGCCGGGACATTTCTCCGCCAGGCATTTGGTCAGTCCCAAGCTCCGACAATCATCCACCTGAAGGGAGAGGATGGTAACAAGTCTTCTTACTCCAGCTATTCTTGTCCTTCGCAAGCAGGCAGTGGGGGTGGCTGCCTCTTGCAGCTTTTCCAGGAAGTGGCACCCGGGCCGACAGGGAATACGACCATGTTTTTCCGTCAGCCGGAGCGGCCATCCCAAGGACCGCTGGACCCGGCCCAAGTCCATAAGCAGAAACTGGATTGCGCCTTGCAACTCACGCGCACGGTGGCGCTGGATTTCAACAATGCCTTGACCAGTGTGCTGGGGCACACCTCGCTCATCCTGCGCAAGCTGCCAGCGGACAGCCCGTGGCGTAGCTCGCTGCTTGAGGTGGAGAAGTCGGCAGAGAAGGCGGCGGAGATCGCGCACGATCTGGCTGTGTTCAGCCGTCAGGAAAAAGACACCAAGGCACAAGTAGCGGGCAACCTGAACGATCTGTTACGTAACGGGGTGGAATCTTTCCGCGGACTGGCCGGAGAGGGCGTGGAGTGGAAATTGCACCTCGAGAGCAAGCTCTACACGGCCAATTTCGAAGAAGGCAAGATGCAGCAGGCGGTGATGAAGGTGTTGGAGAACTCCGTGCAGGCGGTGGGCAAGCAGGGCCGCGTCAACGTCGTTTCCCGCAATCGCGATGTGCTGGAGCCGACACAGGACGGAGCCACCATGCTCGCTCCGGGCTCCTATGTGTGTCTAGAAGTTTTCGACAGTGGTCCGGGTATTGCCAAAGAGATTTTGCCGCGCATCTTCGAGCCTTTCTTTACCACCATGTATGGTCACCGCGGTTTAGGATTAGCGTGGGTTTACGGTATCGTTTCCAATCATGGCGGTTCCATCGCGGTCTCCAGTGCGCCGGGGCAGGGGGCGACGTTCCGCATCTATCTGCCTGCCCAGAAACGGGTGGTGCAGGACCGCGTTTACAATGATGAAGAATTACGCGGCACCCAGACCATTCTCATGGTGGATGACGAAGACCTGCTGCTGACCATGGGGGAGATGGTATTCTCTTCTTTTGGCTATCGGGTGCTGACGGCGAGCGGTGGTCTGCAGGCCTTGGAAATATTGGAGAAAAGCGGGCATCGAATCGATTTGCTTATAACGGATCTGGTCATGCCCAAGATGAGCGGGCGTGAATTGATCGAAAAAGTGCACCCAATGTTCCCTCATTTGCCCATTATCTGTACATCTGGTTACGTGCGGTCGAAGAATTCTGAGGATAATTCTGGAGAGGTTTATTTGCAGAAACCCTTTAGCAGCCAAGACCTTCTGTTGAAAGTCAAGAAGGTGCTTAATCCGGAAGAATATATTACTACGTAACATTAGTTGACTTTATTCTTTTTCTATAATAACAGGTTTGCTCATGCAAATTGAGAGCCTGAAAGTTTTTACTGATTTAGCGGAGACGGAAAGTTTTACTAAAGCTGCACAGATCAACAGCGTGACCCAGTCCGCTGTCAGCCAGCAGATTAGCTCGCTCGAGCGCCACTTCAAATCCATCCTGATCGAGCGCAGCAAGAAGAAATTCCGCCTCACCCGTGAGGGGCAAGTCCTTTACGAGTATAGCAAACAGATTATCCAAACTTACGATGCGCTGCAAAACCGCATCCAGGAAATCAAGGATATCGTATCAGGCACTATCCGGGTTTCGACGATTTACAGCATCGGTTTGCATGACCTGCCTCCTTACCTGAAGCAATTCCTGAAGCAGTTCCCCACGGTGAACGTGCATGTGGAATACCGCCGGGCCAATCAGGTTTATGATGATGTGCTGGGCAACGTGGTGGACATCGGCCTGGTGGCCTATCCGCAGAAAGAGCTGCGGCTGGAGATCATCCCGCTGCGTGATGACCCCATGGTGCTCATCTGCCATCCGCAACATCCTTTTGCCAAAGCGAAGTCGATCAAGCTCAAGCAGGTCAGCGGTCAGAAATTCGTGGGCTTCGAGCCGGACATCCCGACGCGCCGGGCGATTGACAAGGTGTTCAAGGATCAGGGTGTCACGCTGATCCCAGTGATGGAGTTCGACAATATTGAGACGGTGAAGCGCGCTGTGGAGATCGATGCCGGTATCTCCATTGTGCCGCACAACACTATCCTGCAAGAGATCCAGAAGCAGACGCTGGTGGAGATCAAGATCGAGGATGCTGAGTTCTTCCGCCCGCTCGCGGTCATCTACAAGAAGAGCAAGGTGCTCTCGCCGGCGATGAAGCAGTTCATCTCGATATTGAAGACGTAGGATCGATTCTAAAACAAAAGGCGGCAGGTTCATACCTGCCGCCTTTTTTGTTGCTGAAATTATCCGAGGTTACTTCAGGTTCTTCGGGTTCAATGGTTTCAGATCCTTCGGCAGGAACATGCCGTTCTTACGGATCAATTCGCCGTCGAACCACACCTCGCCGCCGCCCCATTCGGGACGCTGAATGAGCACCATGTCCCAATGCACGGCGGAGCGATTGCCGTTATCGCATTCCTCATATGCCTGACCGGGTGTGAAGTGAAGGGAGCCTGCGATCTTCTCATCAAAGAGAATGTCGCACATCGGGTTCTGGATATAGGGATTGAAGCCGAGGGAGAATTCGCCGATGTAGCGCGCACCTGCATCCGTATCGAGGATCTCGTTCAGGCGTTTGGTGTTCGCGGTGGAGTTCGCCGTGGCTTCTACGATCTTGCCGCTCTTGAAAGCGAGGCGGACATTCTCGAACTTGGTGCCGGAGTAGAGTGACGGCGTGTTGAACTGGATCACACCGTTCACGGAATCCTTCACCGGGCAACTGAAGACTTCGCCATCCGGGATGTTGCGATCGCCCTGGCACATCTTGGCGCCGATATTCTTGATGCTGAAGCTGAGGTCGGTGCCGGGACCTTTCAGATGCACCTTGTCCGCCTTCTTCATGCGCTTCTCCAGCGGCACCATGGCTTTGGCCATGCGGACGTAATCCATGGTGCAGACATCGAAGTAGAAATTCTCGAAGGCTTCGGTGCTCATGCCGGCGGCCTGGGCCATGCTGGGCGTGGGCCAGCGGAGCACGCACCACTTGGTCTTGTTCACGCGGAAGTTCTGCACCGGGCGCAGCGTCTTGGAGTAGAGCGACATGCGCTCGCTGGGGACATCGGAGGACTCGTTCACATTCGCGCTGCCGCGGATGGCGATGTAGGAGTGCATCTTCTTCATCCGGAACATCTCGATGTCGCGGATGGCGGCCGCGTGCTCGGCATCCGTGCCGCGCAAGATCTCGCGGGTCACGCGGGTGTGGCGGGTCTCGACGAAGGGCAGGGCCCCGACTTTGCGGGCGGCCCGCATGAGCTCCACGGTGAATTCATCCGGGACATCGATCATGTCCAGCAAGACGCGTTCGCCTTTTTTGAGCGAGGTGGAATATTCGATGAGCAGCTTGGCCAGTTTTGCGTAGCGTGGATCGGTCATAGTTGTTGAGTAAACAGACTAGAGCGGATTGGGCGAATGTCCAGCGGGAGAAATGGGAGGCAAGCCAAGTCTCAGGTGACGGTTTTGGCATGCTTACTCCTCATCCCGGCCCTCTCCTCGTTGAGAGGAGAGGGAGAACATTTGTCGTCCTAGGATGAAGCTTTTGCAGACTTCAATTCGATCTTTCTCAGCGCTTTTTCCTTCCGGTTCACTTCTTCGCGGAGGAGGGTTTCGGCCGACCAGCCTTTTTGCTGGGCGTAGGCGGCGAGGGTGAAGAGATGTTCGGCCAATTCTTTCTTCGTCGGGAGCTTGGCTTTGCTGCCAGCCACTTTGCCTTCGATGAGCTTGGCCTTGATGGCTTTCTTCACCAGCTTCTCGGCACGTTGCAGGGCGGGGAGGTGTTTGGGAATGCCGTCGAGAGCGGAAGGGCGTTCGTGTTGGGTGCCGACTTTCTCGGCACGTTTGATGGCTTCCCAGTTGGTCAGGACATCATCCACGGAGCCAACTTTGGTGGTGCCGAAGACATGCGGGTGGCGGTTAACGAGCTTGTCTGAGATGCGATGGGCGACGCGGTCGAAATCAAACGCGCCGCGCTCATTGCCGAGCTGGCAGTGGAACACCACTTGGAAAAGCATATCGCCCAATTCCTCGGTCATCTCCACTTCATCACCGGCCTCGATGGCGTCGATGAGTTCATAGACCTCCTCGATGGCATGCTCGCGCAACGTCATGTGGTCCTGCTCGCGGTCCCATGGGCAACCATCCGGGGCGCGGAGGCGTGCGGCGATTTCAGTTAGGCGGTCGATGCCGGATTGTTTCTTCTTACGGGCCATAATTTACAGGATCACCAGGTTGTCGCGGTGGACGATCTCGACGCGCTTGGCGCTGCCAGCTTGGATGAAATCCGAATCGTAGTCGGCGATGCCACGGGCGAACTCAGTGCCGTTCAGGTCGCAGATCTTTACCACTTCACCGGCCTCGAACTCGCCTTCGCAGCGCGCGATGCCGGGGGGCAGCAGGCTCTTGCCACTTTCACGGATGGCCTTCTTCGCGCCGTCATCCACCACGAGCGTGCCTTTGGGCTTGTGGAAGAAAGCGATCCAACGCTTGCGGCTCCGGAGCTTACGGGCTTCGGGCACGAACAGTGTGCCAACTTCTTCGTGTAAAAGAATGCGGTCGAGGGAATCACCGGCGAGGCCGGAGGCGATGATGATGGGGATGCCTGAACGCGTGGCAATCTTCGCCGCCTGCATCTTGGACTTCATGCCACCCACCGCGGTGACGGCTGTGGTGCCGCTGGCCTCGGCTTCCACGGCGGCATCGATCTTCTCCACGGTGGCGAGCAGACGGGCATTGGCTTTGCCGAAATTCTCGATGACGCCATCCACTGTCGTAAGGATGACGAGCAGGTCCGCCGGCATGAGCGAGGCGACGAGGGCGGAGAGCTTGTCGTTATCACCGAACTTCAGTTCGGTGAAGGAGACGGCATCGTTCTCGTTGATGATGGGGATGACGCCATGGCTCAGCAGGGTGACGAGCGTGTTGCGGGCATTCAGGTGCCGTTCCTTGTGCTCCAAATCCTCATGGGTGAGGAGTACTTGGGCGACGTGAATGCCAAAGGGGGCGAAGAGAGATTCATACATCGCCATGAGGCGGGACTGGCCGACGGCGGCACAGGCCTGTTGTTCGGCGACTTCCGTGGGGCGCTTGTCAAAACCCAGCACGCCCATACCGGCCCCGACCGCTCCGGAGGTGACAAGGACGACTTCCTTGCCCGCCTGTTGCAACCGGGCGAGCTGGGCCACGAGGGCCTGCATGCGCTTGGTGTCCAGACGCTTCTGGGCATCGGTCAGCACGCCGGTGCCGACCTTGACCACGATCCGATCCATGTCTTTGAGCAAATCGCTCCGCATATAATAACGGGCGGGAAGCTAGCCAGAGAGGGCGGGCTTCGCAATGCCCAATGAGTCGGTTGCACCGGCGGGCCAATTGATTAAGCCCAGGAACTACAAAACCAAAGCGCGAGAAAGCAGGCTCGCGGGTTTATCGCGGTTTGCTCGTTTTGACAGGCTTAGTCTTGGTGGTCACAAACTGCCAGGACTGATCGAGCAACTTTTTCAAAGCGGTCTGACTGATTTTGGAGAGGTGGACTAGGACGATTTGATATTTCAGATAATGACCGGTGACGTAGAAGATGGCTGGTGAGGCGGCCAGTAACTGGGTGCGCTCTGCGAGATCGATACTTACCGCCAGTGAGTCCGTATCGGCGGATTTGTGCAGGGCGGGGCAGGCCAGCAATTTGCCGCGCACTTTCAGGGAGGGAGAACCATGCATGGTGCTCTCCGTGACATCCGTTAGCTTCAGGGCGAGGCCGCGAACGTCGTCGAAGGTGATTGGCTTGCGGGGCATGACTAAAAGATAGTGTGATTCTCTGGCGGGTAAAGAATTGTGATGCGAGATGCTCGTTGGTGAATTTGGAAGATTTGGTGATCTGGAGTGTAGGTGTAGTCTGCTTTTAGATAGTGATTCATTCTGGCTTGTCGATTTTTGGAAATGGGCGAAAGTTGGGCTGTGCCGCGTCCGCGCATAGTATCGTTGTTGCCCAGCGCCACGGAGATCGTGGCTGCGCTGGGCTTGGGGCCTTATCTGGTGGGTCGCTCGCATGAGTGCGATTACCCGGAGTCCGTGGCCACCTTGCCAGCCTGTTCCCGGGCGAATGTGAATACGGGGGCCGGAAGCGCGGCGATTGATGCCGAGGTGAAGTCTTTGTTGGAAAAGGGGCTGTCACTCTACGATATCGATCTGGACAAATTGAAGGAGCTTAACCCTACCCACATCCTGACACAGGCGCAGTGCGAGGTCTGTGCGGTGACGGTGGGTGAGGTGGAGCAGGCGGTGCAGAATCTTTTGCCGTCGCAGCCGAAAGTGATCTCGCTGTCACCAAAACGCTTCGCCGATCTCTGGACGGATATGGCGCAGGTAGGGGAGGCGTTTTGCGTTATGGAAGAGGCCAAACCTATCATCAAGCAGTTCAAGATGCGCTGTGTGGAAGTGATCGAGAAAGCGTGTCTGGTGAAGTCGCGGCCGCGGGTGGCGTGCATCGAGTGGCTGGAGCCTTTGATGGCGGCGGGTAACTGGGTGCCGGAAATGATCGAGCTGGCGGGCGGCGTCTCGCTGTTCGGTGAAGCCGGCAAGCACTCGCCGTGGATTAACTGGAGCGTGGTGCAGGAGCATGACCCGGAGATCATTCTGGTGATGCCGTGCGGATTCGATCTGGAACGGACGCGGGCCGAGGTGAATGCCTTGATCAAACAGCCGAAGTGGAATGACCTGCAGGCGGTGAAGCACGGCAAGGTCTTCATGATCGATGGCAACAGCTACTTCAATCGTCCCGGACCAAGGTTGGTGGATTCGTTGGAGATATTGGCCGAGCTGCTGCACCCCGATCTTTTTGAAGCGAAGTATGAGGGGCAGGGTTGGGAACGATTCGTGGTCTGAGCAGGATCAATACGGCTCAGGCGACGGAGGTAGGTTCTTCCAAAGGATGGCGCTTGCGGTAGCTCACGATGGCACCACGGGCGAGAATGAAGGTAACGATGGAGGCGGGAAAGGAGAAGACAACGGAACCAAGCACGAGCGGTTTGCCTACGGCGAGAAAAGTCGTCCAGCTCAGCCACTGGTGAGGGTTCAGGTCCCGGGTATTCATCTCCGGTGGCCAGACATGCGGATTGGAGAGCAGCCAGTAGCCGATATTGTATTCCAGCCGGAACAGGAAAGGCATGAACGGCAGCATGACGTCATGCAGGGTGACGGCAACCACGGTGGCCAGCACGTTCGCCCGCCACAACCAAGCGAGGCCGATGGCCAGCAAAGTCTTCAGCCCGATAAACGGGGTAAAGCCAAAGAAAAAGCCGATGGCGATGCCGCCAGCGATGGCATTCGGCGTATCGCGAATGGCCAGCAGCTTCAGGGAGTGGCGTTTAAACCAGTCGCGCATTTCAGGAAGTGTGCTGACGATTATAGGCTACGCATTCATCGTAGCGCACGCCATTGCCGCCGAAGATATCCAAGGCAGAACCGATGGTGAGATCGACACGCCCTTGGCTGACATCAGCAACTTGTTGCAGGTCGGCGAGCGAACTGGCGCCGCCGGCATAAGTGGTCGGAAGCGGTGACCATTGGCCGAGTCGTTTCACGAGTTCCAGATCGACACCCTGACAGAGGCCTTCGACATCCACAGCGTGGATGAGAAATTCTGCGCAGGAAGTGGCCAGTGCTTGGAGAGTTTCTTGGGTGATTCGCAAGGTCGTGAACTTTTGCCAGCGATCGGTGACTACAAAGTATTCGCCATCGCGGATGCGGCAGCTCAGGTCGAGCACGAGGCGTTCTTTATCGATGAGCTGGACGAGCTCCGCGAGGCGCGCTTCATCCAGGCGGCCTTCCCGGAAAACCCAAGAGGTGACGATGACATGCGAAGCCCCGGCATCGAGATAGCTGCGGGCATTGGTGGCATTGATGCCGCCGCCGACATGCAGGCCGCCCGGATAAGCGCCGAGCGCTTCCTTCGCGGCGGCTTCATTGCCCGAACCGAGCATGATGACGTGACCGCCTTTCAGTCCGTCACGCTGATAGAGTTTTGCATACCAAGAGCTGGGGCGTTCGGAGACGAAATTGGTACGCAGACCATCGCCGCTGTCGGAGAGGGAGCCGCCGACAATCTGCTTCACTTTTCCATCGTGCAAATCGATACAAGGACGAAACACGGAGGGGACGTTAGAACCTAAACGCAAGGACGTCTAGTTTTGCGTATTTGAGAAAGTGCCGAGGGGCCGGCTTCGGTCGATGTGGGAAAAACCTAGAGCTTGGCGGCCAACTCATCGAGTTTATGGGCGAAAGTGTCCGGTTTGAAGTCAGCCAGCACCTGAGCCAAAGCAAATAATTGTTTGATGGACGTATCCAATTTTTTGGCATCCGCTTCCGGCAGTGAAGCCGTGATCCGATCGAGTGCCAGGACGAGTCGCTCTGCCCGGCGTGCTGAAAGTGCCGGGGAGGGATTGCCGCGAAACTCACCGGCGATGGATGAAAGCCGCTTCAGTAATTGCTGCGTTTGCTTGTCATTCCATTCGGCCTCTGAGGTTTCCTTGGCAAATTGGTCAGCGATGCGATGGACCGCTTCCAGGTTCGACCGGCTCATGTCGTCGGTGAGTGATACGAGATGATCGGCAGTGGGGGAGATCACACGCGCTTGTTGCACCAGCCACTTGAGTGATGACCAGCGCTGCACGAGGCTTGGTTCAGGATTTTTTTCGGCCAGTAATTGGGCACTCATTTCCCGAAGCGCGACAGCTTGTCCCACGAGCCACGCTTGGGCCCTATTGTAGTCGTGCTTTTCGGCCCAGTGCCGCGGTTGCGCCTGCGTCTGGCCATCGAGCTCGAATATTAATTCTGGATGGCCTGCTTTTAATAATTGCGACGACACAACTTGATGACAGGCCACACAACTGTTCGCTCTAATGTAAAG